>CANQUH010000247.1 GCA_947626965.1 uncultured Lachnospiraceae bacterium
GTCTCAATACGGTAGGACAGGCGTTCACCGAAGCGGTATTTCTGCAGAGAAAGATACGCCTCCACAAACTCCATCTCCTTTTTGACCGTGTTCAGATCCGCTGACCAGTCCACCGTCTGTCTTTCCATGACGGCCAGCTTCTGCACCATATCGGCAGTCTCCTGTTCCCCCTTCAGGATACTGTGCATGCGGATACTCTCCAGCGCGTTAAAGAGGAAATGCGGGTTGATCTGGCTGTAAAGCGCCAGAAGCTCCGCCTTCTGGCGGGCAATATACATCTCCTGCTTTTTCAGCTGATCCCGGTACACCATCTGGATCAGCCCGTTCATCCGGTCGGCCATGCGGTTATAATTGCAGATCAGGCTTCCGATCTCATCCTTTCCTTCCTCCCCGGATATTTTGATCAGCGTATCGCTGTTCACCTGCTCAAACACCTGCTCCAGGCCAAAGATCCGGTCCGTGATGGAATGCTCGATCAGATTCATTAGAATTTGAGGCATAAAGATATTAAATAAAAGCAGAAGGACAAACAGCAGGATATTATCCAGAATCGCCGCCAGAATACCGTCCGTTTTCTTCAGAACACAAACCCGCAGCTGCGCGCTGTACAGCGTAAAATCTGTCTCAAGGCCTACTTTATCTTCCAGAGTAAACGTGGAGAAATTCTCTCCCAGATTATTCAGTTCGGAATTGGAGACGATAACCTCGTCCCCGCAGCAGATATATACCGGATAACTGTACTTCGTGTTGATAATCGACCTTGCAAGGGCGCTGTAATCCATCTCGATCTTCACAAAGCGTTCCTTCCTGCTTCCGAGAGGGCGGTTCAGACTCCGCAGAAACAGTGCCTTGCGGCCCTCGCTGCTGTCGTAATAAAACATGACCACCGTTTTTGAAAATCTCTCCTTGTACCGTCTGTACCAGTCGGTCTGCGTCACCTCCGAGAGACGGATAAAACCTCCGCCGTTTACAATCGTGTCATTGTCCGCATAGACGGTGATTACCGTGTTGTCAATCCCCATAATGCCTTCCGTCAGAGAATTGTGCATAATATCCTGATACCTGCTGACATACTCACTCGGCCTCTCAAACTGTGTGTTAAGAAATTCCTGAATCGAATCATCCATGTAAATGCTTCTCGACACCAGTGCGGAATTCTCCGCAAACGCCGTCACCTGATACTGCACGGAACTGGCGATGGCCTGCATCTCACGCTTATGCTCCGCCTGCTCCGCGCTGACCAGACTGTACAGAATAATGGTATCCGTCAGGATAATCGGAACAAGTATGCAGAAATAATAGAGATACCGCAGCTTTTTCCGCAGACTCAGATCATTGAGCCGCCTTTCGGCTTTTCCCGCAAAAAGAGAGAGTTTTTTCATTTCACGTCTCCCTGCGCCTGTTCTCCGGAATCCTGCGCCGCAGACCTCGGGATTTCCGCACGAAATGTGTGGAAATCACCTCGAACTCAGTGGAGGTGCAAACTGTAACAGCAGCTTCGGAGAGTTTGGGCAAACTTTACAAAATTATCTTGTTTTTTATTTTATCTTATACTATTATAGCAATGTGATTTTTGATGTCAATAAATTTTATGATGCTAGGGTCGAAAGGGCATGCGTTCCATGTTCACATGGAAAAGCATGACACTGAGACCCCAAAAACACCGAAAAGAAGCCATTTTTCATGGAAAAATGTGCGGATTTGAGGTGTTTCAGAATTGCGGGAGCACGAAGTGCGGAGCAATTCGTGGCATCATGGGGGCAAAATACCTTTTGACCCCAGCATTATTTTATGCAGAACAGGCCGGGCCTTCCATTCAGAAACGGTCTGCAGTAAGTCATGAATATTATAGAAAGCCGGGGATTATTTATGCGAAATTTTTTAGATATGGACAGCCCTCTGATGCTGTTTCTTGGCAGAATTGCCGATCTTATGATACTGAATATTGTTTTTGTTATCTCCTGTATTCCCATCCTGACGATTGGACCTGCTCTGACCGCGCTCCACTATGTCACACTGAAGATGTCGGACAACCGTGAGTCCCACATTATACGCAGTTATTTCAGATCTTTCCGTCAGAATTTCCGTCAGGCGCTTGTCATATGGCTGATCATGCTCCTGTTCGCCTGGGTTCTCTGGTTCGACATTTCCAATGTCTGGGGAAGCGCCGGAACCATTCCCATGCTCGTACAGTTTTTCAGCATTGTCGCGCTGATCGGCTATATCATGGAACTGCTCTATGTCTTTCCGGTTCTTGCCCAGTTCAATAATACGGTGGTCGGGACGCTCCGCAGCGCTTTTGGGCTCGCGCTCTCTTCTTTCGCCCGTACCTTTTCCATGTTCATGCTGATCTTCGCCTGCGCGGCGCTGACCTTCTATACTGTGAATACATTCAAATACTGCTCATTTCTCTGGCTTACGCTGGGGTTCTCATCAATTGCGTACGCCAACTCTTTTCTGCTGAAGAAAACCTTCGCCAGGTATATACCGCAGACTGACGAACCCGACAGTTCAGAACAGTCTGATACATAGCAAAACCACCCTCCACTTGTCCAGACGGGTGGTTTTGCTGTCTCCAGGTCAGCTGTCATGTGGCGGCTGCCTTTTTCTCTGTACAAATACTTTTCTGCACACGCACAGCAGAATCACCGCCCATGTAACCCCAAGCACAATCAAAAGAAGCTTTGACGCCGCGGGCAGCTCTCCGAGATCCGCCTTGCCGCCCGCAGAGGCTCCGCTCTGTTCCCCGATCTCATCGAGATGATACAAAGCGGATGTCTCCTCGTAAAGCTTCTTCATATACTTGTCGTTTATTTTCTGTTTTCTCCGGACAGACTTTGTCACACTTTCAATCAGCTGTCCCGCAGCATCGCGCAGAGAAGCGGATCCGTTGAAGACAGGCGTCACAAACGTGTCCCCGGTGTGATCCAGCAGCAGCTCTGCCGCTTTGATCTTGACGTCATAATGCGTGGTATTGTCCTCGCCGCAGCGTGCCAGATAATCCTGATACTCGGCGGAGTTCTGCGCCCGCGAGGTCACCGGCACATAGCCTTCTGTCCCGGAGTAGGCAATCTGCACGTCGTCCGTCAGCAGGTACTGCGCGAACAGCCAGGACGCCAGCACTACCTGCGGGTCTTCTTTGTTAAATATGCAGACGGACGGACCCTGCGAGATCATCTGCGGATGCTCCGGATCAAACTGAGGAACCGGCAGCACCGCCGTCTCAAACTCCACCAGCTTGTCCTCCGCGATGTCGATCAGCGGAGCGTTCGTCCCCATCCAGGTCGCGCCCGCCGTGGAGTCGACCGCGAAAATGCACTGGCCAGCATTCAGGAAATTCGCGGGATAACTTGATATCTTGAACGTCGAGAACGCGCCGCTTTTCGCGTGTTCCGCGATCGTGTACAGAAGTTCCTTTGTCGTGTCGTTGAAAATCTGAATTTCCCCGCTGTCAGTGGAATAGCCGCTGCCCTTTTGCCGGATCATCTGGATCATCATATTGTCGGTCGACTTGTAGATAAAGGGAATCATGACATTCTGTCCATTTATCTTATAGGTGCCGTCGTCGTTCTTCTCCATCGCCGCCTCCGAGACTTCCCAGACAAAGTCCCAGGTGAGAACGTCCGGCAGCGTGTACCCCAGCTTTTCCACGTAGGTTTTGTTGACATAGCAGGCTTCCGTCGAGCGCATATAGGGAATCGCGTAATAGTGTCCGTCAATGGAACACTCCTCGAGGAACTGCGGAATGATCTCCTCCTGCGTCGGAGAATCAAAGCGGACTCTGCTCCCGCCCAGTCCATACCGCTTATCTGTAAACAGATCGTCGAGCGGAACCACACTGTCCTCCCCGGTCAGGTACGTCGCGATATGGTCCGGATAAGTGATGCAGACATTCGGCGTCGTGTTCGTCGAGATATTTGTGATGACATCATTGTAAATTTTCCCGTAATCCGTGTACAGGCGCAGATTTATCGTGACGTTCGGATACAGCTTCTCAAAATCGGCGATCGCCTTCTCGTAAATGTCGGTCTGCGTCTTGTTTGTATCGTTCTTCGCCCAGAACGTGAGCTCGATCTTTTCAAAATCATCAAATTCCTTCGGAAGTTTGAACGTGCTTCTCCCCACTTTTCCGTGACAGCCGGTCAGGGAAACCGCGCACAGCAGAGCCGCCGCAAGAAGAAACGCCGGTCTTCTGACCCTCTTTCTCCCAAAGCCTGACCGGATTTTTCTCCGAACCCCTTCGGATTTCTCTGTTTTTTTCCGGATCTTCCCAAAACTTCCTCCGGCTCTCTCAAAACTTTTTCCGGTCTTCCCAAAACTTTCTCCAGAAATCCTTTCCTGAAATTCACACGGAACGATCTGTCTCATCCTTTCATCCCTCCTCTCGACACACCCGCCATGATCATCCTGCGGAACAGCAGGAACAGAATGATCAGCGGAATGGAGATAACCACGACTGCTGCCATCATCGCCGGAATATTCTCACGCCCGAATCCATTCTCCCGGATCTCCTGGATTCCGTTTGATACGAGGAAGTATGCCTCATCGTCCGTGACCAGCCGCGGCCACACGTACGAATTCCAGCACTCGATTGCCTTGAGGATCGTGATTGTCACAATCGTCGGCCTGCAGATCGGCACCAGAACCTTCCGCAGATACTTCAGATCGGAGGTTCCGTCAACCTTCGCCGCATAGTAGAGCTGATCCGGCACCTGCTCAAAGTTCTCCTTCAGCAGATAAATGTAGAAGACCGAAGTGACCGACGGCAGAATCAGCCCGGTGAACGTGTTGCGCAGCTCCAGGTTCGTGATTGTCACATAATTTGTGATAACTACCAGTTCGTTCGGAATCATCATCAGTGAGAGCAGCAGCGTAAACGCGAGATGCTTTCCCGGAAAATTCAGCCGCGCAAAGGCAAACGCCGCAAGCACGGTCACAACCAGCATAAGCGCGGTGGTTACGACAGTAAAAATGACCGTGTTCAGAAAATATCCTGCCAGCGGCACTGCCGTGAACGCTTCTTTATAATTCTGCAGCGTCGGAGACAAGGTAAATAATTTCGGAATATACTCCGAATTGTAGGCGCTGTAGCTTTTTACGGAGGTCAGCACCATCCAGTAAAACGGGAACAGCACCA
>CANQUH010000248.1 GCA_947626965.1 uncultured Lachnospiraceae bacterium
ACGTGACGGGGGACGGGGAGCTCCCGGGAGATATGGAGACGGGAAGCGACAGCGGGGGCCGGTACTACTGGCAGACGCTTGGAACCTATGAGACAAACGCGAACGGCCAGATCGCGGTGGAGCACCTGCGGCTGGGGCTGTACCGGTTTATGGAGCAGTCGGTGCCGGAAGGGTATGTCGGGACAACGCTTCCATTCTACTTCTCGATTGAGGCCCCGGGGACGGTGGCCGAGACAGACGGCGGCTGGTATATGCCGGGTGACGGGGACGTGGCCGAAGTATCGGTGGTGAACCCGCGGACGCATGTAGAGATTAATAAGGTGGATGAAGAGGGGAACGGGCTTGCGGGAGCGACGCTCGTGATCTGCGACAGCGAAGGAAACATTGTTACGGATGAGAACGGAAACCCGCGGTGGCAGTTTGTGACGGACGGGGAGCCGTATGAGATCTATGGGATCCCGGCAGGCAGCTACCTGTTAAGGGAGCTTGCAGCGCCGGAGGGCTACCATGTGGCGGAGGATGTGCCGTTTACCGTGACAGGCGACACGGACGAGGCCGTTGTGGTGACGATGGAGGATGAGCTGGAAGGAGCAGTCATCCTGAACAAGACGGACGAGGACGGGAACCCGCTGGAAGGCGTGGAGTACGCATTGCAGAAGAAGACCTACGGAACGGGCCCGGCCGGAGCGGAGACGGGAAGCGACGGCGGCGGAGACTTCTACTGGGAGACGCTGGGAACCTACGCGACAGATGTGAACGGCCAGATTGCGGTGGAACACCTGGTAGTCGGGGACTACCGGTTTGTGGAGCAGTCGGCGCCGGAGGGCTACATCCTCTCGACGGTTCCGCTGGAGTTCACGATCAGCGGCCAGGGTACGGTGGCTGTGGAAGACGGAAGGTACGTGCCGGGAAGCGGGACGGTGCCGCAGGTATCCGCGGTGAACCGCAGGACGCGCGTGGAGATAAATAAGGTAGATGAAAACGGAAACGGAGTCGCGGGCGCGACGCTTGTGATCTGCGACAGCGAAGGAAACATCATCCTGGATGAGGACGGAAACCCGAGATGGCAGTTTGTGACCGACGGAGAACCGTATGAGATCCTCGGGATGCCGGCAGGGAACTACATCTTAAGAGAGCTGGAAGCGCCGGAGGGCTACATTCTGGCGGAGGATGTACCGTTTACGGTAACCGGAGATACGGATGAAGTTGTCGTAGTGACGATGGTGGATGAGGCGGAAGGCGCGGTCATCCTGAACAAGGTGGATGAGGACGGCAATCCGGTACCGGGCGCAGTATACGAGCTGCAGAGGAAGGTCTACGGGACAGCCGGGGAAGCGCCTGCCGGAGCGGAGACGGGAAGCGACAGCGGCGGAACGTTCTACTGGCAGACGCTGGGCACCTACACGACGGATGTGAACGGGCAGATCGCGGTGGAGCACCTGGAACTTGGGGACTACCGGTTTGTGGAGCAGTCGGCGCCGGAAGGATACATCCTCTCGACGGAACTGCAGGAATTCACAATCGAAGGCCCGGGTACATTGGCTGTAGAGAACGGTCGGTACGTGCCGGGAAGCGGAACGGTGCCGGAACTGAGTGCAGTAAACCGCAGAACGCGCGTACAGATAAATAAAGTAGACGAGAACGGAAATGGAGTCGCAGGAGCAACGCTCGTGATCTGCGACAGCGAAGGTAATGTGATCCTGGATGAAAACGGGAACCCGAGGTGGCAGTTCGTGACCGACGGGGAGCCGTATGAGATCCTCGGGATGCCGGCAGGAAATTATATCCTGCGTGAGCTGGAAGCGCCGGAGGGCTATATCCTGGCGGAGGATGTACCGTTCACGGTAACCGGAGATACGGATGAAGCTGTCGTAGTCACGATGGTAGATGAAGCGGAAGGCGCAGTCATCCTGAACAAGGTGGACGAGGACGGAAATCCGGTAGCAGGCGCAGTGTATGAGCTGCAGAGGAAGGTCTACGGAGCAGCCGGGGAAGCGCCTGACGGAGCGGAGACAGGAAGCGACAGCGAAGGAACCTTCTACTGGCAGACGATGGGCACCTACACGACGGATGTGAACGGCCAGATCGCGGTGGAGCACTTGGAGCTTGGCGACTACCGGTTTGTGGAGCAGTCGGCGCCGGAAGGATACATCCTCTCAACGGAACCGCTGAACTTTACAATCGCAGGCCCGGGCACGTTGGCCGTGGAAGACGGAAGATACGTGCCGGGAAGCGGGACAGTGCCGGAGCTGACGGCAGTGAACCGCCGGACGCGCGTGATAATCGAGAAAGTAGATGAAGAAGGCAACGGAGTCGCGGGAGCAACGCTTGTAATCTGCGACAGCGAAGGAAATATCATCCTGGATGAGAACGGGAACCCGAGATGGCAGTTTGTAACGGACGGGGAGCCGTATGAGATCCTCGGAATGCCGGCAGGGAATTACATCCTGCGAGAGCTGGAAGCGCCGGAAGGCTATAAGCTGGCGGCAGATGTGCCGTTCACGGTGACAGGCGACACGGATGAGGCCGTCGTGGTGACGATGGTGGATGAAGTGGAAGGCGCGGTCATCCTGAACAAGGTGGATGAAAACGGCAATCCGGTACCGGGCGCAGTGTACGAACTGCAGAAGAAGACTTACGGGGCGGCCCCGGACGGAGCGGAATCGGGAAGCGACAGTGAAGGATCATTCTATTGGGAAACAGTTGGCACTTACACGACAGATGCGAACGGGCAGATTGCGGTGGAGCACCTGGAGCTTGGCGATTACCGGTTTGTGGAGCAGTCGGCGCCGGAGGGCTACATCCTCTCGGCAGAGCCGCTGGAGTTCACGATCGCAGGACCTGGAACCATAGCAGTGGAAGACGGCCGGTACGTGCCGGGAAGCGGAACAGTGCCTGTACTGACGGCAGTGAACCGCCGGACCCGTGTAGAAGTCGACAAAGTAGATGAGGAAGGAAACGGAGTCGCGGGCGCAGTGCTTGTGATCTGCGACAGCGAAGGAAACGTGATCCTGGATGAGGACGGGAACCCGAGGTGGCTGTTCCTTACGGACGGCCAGCCGCAGGAAGTGCGGGGGATCCCGGCAGGGAACTACATCTTAAGAGAGCTGACCGCGCCGGAAGGCTACGAGCTGGCAGCGGATGTGGCATTCACGGTAACCGGAGATACGGATGAACTGGTCACCGTGACGATGGTAGATGAGCGGGAGGAGCCGGAAGAAGGCGAACTTTCCGTGACGAAGTACTTAAGGACGCTGGCGGGAGACGACCTGACGGCGGTGGAAGGAACGTTCTACGTGGCGCTGTTTGCGGACGCGGAGCGGACGGAGCGGGTATCGAATGTGATCCCGGTAGAATTCTCCGGATCATCCAGCCAGACGGTGACGTTCACGGGCCTGCCGCTCGACACGGTCTACTACGTGAGCGAGACAGACGCATTCGGCAATCCGATCGACGACGGGACCTACGGGGAAGGCGGAATCTTTGCCGCGCTGTTCGCCAACGGGAACCAGGCGGAGCTGACGGCGGAAGTGCCGGAAGGGGCTGTTGAGTTTGAGAACGTGTTCTCGGAAGTGCCGGAAGAGTTCTATTATGAAGGAACCTTGACCATTACAAAACGCGTGCTGCGGAACGGCAGGATGGTAAATTCCAACGAAACGTTCTACGCGGGCATCTTCGAGGACCCGGACTATAAGACCCTGTACGGCGACGTGATCGAGCTGAAGATGGACGGAAGCAGCGAGCTCTCCGTGGAGATCCCGGTAACGCTGGGCCAGAACGTAGGCGACAGCAAGACCTACTACGTGACAGAGACAGACGCGGACGGCGTGCCGGTGGCGGGCGCCGCGGGATTCAAATATGAAGTATCGGTAGACAAAACAAGCGTAACCATGTCGGGTGAGCACGACGAAGAAACCGTCGTGATCACAAACGAGAAGACGACAGAGCCGGACGAGGGAGAGCTCTCCGTGACGAAGAACCTGATGCGGTTCTCCGGGGAAGCCCTGAAGACGCCGGACGGAACCTTCTACGTGGCGCTGTTCGCGGACGAAGCGCGGACGAGACGGGTATCGGATGTGATGCCGATGCGGTTCGTGAATGCCTCCAGCCAGACAGTGACCTTCGAGGGCCTGCCGCTTGGAACCGAGTACTACGTGAGCGAGACAGACGAGAAAGGAAACCCGGTTGACAGCGGAACCATCGGAGAGGAAGGCGAATTCTCGGCAGTCTTCCCGGATGGAAACAGGAAGAAGCTGACCGTGAAGGCGCCGGAGAAGGCGGTAACCTTTGAGAACGTGTTCCGCGACACGCCGCCGGAATACTACGTGGAGGGCGAGCTGACCATCACGAAGCGCGTATTCCGCAACGGAGCGCTCGCAGGCACAAGAGAAACCTTCTACGCCGGAATCTTCGAGGATCCGGAATACAGGACGAGGTACGGCGATGTGGTTGAACTGGCGATGGACGGAAACAGCGAGCTGTCTGTGACGGTGCCGGTCTACATCGGGCAGAACCCGGACGACAGCAAGACCTACTACGTAACCGAGACAGACGCGGACGGCGTGCCAGTGGCGGGAAGCGCAAGCTTCGCATATACGGTATCGGTGGATAAGACGAGTGTAACGCTTTCCGGAGACCACTCCGAGGAAGCCGTGGTAATCACGAACGCACGGACGGAGCCGCCCGGAGAGCCGGTGATCCCGGAGAACCCGGACAATCCAGAGAGCCCGGAGAATCCGGATACGCCGCCGACGCAGAACAGCGTGCGGACAGGAGACGAGACACCGCTGGGCCTGTACCTTGGAATCTTCGCGGGATCGGCCGTGGTGATCCTGGGGCTGCTGGTGTTCTTTGTGAGAAGACGGAAGAGGACGAGGTAGTGCCGGACTGAAAGGCAGGTCGTGGAAGTGGCAAGTCCGAAATGAGGAATCGGAAGAGGACTTGGCAGGGCCGGAATAAAAATCCGGAAGAGGATGGCGCCAGGGCATCTGGACTCCGGGAAACGGAGAAGAGGCAGGGCGGCTGTGAAACAGATAAAATAGCAGAAGTAAACAAAAACGGACGCCGCAAGGGGCAGGCCTGTCCCAGAGACACCTGTACCTGCGGCGTTATTAAATGGAAAAGGAACCAG
>CANQUH010000249.1 GCA_947626965.1 uncultured Lachnospiraceae bacterium
TGACTGCACCCTTCCCACTGCCGGGCGGGTCAGGGACTTTCACCCCTTAGAACGTGCGCCCGCCGGGCGCACTGAAACAGAAAGCAGGTTTGAACAACCTGCTTTCTTCTTTGTTGGGAGTCTATACCCAAAAAATTTGTTTGGAGCTGTTAGCCCCATTCTTCTTCGCCGGGAGTCTATACCCAAAAATTCTGTAAGTGGAATTACTAACTCCGTTCTTGGTTTTATTGTACCACATTCCTCTCAAAAAGCAATAATGCAAAGATAATCAGAAATTCGCTACAATTTTTATGGTTAAAAAATGCTCATAATCGCTTTCACTGCAGTCTCTGTATCCTTCTCCGGGAACAGCTCGCATCCGATCTTTCCTTCATACCCAAGCTTTCTCAGATGACGGATAACATTCGGATAGTTGATCTCCCCGGTGCCCGGCTCATGCCGTCCCGGCGCGTCCGCGATGTGGATATGTCCGACTGTATCAATATATTTGCTCAGGGTATCGCAGATGGAACCCTCGTTCAGCTGCATATGATATACATCGTAGAGAATCTTTACCTTCGGGCTTCCGATCAGACGGATGATCTCCGCCGCCATCTGTGTATTTTTCAGGAAATTCCCGACATGGTCAGTCGTAATGTTCAGCCCTTCCAGGTTGCAGGTGATCCCGGTCTGCTCTGCCATCACTGCTACTTCCTTCAGCATATCATACATGGAGCAGAGCTTCACTGTGTCGGACAGCTCCGTGTAATGATTCACCACGATTCCTCCGTCGCCCAGCGCGTTGGAATGGATTGTCACGCTCTCCGCACCGATCTTCTGCGCCGCCGCAAGTGACTTCCCAAGAAACTCCAGATATTTCTCCTTGTGAGTGGGATCCACCAGAGAGTAGTCCGCATCTCCGTTGAAACCGCTGATTCCAATGCCCGCTTCCTCAGCAAGACGCTTAATCTCATCCAGATCCTTGTCTGTCCAGCTCCAGAATTCAATGTAGTCAAAACCGGCCTCTTTTGCCGCTTTGAACCGCTCCTGCCACGGTAGCTCCGTAAACAGTGTCTCAATACATGCAGTAACTTTCATAGTATCATTTCCTCCTTGTACGATTTCGCTCTGCCAGATTCATTTTTCAAAAACCCCTGCTTTTTCATGTCCGCGCTGCGAGCAACACCATGAATATAAGTCCACGGACTGTTCCGTGCTTACGCACTCTCACAGTAAACTCCCCACCCGACATTATACCGGGTGGGGATATTAAATTCAAGACTTGCACATTTCAGATATTACTGGATATAATCCTCTACGTTCTCAGCGGTAACCGGCTCAAACGGTACCCAGAGGATACAGCCTGTCTCATCTGTCTCATACCCTGTATTTGTGCTCAGCTCATTTCCGGCAACCAGGTTGTAAGCCGCCATCAGTGCGCCGTATCCCTGACCATAGCCATCCTGATATACGGTCATTGCCAGAGCGCCTGACTGAACTTCCGCACATCCGTCAACCGTTGCGTCGATTCCGACAACCGGAACTGTGGTCGGATCGATATCCGCCTGTCTCAGAGCTTCGATCGCGCCGATCGCCATAGCGTCGTTGTTCGCGATGATGCAGTCAAATTCAGTCTGTGCCGTGAGAAGCGGAGCGATCATATCCATCGCCGTCGCGCGCTCATAGTCTGCTACCAGCGGCTCCGTCGCTTCTTCCGCGTTGATTCCGTTCTCTTCAAGGGCCTGCAGAACTGACTCTGTACGCTGGAGTGTGTAGGTGGCTCCAAGTGTGCCGCTCAGCAGGATATATTTGATATCCGTCTTGCCCTGCTCTTTGAAATAATTCGCCAGGAACTCGCCCTGGAAATAACCGGCGGTCGTCTCATCCGAACCTACATAGGCCACGTTCTCATTCAGAACGCTCAGATCGTTTGGCGGCATGTTTACGAATACAACTTTCATGTCCCCGGCTGCTTCTACGATCTGCGCTGCAGTCGCGGTATCCACCATATTCACGATGATCGCTTTCTGTCCGCTGTTCTTCGCCGTCTCCACATACTGGAGCATCATGCTCGAATCCTGCTTCGCGTCCTGTGTGCTCAGTTTGATTCCCAGATCATCCGCCGCGTCCAGCATACCTGCCTCAAGAACGGAACGGAACTCGTCACGCAGACCAATCACGAAGGAAACCTCCCCAAGAACCTCCGCTGCATCCTCAACGCCAACAGCACCCGTCTCAGCTTCTTCTGCGCTTACACCCATCATGGAACCTGCGCACATTGCCCCCGCAAGCAAAATGGCCATCAACTGTTTCTTCATTCTTGCTACCTCCTTGAATTTTTGTGCCTGTTTGTGTTTTGTGCTTGTTGGCACAAATATAGCACATCCGAACAGTATTGTCAACAGCCTAAATTAAAAAATCAGGAAAAAATCTTATGAAATCCACTTTTCTCTTGCAATTTTCGTCATTTTGCTGTTATACTGTACGTACAGTGTACGCAGAAAGGGGATGATCTTATCGCTCAGCGAGCAACAATCAACACGGTTGCGCTGCGGGCAGGTGTGTCAAGAGGCACAGTCGACCGTGTGCTTAACCAGCGCCCGCATGTAAAGCCGGACGTCTACGAGAAAGTAATCCGCGCCATGAAAGAACTGGAATATATGCCTCCGACGGAACAGCAGGCCAAAGCGCTCGGCCTGGCGCTGCCGGTTCTGGAGCACTGCCGGATCGGCATCCTGCTGCCCGGCGAACGCGGTCACTTTCGGCGTGAAATCCTGCGCGGCATTGAGGAGGCGCGGGAATATCTGCATGCCTGTTCGGTCGAAGTCCTTTACGACGAATGTGAAACCGATCTTCCGGTCGAAACGATAGAACATATTGACAGTCTCCTGTCCAAAGGAGCGACGGGACTCGCCATATGCGCCCGCGATCACAATTCCATTGCCGAAAAAATAAATTCTCTGCAGGCTCAGGGAATTCCGGTTGTAACCTACAATTCAGACATTGCGGACTGCAGGCGTCTGTTTTTTATTGGACAGGACCCTTTCCGAAGCGGACGGGTCGCCGGAGAACTGATGAGCAAATATCTGAGCACTGCGGACCAGAGAACCGCGGACCACCTGCTCGTCGCAATCGGAAACTGGGAATTTAACGCGCACCGGCTGCGGCTCCAGGGATTCTGCAAGCGTCTGTATGAAAAAGGCGTTCACGCGGGGGCTATGCGGATTATCGAAACCTACAATGATTATTCACTGACTTACCAGAAAGTCCTGAAAGTTTTGCGTGACGACCCCGCGCTGCACGCCGTGTATATGGCAAACCACAGCGTGACCGGCTGCGCGGACGCGATCCGGGATGCCGGGCGTCAGGGGCAGATCCGCGTAATCAGCCACGATCTGACAAACGAGACCCGCCGCCTTCTTCAGGAAGGGGAAATTGATTTTACGATCACGCAGGATTTGTCCCAGCAGAGTTACCGGGCGCTGATCATCCTGCAGGAATATCTTCAGAAAAACATAACGCCGCAGCATAAGGAACACGCGATCGACATTGTCTGCGCGGAAAATCTCGCCGGGAGAGAGTCATAAAAATGCCTTCAATGTATCCCCCTTCCATCACAGCAATACTAATGGGGGACTGCGATTGCCCACCATTCCAGACAGGAGGTTATTATGGAACAATCCGTTACATTATCCCAGATGCTGGACGCGCGGGAATCACGCGCCTGGCGTCAGCAGCGTCTGCTTGATGAGTATCATTCCCCGCTGATCTGTTTTACTATGAATATCGCCGGCCCCGTCAAAAACAGCCCTCTCATCCGCAGAGGTTTTGAGCTTGGGGTGCGCCGGCTGCTGGACAGTCTGAACACGCACGGTATACGCTGTATCCATCAGGAAATGATTCACGAGGTTACAGGTAATGAAGCCTTTTTTGTCGCTGGCGCCGACCCTTTATTATTAAAAAAGATTACGGCCGGGCTGGAGGATGAGGCTGCCTCCGCAAAGACGGATGGCCCCAAAAACGGCATTTCTCCTGGAAACTCATCTGACACGGAGAACAAGAGCATCTCAGCAAAAACGGCCGCCCTGAAAAGCGAACCCTCCCTCGGAAGGCTATTTGATCTGGATGTCATCAGGCCGGACGGCAGGCAAGTTAGCCGGACAGAACTCGGCCTGCCGCAGCGCCTTTGCCTGATCTGCGGGAATCCGGCGAAAGACTGCGCCCGGAGCCGTCGGCATACCGTCGCTGAGCTTCAGGAAAAGACACGGAGCATTCTTCAGAATACGATAGATGAAATTGATACAAAAAAAGCCGCGGATCTGGCCTGCCGGGCGATTCTCTACGAAGTCGCCACGACGCCCAAGCCCGGGCTGGTGGACCGCGCCAACTGCGGAAGTCACCGCGATATGGATTTCTTCTCATTTATGGACAGCGCCAGCGTGCTGTGGCCGTATTTTAAGGAATGCGCGGAAATCGGCCGCAGAACCGTCTTACGGCCCGCACCCGAAACGCTTCCGTTCCTGCGCCGGGCCGGACAGCGCGCGGAGGCAGAGATGTTCGCCGCGACGAACGGCGTCAACACACACAAGGGGGCCATTTTTTCTGTTGGAATTCTCTGCGGCGCTCTGGGACGCCTGCCGGAAGAACAGTGGAAAAATCCGGAGCTTGTTCTGGATGAATGCGCCGCAATCACCAAAGGGATCGTCGCCGCGGATTTCGCGGGACTTACCCCGGAAAATGCCAGAACAGCCGGACAAAAATTTTATCTTGCATATGGAATCACCGGCGTCCGTGGCCAGATGGAAGCTGGACTGCCCGCCGTGCGGGAGGCAGGACTGCCCGTGCTGCGTGAAGGAATTGCGCGGGGACTTTCCATCAACGACGCCGGCTGCGCCGCTCTTCTGGCTCTGATTACCGCGTCCACCGACACAAACATCATCGCGCGCGGCGGAATTAAAATCTGGCAGGAAACCGTTTCCCGGCTGAAAACGCTGCTTGCCGAAAATCCTTATCCCAACAGGGAGACGCTGGAAACGCTGGACCGGGAATTTCAGGAGAAAAATCTGTCCCCCGGCGGCAGCGCCGATCTGCTGGCTATCTGTTATTTGTTATATTTTCTGGAAAAGGAGAAGTGACATGTCTGATTATG
>CANQUH010000250.1 GCA_947626965.1 uncultured Lachnospiraceae bacterium
CTGGCCCGATTTATATCGAGACTGTGGCAGATCCATATCTTTGGAGAAGGCAATACCCGCACGACTGCCGTATTCTTTATTAAATATATTCGATCGCTGGGCTTTCACGCAGCGAATGATGTTTTTGCGAAGAATGCCTGGTATTTTCGCAATGCGCTTGTGAAGGCAAACTATTCTGATCTTGGCACAGGGATACATGAGGACTTGTCATATCTGGAGAACTTTCTCCAGAACCTGCTGATGGGAGAGAAACATGAGCTTAAAAACAGGTATCTTCATATTGCGTGGAAGGATTCAGCCGGTTCGGATGAGAAACAGCCCATTAAACAGCTCATTGAACAGCCCATTGAACAGCCTGTTGAAAATAATTTCGCCATAGTCCTTGAAACAAAATCAGTATCACCGAAGACTAAGGCAAACATAACCAGACTGCATGATGAATTCGGAAACGAAAAGATATTTAGCAGGGGGGACATTGTGAAAGTGCTGGGGATTACCGAGCGGCCGGCGACAGCCCTGATACGTAAGATGTACGAACTTGCGCTTACAGAGCGAATAACAGGAGCCGGGAAAGGAAAATATCGCTTTATTGTTTGACTCGATGTTAAATTTTACTTCTTCTTTGCTGACGCAGCATGTGGACCGTACGCCAGGCAGGAGGGAAAACGCCTCCTGCCTGAATTTTCTTTTCAAAACTTTCTAGCGAGTTTTGCGCGCGGGATTCGGATCTGCGTCAGCAGACATCTCCATCTGATATATTACTGCAATAACCAAGTACCAGATCAAAGGCCAGATTCAGGCCCGGAAGCAGGGAATCAATCTCCACATATTCTTCTCTGGTATGGGAACCTCCGCCTTCATAACAGCCAAGTTCAACGGATGGAATGCCCATGGAAAGGGGGATATTGCAGTCGGTGGAGCCCGGAGTAAATTTCAGTTCTGCACCGAAATGTTCTCTCACAGCCGCGGCTGCCCGATCCATCAGCGCCTGTTCTGCTTCCGGAGGTACATCTCCGGTACACGGCCGCTCCCCGATCAGCTCGGCATGGACTTCTATACCTTTCGTCCGGTACAGTTCCAGCACAGCATTCAGATGCCGTTCCATGATCTTTAAGGAAGCGCGGTCATCTGAGCGGAATTCGTAGAGCATTTCCGCATGCTGCGCGATACTGTTGACGGAAGTTCCTCCCTGGATCGTGCCTACATTGAAGGTAGTCTTCCCCCCTTCGGGAACCTTTATGGTATAAAGCTCCGTGATCATGGAAGCCAGATACGCGATCGCGTTCCGGTTTCCAAATTTGGAATAGGAGTGTCCCCCTTCCGTGGTGATCCCGATTCTGTATCGATTTGATCCGACTGCCGCGTTCACACAGCTGCGGCAGGTTCCGTCCAGACAGATCACTTCCTTTACGCGGTCCCCGAAGGTTTCCATGATCTGCCTGGATCCCTTCAGATTTCCAAGACCTTCCTCTCCGGCATCGATTACCAGAAGAAGCCCTCCCTCCTTCGGGACAGGGTTATGACTGGCAATATATTTGGCAGCCATAAGAAGAGCCGCCGCATTTGCCGTATTATCTCCGATGCCCGGGCAGAAGATTTTCCCATTTTCCACTTTAAGCGGCAGTTCCTCCGTATCCGGGAAGACCACGTCACTGTGGGCCATAAATACGGTCAGCGGCCCGGCGAGATCTCCAACCGGATAGATCACATTCAGCGCGCTGTCAATGTAAACGCCCTGTGCTCCCTGCTTTTCCAGCCATTCTCTGCAGAAAGCCGCTCTCTTTTCTTCGTGATTAGAGGGAGCCGGGATCCTGGCCAGCTTAAGGAGCAGGTCAAAAGCCTCTTCCTCATGCTGCCTGATATAAGATAAGACAGTTCCAGGTAATGACATAAAGTACTCCTTCCTTTTGAACGTTTCAGGTTCGAAACAGGTTTGTTCTGCGGCATATCGCGCCGCCTGCTGTCATCATTTTCTGCATTATACCGGACTGTTTCCTAAAAAGCAACTTTATTTGTGGACTAATGTCAGTTAGTTAACAGCCGCAAAGGGGCAGGGCGTCCGGGATCGCTTAACTTAGTGACATTGGTTCACACCTTCACGGAGTGAGTTTTGAGATGACAGGCGGTTTACCGGATCCAGAGGATGAAAAGACTAAACAAATGTCCAAAACATTTGCGTTTTTAAAAGTTTTTGACTTGTAAGTCAGAAACTATTGAATTTTCCGATTTTCAAGTATAATATGACTAAAAAACGAAGAGGTTCGCCATGACGGAACTTATCGATCGCCCTGTGTACTTAAATCAGTTCATTCAAAAGAAGGATGTGGATCTGGTTAAATTTGATGTGAAATAAGAATGTATGGAAGAATGTTGTAGCTGCCTGATGATATAGTAAATTTACAGGATTGAATCTGAAAGAGGGGAAGGAAAACGATGGGGATCTATTTAAATCCGGGAAACAGCGGATTTGCAGAAATCAGAAACAGCGCTTATGTGGATAAGACGGGGCTGATCGGCCTGATCAATCAGACGATCGGAACCAGACAGAAGCTTACCTGTGTGAGCAGGCCGCGTCGTTTTGGAAAATCCTATGCGGCGCAGATGTTGTGTGCTTATTACGATAAATCCTGCGATTCATCCGCATTGTTTAATGATCTGGAGATAGCGGTAAACGAGAAATTTAATGGAACGTATGCCAGATACCTGAACAGCTATGATGTAATTTATCTTGATATGACAGGAATTCTTGGAACAGCTCGAAAGAGCGGTATTGTCCCGTTTATCATCCGGAATATAACGGCAGAACTGACTGTGGAATATCCCGGATTGAGGCCTCAGGAGGCTTTTTTTGGAACGCTGGCTGATGCGGCGGCGCTTGCGAAAAATAAATTTATTATGATTATCGACGAGTGGGACGCACCGATCCGGGAAATAAAAGAACCGGATATTCAGAAGGAGTATCTGGAATTTTTGCGTTCTTTGTTTAAAAACAGCGGTGTGACTGCAAAAATATTTGCTGCTGTGTATATGACTGGCATTCTTCCGATCAAAAAAGACGGATCACAGTCCGCGATCTCTGATTTTAAAGAATTTACGATGATCAAACCCAGGAAGTTTGGCCGTTATGTCGGCTTTACGGAAGATGAGGTAAAAAAGTTATGCGGTGATCATGGCAGTGATTTTGCAAAAATGAAGCAGTATTACGACGGTTACACATTTAAGGGTACGGGTTCTGTATACAATCCCAATTCTGTTATGGAAGCGATACGCAATGATGATTTTGACTCTTATTGGACTGAGACGTCTGCTGCGGAGAGCCTGATGGAATATATCAGTCTTGATTTTGACGGGTTATCCAGGACAGTTGCGGAGCTGATCGGAGGAGTGAAGATAAAGGTTGATCCCGGAAGATTTGCAAATGATCTTGTGACATTTAAGAGCAGGGATGATGTGCTGACGCTGCTGATCCATCTCGGTTATCTGGCATATGATGAAGAGACAGGACAGGCACGAATACCAAACGAAGAGATACGCATGGAATTTGCAAAGACAGTCAGGGAAGTAAAACATGATGATATAATAAAAAGAGTGCTGGAAAGCGATCGGCTTCTGCTGGATACGATTCACATGGATGAGGAAGCTGTGGCAGAACAGATTGAGAAAATCCATATGGAAGAATCACCTTTGTATTATAATAATGAACAGGCTCTGCGCAGCGTCATTAAGAGAGCATATTTCAGCTGCGAAAATGAGTACTTGCTGTTTGAGGAGCTTCCGTCTGGGAGCGGTTATGCGGATGTTGTATATTTGCCAAGAAGAGATTCGGTGATGCCCGCGCTGGTGATTGAGCTGAAGTGGAACAAATCCGCCAAAGGAGCTATTGAACAGATCAGAGAAAAGAAATATCCGGATGCGATCAGAAAATATGGGGGGAATATCCTGCTTGTCGGCATTAATTATAATAAAAATGCTCCGTCCGGAAAAAGGAAGCACGAGTGCAGGATTGAAAAGTACTGAACTTCTTAAAAGAGAAAGAGGATAAGAACGGTCTGGGTAACTGATTATCTGCCACGGTTAAAATTTAATACCCCAAACAGCCAGAAAATCAATCGTAAAAAAATACGATTGATTTTCTGCGTATTTCTGCGTAGAATATAATCAGTAAAGCTGGAAAGAAAGCACAGTGTATGCGGGAAAGTAAAACTGGAAAGGAAGCACGGTGTATGCGGGAAACAAGAACAACAGAGTTCAAGGAGAAGATTACAAATACATTTTTGAAAACAGTAAGTGCTTTTTCGAATTACGATGGCGGAGAAATTTTTTTTGGTGTTGATGACAATGGCAACATCAAAGGGCTGCCGGATGTAAAACAGGCGTGCCTGGATATTGAAAATAGAGTGAATGACAGTATTACTCCGCAGCCTGATTACACATTGGAACTGCAGAACAATGACAGGACGATAAAGCTGACTGTAAAAAGCGGGCCTCAAAAACCATATCTATATAAATCAAAGGCATATAAACGAAATGATACTGCGACAATAGAGGTTGACACACTGGAGTTGTCAAGACTGATTTTGGAAGGGAAAAATATCAGATTTGAGGAATTGCCGTGTGAAGATCAGGAACTGACGTTTGATACTTTATGCCAGAAATTAAAAGAATGCATTCAGATTGAAACCTTTAATCGGGATACCCTGAGAACACTGAATTTATATAACAGCACCATTGGATATAATAATGCGGCCGGTATTTTAGCAGATAAAAATCATTTTCCGGGAATTGATATTGTGAAGTTCGGTGAAAACATTAATGTGATTCATAAAAGAGCAACATTTGACAATATATCCATTTTGGCGGTATATGAAAAGACATTAGAGTTATTCAGAGATTATTATCAGTACGAAGAAATACAAGGTGCCGACAGGAAAAAGGTAGAGAAAATACCGGAAGCCGCATTCAGAGAAGCAATTGCAAACGCATTGATTCACAGAGTGTGGGATGTGGAGTCTCAGATAAGAGTTTTGATGTTTGATGACAGAATAGAAATTATTTCTCCTGGAGGATTGCCGCCTGGAATAACAGAAGAGGAGTATTTAGCGGGAAAACTTTCAGTTC
>CANQUH010000251.1 GCA_947626965.1 uncultured Lachnospiraceae bacterium
GTGTGGGAACTAAAGAATACCATAAAATCATGCGGAAGGGTTATTCTTTTATTGAAAACTTTCAACTCTCAAGTATTATAGCAAACGACAAAATATTTGCCGTTTGCTATAAACCCTCCGGGGGCGCTGAATGTCCAGTGGGCATTCGTCCAGCGCCGACCGGAACGGAGTGGAGATGCGCACGAATTTGAAGCGGAAAATGCCGCCCAAGCGGCGCAAATTCGGCGCAAGGAACGAGCAAAACGAAAATCGTTTTGTCGTTCCCTATATATAACGGGGGACATCATGTTTGACACACAGGTCGTAGTGACAAGCCGTCTTGAGGCGGACAGCCACAGCCCGCTGCGGATCCTTTCCGGAAATGCGGGGAAGGAAGACGTCAGGAGGTTCCTGCAGGAGATTTCGGGCCTGGAGACACCGGGGGACCGGAACAATGCCGACGCGGTGCTCCAGGTGAGCATATCCGCCAACCACAGACTGTATGAGGATTTGAGGAGGGAAAATCTTATGTGTGAAGCTTTGGAAGATCTGATGAAAGATGTGATCGAGAAAAGGGTCGAGGAAAAAGTCAGTCAGGCTGTGAAGCTTAACACCGAGCAGGTTACCGAACAGACAACTGAACGCGTGACCGAGCAGAAGGATAAGGAAATGACCGTCAAGCTTTTTGAAAGGGGGACGTCCACGGATACCATCGCGGAGCTGGTCGGACGCAGCGTGGATGTGATCCGGCAGTGGGTCTCTCCCGTTTCACAAGTGTGAGGATTCCGAACAGACAACTGGATCTATATAGAACACAGGCTGCAGCTGCATTCTCTTTTCTACCTGACTGCGCCCGGGGCGCCCGCTCTGGAATGCACCGCACTGATACTGAACATCAACTACAGGAAAAATCGGGAGCTGATGGAAAACTCCCATGCCCACGCTGTGGGCAGCTCCAGAAACTAATCTGAGCAAAGAGTCGCGTATGCGTACCTGTACAAGTTTTTCTTTTTCCGGTAAAATTTCAGGGGCAGGCAAGACCCAGGTGGATCTTTCCTGCCCCTGTTTGGAACTGCCTGTTTCCCGACAGTCCCATCTCATTTCTATTATACTTTACTTTTCTGATCTTTACTGCCTTAAAGAAATTCCGTTATCGACCAACCCTCTCCCGTGCCAGACGTCTGTCATACAGCAGAGCCAGCCCTCCGGCAAGGATGAACACGCTGCCCAGCAGATACAGATAAAGGGGACTCGATCCGCCGGTCTCCGGCAGCTTGTATTCCTCCCGCTGATCCTCTATGATCACTACATTGTCACCTCTGGCGATGTAGTGTACTTCGACTTCCGGATACTCCTTGCCTTCATAGACTACGGCAATCGTCTCGGGGTCGCCATCCCCCTTCTCTTTAAAAACTACCAGGAAGGGATCAGTACAGCGCTGGAAGCCGCTGGGGGCCTTGGTTTCGAGGAGGAGGTAATAGCCCTCTTTGTTGCCGTTTTCCGGCCCAATCTCTGCGCCTTTAAAATCATCAGGTGCAAGCGACTGGTATTCCTTAAAGCTATACTGTGTACCGCCGATCTTTGCCTCCACGTCGCCGCTCTCTCCATCTTTTGTCGGAGCATAAAGCTGGAATTCCGCGCCGTTCAGGTAATTGCCGGTGGAAGCGTCCTTCTTAAAAAGACGCATCGTGGCGTCGCCTTTGATCCAGGCGTTGGTGCTGTTCATGTTAAATTGAGCATTGTTGGTATCGGAAATCTCCATGCCGCCTTCCATCTTGATGGTGTTACTCACACTGCCTGATGCACCATGGTCAGCGTCGATATCGGTATCGTATTCGATCCTCAGATGGGTCTGATCAGGAAGGATCAGCTTAAAGGCGTTGCTACTCACCATTTGCAGGACGAAGTTTTTGTTGCCCGGCTTCACCAGGCTCTGATCGGCTACTCGTGTCAGCTCCTCCTTGGTTCCATCCTCACCGACGGCATATACCTTAACGGTATCCATGCGAAAGATCAGAATCTCATCCATCTCATCGGTGAGGGTAAAGCGATCCGGGTTCAGGTCTTCCCGCTCCGTGGTGACCATGTCCGCGGCGCCGGGGTTGACCTCCACCGTATACCGCATGATATCGAAGCCCTGATCATCCAGCTCGTGCTTACCGTCTTTGATCAGAAACTGGGGGGTGAAGTTGACCGTGGCGTCATCGCCGCTGGTCTTACCTTCATAATGGACGGTAGCCTCGTTCTTCAGCTCCAGCGCCTGGCCGTCGATGTACTCCTCCCTGACCCGCAGCTTGTAGATGAACACATAGAGAGCGTCAAGTTCTCTTGGCCCATTACTTTTACTCTTCATGTAATCCCAGAGAGTTTCCTCATTGTCACCTGAAGTTCCTTGATACGTTCGCTCGCTGAAGCCCGCCGCCTCAGCCGTCAGCTTGGTGCCGGTATCCGTTGTCTCGGTCTTGGGATCGTCTACATACTGGAAGGTGTACCGGTGGCGATGACTATCCGGGGCATAGACTTCGACCTGCAGGGAACCCTTCACATATTCCAAGCGGCTGTCGAAGACATCCTCCAAGAAGAAGTTATCGGGATCAATCTTCGTCTTGCCGTATTTTCCTGTCGATACATCCGTGGTAAAACCGTTGAACTGCACCCGGTACTCGATCTCGTTGTTAAAGGGATGCTCAGGGTCGGTTTCCAGGATCTTCCCGTCCTTCTGGACATCGAATTCCGGCAGGGAGCCCTTGTACGTGTGCGTGGCTTTGAAGGAGTTTTTGTCTCTTCCATGTCCAACAGCCTGGTTTTTCAGGGTAAAGCCCTGGTTCAAAAGATCCTTCAGGGTGAGATCAGAAACGGAAATGTTTCCGCTATACTGCTCATCTTCCAGATAGACCTTTGCGCTGGTCTTCACCTTATAAGTCATCGTTATAGTGCAGGGTTTATCCAACACCCAGTACGTATCGCCATCATCCAAGGTGCTTCCCCCCAGATTGCGGTTAAACCAAATTCGGAATTCCCGAATTGTTTTTTTATCCGGATCCTCACCATCAACTTGGAAATCTTTCCCGCCAAGCGCCACCTGGAATTCATTCTCACCGGGTATTCCGTTCGTGACCTGTGTAAACTTGATCGGTTCCCCACCTTTCGGTGTTACGGTGATTGTTACATCCTCCGGAATATTTTCCACAAAATACCGGACAGTTCTCTTTCCCTTTTCGTCCTCCAGAGTCACGTCGTCGAATTCCAACTCATCGGAGATATAGAAGCGGGACGGATTATTAGGATTATCTCCTGGGTATCCACCGGTGGCCACCGCCAAATCGGCAGCCGAAGGAATGCTGAGGTTCACGGTATACTCCATGTATTCCCCATCCGCACTCAGTTGCCCGTCCTTGCTGATGGTTCCGGCGCCGACGCCTACGGTCCCTGTGTCCTCATATTTTCCCTTATCAGCCTCCACGGTAGCAGTATTCTCAAAGGGCTTGTCGGGGTCTGGTTCATCATACGTGGTGTAATATTCCAGCTTAATCGTGTGACCCGGCCCCCATTCATAGGTTTGGCCGTCCTTGGTCTGCTTCCAGAAGGGATTTTTACTATCTTTATCGTCCGGCTCGGGAATTTTATACTCGAACGAAGTGATGTGATCATTTTCGTCTCGGTATATTGTCAGGTTCGGATCAGTCCACGGAATCTTGAACTCATGGATATTGCTGCCGTTTTCGTCCTTCCACTTCAACTGGAGGGGCTCGTTCTCATCGATCCAATGGTTTCCTTCCAGCTTATCGGAAACCACAGATCCCCGAACATCTGTGGAACCGGAACCCACCACAATCTCCCAGTTGATTTGTTTTTCTCCCTCTACGGCGGAGCCGCTCTTATCCAACCGCTCGTCGCTGATGGGATATTTTTCGTTATCATCTCTATGGAAAGGCTTATCCTCTCCCGACGTCGGCTCTTTGCCGTCGAAAACAGCTTCGTTTTCCGCCGTGAAGTTGAAATCTTTCCCGCTCACAACGCCGCCTTTCACTTTGCTGGAATCCACATCGGCAGTATAATCCACAGTAATCTTCCAGCCCTTGGAAAGGGATTCGGGCATATCTTTCACTTTCCAGCCGTTTTCCGTCTTCTCTAGGGTAAGGGGCGGATTCATCTCCCCGGTGACATCCTCTCCCTTTTCATTTGTGACGGTGATCTTGCCGGAGCCATCCCGGTAGGAAAGGCCAGGTTGCATGACGTCCTTCAGTTCCGGATTCAGCACCATGCCCTTGGTGATCTCCAGCTCCACCTGGTACTGGATGGAGGGGCCTTCGGGATCGTTGGGATTGTAATCGCCCGCCCGAGTCTTTTCCAGCGTAGCGTCAGGATTCGTATCGACCGTAAAGGTCTTTGTCTCGCCGTTTCTTCCCCAGGGGAACTCTACCGACTCCTCGCTACCCTCGCCCACCACCAAGTCAAAATCCAAGCCCATGGAGAGGTTGGTATTTTCTTCGAGATAGGCTTCCACAAATGTAACGGTCACCATGCCGTTTTCGTCCACAGAATAGTAACCCGCCGGTTCTTTTCCTTCCTTCCAATCTTTGCTGAAAATCTTCTGGTCTTTCACAGGTTTACACTGGATGTTATCCGGCAACTGGAAATACATGGGGCTGGTGAATTCCCCATCCGCCACATCCTCGGAAAATTCCACATGATACTCGTAGTGCTCGCCTACGACCACCATGCCGTCCTCCTCCACCTCCACGCCGTCCTGGGTCAGTTTCGCGCCTGACACGAACGGTTCGAGCCTACTACCTTCATCACCATCCAAAGCCTCACCCTCATTCAGGATGACCGCAAAACCCGAATCCCTGCCACCTGTCTGTCCTTCTCCCAGATCATAACTTTCTTTTTTCTGCTCTTCCTGTTCCGAGGTGTTTCCTGGGCTCGGAGAGGAGGTTACGAGCTTTTCGCCTTCTTCTATACCAGGCAATTCTATGCCTCCCGGCGCCGCGCTGGCCCGTGTTCCCAGCCCTCCTGCCGCAAGGACCACGCCGAGCGTCAGTAACAGCGTCAAGCCCAGGATTCCCCGCAAAGAACCTTTTCTGTTTTCTTTCTCTGGCAAACGCCCTGCGGCATCTTT
>CANQUH010000252.1 GCA_947626965.1 uncultured Lachnospiraceae bacterium
GAGATCCTGAACATCAGCGGCACGGGGATCATGGGGTACGTGGAGATCCCGAAGATCAAGGTGTCGCTCCCGATCTACCACGGGACGGACGAGGCGATCCTTCAGGTGGCGGTCGGCCACATCCCGGGCTCGTCGCTGCCGGTGGGCGGCAAGGGTACGCACTGTGTGCTGTCGGGGCACCGGGGCCTGCCTTCGGCGAAGCTGTTCACGGACCTGGACCAGATGGAGGTGGGGGACACCTTCCTGGTGCGGGTGCTGGACGAGACGCTCACCTACGAGGTGGACCAGATTCTGATCGTGCTGCCGAACGAGATGTCGGACCTGGAGATGGTGGAAGGAGAGGACCTGTGCACGCTGGTGACATGCACGCCGTACGGGGTGAACTCGCACCGTCTGCTGGTGAGGGGGCACCGGATCGCGAACATGGAGACGGCGTCTGACATCCGTGTGACGGCGGACGCGCAGCAGATCGAGCCGGTGCTGGTGGCGCCGATGATCGCGGGGCCGATCCTGCTGGTGCTGCTGGTGATGGTGCTGACGCGCCGGAGGCCGGGGAGATAGCAGCGGGAGGCCAGAGAAGAGAGAGGACGGAGCTCCGGAGGGCATGGCGCGGGAAGGCGGCATCCCCGGGGGGATACAGGAGGAGCATGAGGTGCGGAGCAGTCCGCGGGAGCGGGGGGAAGGAACCTTTTCCCCCGGCATCATAACATAGAGAAATATAAGAGGGAAAGGATTGGTGTTGCCGTGCGTAGGAGAAAATATGGGAAAGCGGGAGCGTTGTGGCTGCTGTTGGCTTTGCTGGTGTTCGTGCCGGGGCTTATGGCGCGGGCGGAGCAGAGGAACGGATCAATTCAGGTCACGCTTCCGGAGGAAGGCGCGGGCGCGGAGCTGACGCTCTACCGGGTGGCGGATATCAACGGGACGGAGTATTTCTATGAGCCCGGGAGCCCGTTCGCGGGCAGCGGGGTCTCACTCTCGGGGCTGGACACGGCGGAGAAGGTGGTGCAGGCGGCGGAGCAGCTGGCGGCGTACGCGGCGCAGCAGGGGATCACGGGGATTCCGCAGAGGCCGCAGAGATCGGGTGAGGCTTTTGAGGTGTACTGGGGGGACCTGGCGCCGGGCGCGTACCTGATCGTGCAGACGGGCGGGCAGGACCAGATCGACATCCAGAAGACGCTGGTCTCCGTGCCGAGCGTTATAAATGATGAAGTGGTCTACAACGTGCAGGTGGAGGCGAAGTACACGATCCCGGAGGGGGCGGTCATCCTGAACAAGACGGACGACGCGGAGAATCCGGTGCCGGGCGCGGAGTTCCTCCTGCAGATGAAGACATACGTGACGGGGGACGGGGAGCTCCCGGGAGATATGGAGACGGGAAGCGACAGCGGGGGCCGGTACTACTGGCAGACGATTGGGACCTATGAGACAAACGCAAACGGCCAGATTGCGGTGGAACACCTGCGGCTGGGGCTGTACCGGTTCATGGAGCAGTCGGTGCCGGAAGGGTATGTCGGGACGACGCTTCCGTTCTACTTCTCGATTGAGGCCCCGGGCACGGTGGCCGAGGCAGACGGAGGCTGGTATGTGCCGGGCGACGGTGACGTGGCCGAAGTATCAGTGGTGAACCCGAGAACCCATGTAGAGATTAATAAAGTAGATGAGGAAGGAAACAGGCTTGCGGGCGCAACGCTCGTGATCTGCGACAGCGAAGGAAACATCGTCCTGGATGAAAGCGGGAACCCGCGGTGGCAGTTCGTGACGGACGGTTCGCCGTATGAGATCTATGGGATCCCGGCAGGAAGCTACCTGTTAAGGGAGCTTGCAGCGCCGGAGGGCTACCATGTGGCGGAGGATGTGCCGTTTACCGTGACTGGTGATACGGATGAAACCGTTGTGGTGACGATGGAGGATGAGCTGGAAGGCGCGGTCATCCTGAACAAGACGGACAAGGACAGGAACCCGCTGGAAGGCGTGGAGTATGCCCTTCAGAGGAAAGTCTACGGAGCGGGCCCGGCCGGAGCGGAGACGGGAAACGACGGCGGCGGAGATTTCTACTGGGAGACGCTGGGAACATACACGACAGATGTGAACGGGCAGATCGCGGTGGAGCACCTGGTAGTCGGGGACTACCGGTTTGTGGAGCAGTCGGCGCCGGAGGGATATATCCTCTCGACGGTTCCGCTGGAGTTCACGATCAGCGGCCAGGGAACCGTAGCCGTGGAAGACGGAAGATACGTGCCTGGAAGCGGAACGGTGCCGCAGGTATCCGCGGTGAACCGCCGGACGCGCGTGATAATCGAGAAAGTAGATGAAGAAGGAAACGGAGTCGCGGGAGCAACGCTTGTGATCTGCGACAGCGAAGGAAATATCATCCTGGACGAGAACGGGAATCCGAGATGGCAGTTTGTGACCGACGGAGAACCGTATGAGATTCTTGGAATGCCGGCAGGGAACTACATCCTGCGTGAGCTGGAGGCCCCGGAGGGCTATATCCTGGCGGAAGATGTGCCGTTTACCGTGACGGGAGACACGGATGAAGCTGTTGTAGTGACGATGGTGGATGAAGCGGAAGGCGCGGTCATCCTGAACAAGGTGGACGAGGACGGCAATCCAGTACCGGGAGCAGTATATGAGCTGCAGAGGAAGGTCTACGGAGCAGCCGGGGAAGCGCCGGACGGAGCGGAGACGGGAAGCGACAGCAATGGATCCTTCTACTGGCAGACGCTTGGCACCTACACGACAGATGTGAACGGTCAGATCGCGGTGGAGCACCTGGAGCTGGGAGACTACCGGTTTGTGGAGCAGTCGGCGCCGGAGGGATACATCCTCTCGGCAGAGCCGCTGGAGTTCACGATCGCAGGACCTGGAACCGTAGCTGTGGAGAACGGCCGGTACGTGCCGGGAAGCGGAACAGTGCCGGAACTGACGGCAGTAAACCGCCGGACGCGCGTGCAGATAAATAAAGTTGATGAAAATGGAAACGGAGTCGCGGGAGCGACGCTTGTGATCTGCGACAGCGAAGGAAATATCATCCTGGACGAGAACGGGAACCCGAGATGGCAGTTTGTGACAGACGGGGAGCCGTATGAGATCCTTGGGATGCCGGCAGGGAACTACATCTTAAGGGAGCTGGAAGCGCCGGAAGGCTATATCCTGGCGGAGGATGTACCGTTTACCGTAACCGGTGATACAGATGAAGCTGTCGTGGTGACGATGATAGATGAGGCAGAAGGCGCCGTCATCCTGAACAAGGTGGATGAAGACGGCAACCCTGTTCCGGGTGCAGTGTATGAGCTGCAGAGGAAAGTCTACGGAGAAGCCGGGGAAGCGCCTGACGGAGCAGAGACGGGAAGCGACAGCAATGGAGCGTTCTACTGGCAGACGCTTGGCACTTATACGACAGATGTGAACGGCCAGATCGCGGTGGAGCATCTGGAGCTGGGAGACTACCGGTTTGTGGAGCAGTCGGCGCCGGAGGGATACATCCTCTCAACGGAACCGCTGAACTTCACGATTGCAGGCCCTGGAACCATAGCTGTGGAAGACGGAAGATATGTGCCGGGAAGCGGTACGGTGCCGGAACTGACGGCAGTGAACCGCCGGACGCGCGTGATAATCGAGAAGGTTGATGAAGAAGGAAACGGAGTCGCAGGAGCGACGCTCGTAATCTGCGACAGCGAAGGAAACATCATCCTGGATGAGAACGGGAACCCGAGATGGCAGTTTGTGACCGACGGGGAGCCGTATGAGATTCTTGGAATGCCGGCAGGGAACTACATCTTAAGAGAGCTGGAAGCGCCGGAAGGCTATAAGCTGGCGGCGGATGTGCCGTTCACAGTGACGGGCGACACGGATGAAGCCGTCGTGGTAACGATGATAGATGAAGCGGAAGGCGCGGTCATCCTGAACAAGGTAGATGAGAACGGAAACCCGGTACCGGGCGCAGTATACGAGCTGCAGAAGAAGACCTACGGGGCGGCCCCGGACGGAGCGGAAGCAGGAAGCGACAGTGAAGGATCGTTCTACTGGGAGACGATGGGCACCTACACGACAGATGCGAACGGCCAGATTGCGGTGGAGCACCTGGAGCTTGGCGACTACCGGTTTGTGGAGCAGTCGGCGCCGGAAGGCTACATCCTCTCGGCAGAGCCGCTGGAGTTCACGATCGCAGGCCCTGGAACGCTGGCTGTAGAGAACGGCCGGTATGTACCGGGAAGCGGAACAGTGCCTGTACTGACGGCAGTGAACCGCAGAACCCGTGTAGAAGTTAACAAGGTAGATGAGGAAGGAAACGGAGTCGCAGGCGCGGTCCTCGTGATCTGCGACAGCGAAGGAAACGTGATCCTGGATGAGGACGGGAACCCGAGGTGGCTGTTCCTTACGGACGGCCAGCCGCAGGAAGTGCGGGGGATCCCGGCAGGGAACTACATCCTGCGTGAGCTGACCGCGCCGGAAGGCTATGAGCTGGCAGCGGACGTGGCATTTACCGTAACCGGAGACACGGATGAGCTGGTCACCGTGACGATGGTAGATGAACGGGAGGAGCCGGAAGAAGGCGAACTTTCCGTGACGAAGTACCTGCGGACGCTGGCGGGGGACGACCTGACGGCGGTGGAAGGAACGTTCTACGTGGCGCTGTTTGCGGACGCGGAGCGGACGGAACGGGTATCGAACGTGATCCCGGTCGAGTTTTCCGGATCGTCCAGCCAGACGGTGACGTTCACGGGCCTGCCGCTTGACACGGTCTACTACGTGAGCGAGACGGACGCGTTCGGCAACCCGATCGACGACGGGACCTACGGGGAAGGCGGAATCTTCGCGGCGCTGTTCGCCAGCGGGAACCAGGCGGAGCTGACGGCGGAAGTGCCGGAGGGAGCCATTGAGTTCGAGAACGTGTTCTCGGAAGTGCCGGAAGAGTTCTATTACGAAGGAACCCTGACAATCACGAAGAGAGTCCTCAGGAATGGAAAACTGACAAATTCCAGCGAAACGTTCTACGCGGGCATCTTCGAGGACCCGGACTACAAGACCTTATACGGTGATGTGATCGAGCTGAAGATGGACGGAAGCAGCGAGCTCTC
>CANQUH010000253.1 GCA_947626965.1 uncultured Lachnospiraceae bacterium
GAGATCAGAAATACCCAGACGATCTTGTCCAGGCTCATCCCCTTCGCAAAAACAATGTCCCCGCGCTTCTGCTCATCACTGATGCCAGGATACGCCTTCTCCAGACGCTTCCATACGAACCGGGCAATGCGTGCCGCGGCGGCGTCCGCTCTCCCCGTTTCCATTTTCTGCTTAAAGCTGTCCTCTCCTTTTTTCACTGCGATAAGGACGGTAACAAAATCAAAGGCAATCAGTACCCAGGCGACAATCCGGATCACTTCCAGAACAATGTTGGGAATCAGCTCCGCCAGAATCATCAACGCTGGCTGCAGGAGAAGATAAATCAGCAGAATCGCCGCGGCGGTCAGCACATTAAAAAGCAGATTCTTCCCTGTCCCGTTCGGCGCTGCCTCCAGCCATCTGGCCTTTTTCGTAAGCCTGCTGCCGAAAAAACCAAGAATGGCGCGAGTGATAACAAGGTTGGCCAGCGTCAGCAGGAACATTCCCGCATAGTTCCGTCCCATCGTAGGCAGAATCACCGCAATATTGGAAAAAACGATCCCGATCTCAAAATTTATGGGCAGAGTCAGAAGACCCCGGTTTATAAATTTTCTTTCCTTGACGGCAAAAAAAGTCGCCTCGGCCGCCCACGCAAGAAAACCATAGATTAAAAGAAACAGCATTTGCTGTGCAGAATTATAAGACATAATCTTTCTTCCCCTTTATTTATCGCCGCATTGTTTTATGACCAGATTTTCCATACTGTTTATACTCCGGCAGATCCGGCTTTTTCAGCCCTTGGCGCTCAGCCGACTGCAGAATTCCGCAATGGCCGCATCATTCCCGGCATCCGGCTTTTCCTTCGGAGAAACCAGTCCCAGCTCCGGGACATCTTCTTTGATTCCCAACAGTTCCTTCATCCCGGCAAAAGCTTTCGCAGGGCTTCCCCCTCCGCTGCACGCCACAAGCCCGAACCGCTTGCCCGTCAGCTTCTCCGACATGATAAATGTCCGCAGGGGCGGCGCAAAAGTTCCCGCCCATACAGGCGTCGCCAGAATGATCTGATCATACTTTGCAAGATCCACCTGATACGGCTGAAGTTTCGGCGCTTCTTTCATAACGGCGCTCTTCCCGCCCCAAAAGAATTTTTTAAATCCCTTATCCGGATAAGCCTCTTTGGGAATGAGCTGCAGCTTATCTGCGCAAATCTCGGCAACGATCCGCTCCACGGCCCATTTTGTGTTCCCTTCCAGTGAAAAATAAACAATCAGTGCACCCATAACAATCTCCTTTCATTCTTTAACATATTAATTGCCTCAGAAAGATTAATTCCACTTCCTCGTTTTTATTACAATTTTACTATAATCATACATACATTATCAATACATTTTTACGGTATTTTCAGTATGCTTATGCTGCGCTGTTACTGTACAAATACCAGCCAGGAAGGAAAAGAGGATGAACCGACAGGCAGGGAGGCGATAGAGTGATTTTATCAGGGAACGAGCAAAACACCAATCGTTTTGTCGTTCCCTGTAACGTGGAAAAAACAGTAGTTCAGAAAAGAAATCTATGATAAAATAAACAAAAACCATAGAAAAGGAGGATTTTATGGCAGGATACATAGTGAAAATTACACTTGAACAAACACATCCGCCTGTATGGCGGCGCGTTATTCTTCCGAAAAATATCACATTTTCCACATTACACGCCGTTATTCAGAACATTTATGGCTGGGAAGATACACATCTGCACGATTTCCGCACAAACGACGGAAAAATTGTCATTTCCATGGAAGAAGACGGCTTTGCCGATTATCCGTATAAAGAATCCGATACACGGGTGAATGAGTTCCTCGAACAGTGTAAATGGATCCGGTATACGTATGATTTTGGAAATGAATGGCGCCATAAAATTGTGCTGGAAAAGACAGATCCTTCCTGGTCATTCGCTTACGCTTCAGTCTTGAAATACAAAGGGGATAATTTTATCGAGGATTTCTTCCCCGAAGACGACGACTGGGAAGATGAGGAAGATTACAATGAGTATGGGGGAAAACTCACCAGAAAACGCAGCCAGAAAAATCCGGAACCTGGAAGGTCACTGTTTGAACCGGATAAAGTAAACGACCGTCTCAGAAATTTAAACTATCAGTATCTGGCTCCCGTGACGTTTGATGCGCCTGAAGACTGTCTGGATCATCTGTCTGGAAACCGAAGACAGACGGACGGCAGTCCGGAAAACAATGTGCAGGAAAACCAGGGAGCTGAGGTGGACGAAGAATTTATAAAAGAGATGTTTGACCACATTTCTCCTGAAGATACGGAAGCAATCCTGCAGGCTCTCATTCCCTGGGCAAATGAAATGAACCGGTTATCTGATATAAACAGGCAGCTTCAGAATGCCGATCCGCATCCGGCAGTTTCCAAAGAAAAGACACCTTCCAAAATTGAACGGATGATCAGCGAATTCTGGGATTTCTGCATGGATCAGCAGGAGGAAAAACTGTCTGCTCCGACGTCTGCAGGTCATTTCCACTGGGCGCTTACCCGCGATTTCTCTTCCACTGTACAGCAAAACCTTATGCAGCTGAGCAGACAGGAACTGCTGGATTACTGCAGATACTGGGGAATTACGACAAAGGCATCCGCATCCAAAACCTCACTGGCAGAATTGCTCCGGCAATTATTTTTCTCGAAACCCTTGAATTTATGTTTCCTGTTCTCCGAGGAAGAACTCTCCGAACTGCTGTATATCCAGGAGAAGCAAAGTATACGGCTGCTTTTTTCAGAGGTACAGAACTTCTGCATAATAAAAGCAATCCTGGCAGGTTTGATCCAGGTAACTATAACCTTGCAGGACAACGAAAAAACCGCCGTCGTTTTGTGGGCTTCCGATACCGACGACATTTTAAACGCGCTGAAAAGCCAGACCTGGAAACGGAAAATCAGGCAGATCCAGTCGTCCGCCGACAAAATAGAGCAGCTTCTCGCTCTTTACGGAATTATGGATTTTGATTCCTTATATGAAAAATTGCAGAAATTATGGAAAATCCGACCTGTACGGAACGATTTTGAAAGGATTCTTTACTGTCGTTTCACCTTGCCCTCAAAAGCGGAAACAGCATACTGTTCTCTCGATAAACGCAGATACATTATAGATAATAAGCTGGATAAAGAGTATCTCATCAGAAAAATGTTTCTGTTTGCGTCAGATATCGAATGGTATCCATTCTCCGCAGAGGATTCCAGGAAAGCCTCTCTTGGCTGGAACCTTCTGTACCCCTGTTGGGATTTTCTGGCTTCTTCGATCGTCAGTCTTATGAAATATCCTCAGGACAAACTGAGCGAACTCATGAATAAGTTGTATGCCAAGGCACGCGCCGGGGTGTCCTCCACTGAGATCATGGCTGATCTGATCAGCATTCTGCAGATTAAAACACCTAGTTTTTCCTGGTACATGTGGGATTCTCTGATGACCTGCTGCATGGACACTGGCCTCCCAATGCTTCGCGGATACAGCAGAAGAAAGCTGGCAGAACTAAAAGAGATGCCCGCTTCCATTTATGATCTGTTTGATCAGAGCGCGCTGACTTCCAGTATAAAAAAAGATACCCCCATCTATCTCATGCCTTCGGATATTCAGCTGCTCCTGTACGGCGCATATGAAATTCCTGACTGCGATAAATCTGTATCAGAAATACTGGAAATTCTGAAAGAACTCTCTGTTGAAAACTATGAAATTCGTTACATGGCCGCTGTTCGATATTTTGATGAGGGACAGTTCAGAAAAGCAGAATCCCTCCTGGCTCCCTTGAAACGTGAGATTGGAAGCAGGGATCCCTATTTGAAAAAAATGATGAGTGCAATACAGAATTTCAGGAAACAGGCGCAAGAAGAAGCGCAGGAAGATTTTTTCTTTGAAAATATGTTTGCTCCGGTCAAGGATATGATTCCTTACCAGAGAGAGGCAAAAAAGCCGGGACGAAACGATCCCTGCCCCTGCGGCAGCGGAAAGAAATATAAAAGGTGCTGCGGACGGTAAAACGCCCGCAGCCATAATTGTCTTTTATTTTGTAAATATCATGTCTTCCCCGTCCGGCCCGTTGACTGTGACCGACGCGATTTTCTCCGTATCCACCAGACGGTTGAATACTTCCAGAAGACCTCCGTCCGTGCTGTAGCAGCCCACGATGATATTATCGACATCCGTATCTTCCGCCTGATAGGCGGAACCGTCCGTGTAAGTAATAATCAGCTTTTGTGTTGTCCAGCCAGAAACCGCACGCTCAAACACAGGGGCGTCAAACAGGATACCGACCGGAGAAATGTGCGCCGTGTATCCGGATTCACTTGTATATGTGTCGGAAGGCAGGAAACTGTCCGGCGTGAACGTAATTCTCTGCTCCTCTTCTGTCGCGGCTTTTCCGTTTTCACCGATCTCATACCCGGAATGTATGATCTGAATCTCTTCTCCCTCATCCAGCTTTTCAAACGGGACAAAATACATGACGGCGTGTAATTCGGTATCCGTCGTCTGTGTCTGATCGACAATGTTTCTGTGATCAAAATTTTTTCCGCCGGTACTCTTCATGCAAATTTCCTTCATCGGCACATCCGGCGACATATAGTATTCCCCATATCCCGCGTCGCAGACCCCGGCGAGGCCATCCGGATTGGAGAGTGTATAGGTGACAGCCCCTATCCCGTTTTCATCGATCAGATATTCATCCACCGTCAGGGTATAACCGTAGACCGTGACGGATTCACCAATCTGCGCCGTATAATCTCCTGCCAGATGTTCCGCCGTGCTTTCATCCGCCGTCTCCCATTCACGCGCCGGGGCCGTCCAGCTCTGTCCGTCCATCTCGACCTCATGCACTTTGACATTCTCCTGCCCCTTTGTGCCGAAAATGCTCTGGAAAAAATCTCCGTGAGCGGCGGCAAACACCGTGATCCCGCCCAAAGCCACAGTTAAAGCGCAGGCGGCTGCCGCCTTGGGCAGCATATGATATCGTCTTCTCTTTCCCCTGTTTTCTGCCATTTCAATTACCTCCTCATAGAGCGTATCGGAGGCGTGAAGCTGCGAAAATGTCTCATG
>CANQUH010000254.1 GCA_947626965.1 uncultured Lachnospiraceae bacterium
GAGAATGTACCGTGTAAAGACCTGCCAGCAGGTCAGAACAACCATCACGAGGAAGCTTCCTCCCGCCAGTATGTTCAAAAGCTTTGTCAAAACATTTCTCAGAGTTTTCATTCGGTTTCTCCCCCTTCCTCATCCGCGATTTCTATGTCATCCTCTGTCTCACCGACGGCGTCGGATTCATTTTCGTCTGTGGCTCCGGCAGCATCGGATTCATTTTCGTCTGCGTTTTCCGCAGCACTGCCCTCTTTGGTTTCTGTGACCTCATCCCCTGTTTCACTTTCACTATCATCCGCAGCATCATTTTCTTCATCGGCCGCGACTTCCGTCTCGCCATCGTCCGCTGCCTCGTCTTCGCCGCTGTCTGCATCAAGATACTCCGCGTTGTGTTCCTGAATCTTCTCATAGATCGGACGAAGATCCGGATACTGCTCGAGCAGATCCTCATGCATCGGGGAACAGATTTCCTGGAACGGCTGCGTATCCGGATAATTAAACTGTACACCCTGTACGTTTTCCGCTCTGTCCTTCGCGGCGTCAACTGCCTTGCCCCACTCCTCGCGCTCAACGCTGTTCACAAGATCAAAGCCTTCCTCGAAAACTGCCCGCTCATCCTCGGGGAGATCGTCGAGGAAACCGCAGTTTCCGATCAGAATGTCCGGGATCATCTGGTGCATATCATAGGAATAATACTTGCAGACGTCGCCGTGGCCGTTCGATGTCAGCGCCAGCTCATTATTCTCAGCGCCGTCGATCACCTTCGACTGAAGCGCCGTATACACCTCGCCGAATCCCATCGGCGTCGCGGAACCGCCGAGCAGACTCATCATCTGCACGTTCGTCGGAGACTGCTGCACGCGGATTTTCAGACCTTTCAGGTCGGCTGGCGATTCAATTGGTTTGGAAACCGTATAAAAATTTCTTGTTCCCGCATCGATCCATGTGACTGCCTCAAAGCCCGCCCTCTTTGTCGATTCAAAGATAGGGCCGGTGATCTCAGGATCATCCATCGACGCGTGATATGCTTCGCTGGAGGAAAAGAGATAAGGCAGATTAAACAGTGTATAATTATCTGAAAACGTTTCAAGAATTGAGTTGCTGGCGACACAGAAGTCAATTGCGCCGGTCTGTGTCAGCTGAACCATATCCGTCTGCGAACCCAGCAGTTCGCTCGGATAAACTTCAATATTATATTTGTCTCCGAGTTTCTCCTCAATAAATTCCTCAAACGCGGTAAGCGCGATGTGCGTCGGATGATCCGTAGCCTGATTGTGACCGATCCGGACAATCCGCGCGTCTGAATCCCCTCCGGCGGCATGTCCGGTGACTGCAGGCGCCATAAGGCTTACGCCAAGCAGTGCAAGCAATACGTTTCGACAAAACTTCATACCGTAAACTCTCCTTTCTTTTGTTTCTGACACCGGCATCATGATTTGCAGATGCAGGACCTGTCAGATCTTCAGATCGAATCCGAAATACCTCACCGCGTTTCGGCAGCAGATATCCTGAACAATTCCTCCAAGAGCCTCTTCGTCATCCGGGTACTCCCCGTTCTCCACCCAGCCGCCGATCAGATCGCAGAGGATCCGGCGGAAGTATTCGTGCCGCGGATAGGAGAGGAAGCTTCTGGAGTCTGTCAGCATCCCGATAAAATTCCCGAGCATCCCGAGATTCGCCAGGCTTGTCATCTGCTCCGTCATGCCGCTCTTATGATCGTTAAACCACCAGGCGCTGCCCGCCTGGAGCTTTCCGGCAGCCGTGGAATCCTGGAAGCATCCGATCACGGTTCCGACCGCCGCGTGCTCTGTCGGGTTCAGCGGGTAGAGAATTGTCTTCGGAAGCTCGTCCGTCTCGTCAAGCGCGTTCAGGAAGTCCGCCATCTCCGCAGAGGAGGTGTAAGTGTTTATGCAGTCCACACCCGCGTCCGGTCCGAACTGCCGAAACAGCCGTTTTCTGTTGTCGCGCTTCACGCCGTAATGGATCTGCATCACCCATCCTCTGTGGCTGTATTCCCGCCCAAGCGCCAGCATAAACGCTGTCTTGAACTGCGCCTCCTCCTGCGCGTCCGGAATTTTGCCCGCAAGCCGCTTTGCAAAGATTTCCTCCACTTTTTCATCCGGAACAGGAGCGTACATGACGCTGGCAAGTCCGTGGTCGGAAGTTTTGCATCCCATGGAATCAAAAAAGTCCATGCGCAGCCTCAGCGCCTCAAGAAGCGAAGCGAAACTCTCTATTTTAATACCGGCCGCTTCTCCGAGTTTTTTCAGGTAATCCAGGTAATCCGGTTTCTCCAGGCCCATGGCTTTGTCCGGCCTCCAGGCCGGAAGCACCTGCACCTCGAAGCTGTCGTCCGCCGCCAGCTTTTTATGCCATTCCAGCGAGTCCGCCGGATCATCTGTCGTACACAGCAGAGTAACATTGGACTGCCGGATCAGGCTCCTGGCGCTCATTCCGTCCTCCTGAAGCTTCGCATTGCAGAGATCCCATACCTCGCCGGCGGTCTTTCCGCTCAGCGCGCCGTAATAACTGAAATATCTCTGCAGCTCCAGGTGACTCCAGTGATAGAGCGGATTTCCGATCGCGCGCTCCAGCGTCTCCGCCCACTTCTGGAACTTTTCGCGGTCCGGAGCGTCCCCGGTGACACAGCGCTCCTCCACGCCGTTGGAACGCATCTGGCGCCATTTGTAATGGTCGCCGCCGAGCCACACCTGGGAGATATTGTCAAATTTCTTATCTTCATAGATTTCCTGCGGGCTGATGTGACAGTGATAATCAAGGATCGGCATCTTCGCCGCGTAGTCGTGGTACAGCTTCTTCGCCGTCTCTGTACTCAGCAGAAAATCTTTATCCATAAATGCTTTCATGATAACCTTCTTTCGAAACTCATTCGCGAATCATGCGCACAGGATCCGGCCTGCCTCGGCAGACATCTTCCGCTTCGGATCCCTACGCATCCCCACAAAGCACAAATCAGTCAGAGTGGAAACTGGATCCCGCCGCTGATGTGAATTTGCTGCTCACCGCTCAAAAAGGCGGAAGTCATTTCTTACCCGACATACTTTCTCAAGGTCGCGCGCACAGCCCCCGCTCCCGCGGTCAGCTCACGGAAATATCCGCACACCATGTCCGCAAGTCCTGCTTCATACAGGTTCACGCCGAAGATTGCGCTGTTTTCAAGAACCGGTCTTAACTTCTCCGTATCCACATCCTCTCCGAGACGGATATTTTCCACATACGGATGCACCGTGTCGTACAGCGGATCCGGGCTCGGCTCAAAGGCGTTTCCTTCATCGTCAACCGCCATCAGATAGCGCAGCCAGCCGGCAAACACGAGCGGGATCAGTTTGAGGTCGGAAACTTTAAGCTCCGGCGACGCTTCATATGCCTTGACTGTCTCCCCGAAACGGATCGCCAGCTTCTGGGAAGTATCGGTGGCGATTCTCTGCGGTGTGTCCGGCATAAACGGATTCGGGAAGCGTACATTCAGGACCGTATCGATGAATTCCTTCGGATTCAGGATACCCGGATCCGTCACAACCGGAAGTCCCTCTTTGTACCCGATCGTCTCCACCAGTTTTTTCAGCTCCGGATCCGTCATCTCCGCGGAGATTTTCTCATAGCCGAGAAGGCATCCGTAAACGGCCAGCGCCGTGTGCAGCGGGTTCAGGCAGGTGCAGACTTTCATCCGCTCCACCTTGTCGACGGTCTCGCGCGCGGTAAACATCAGCCCGCCCTTTTCAAGCTCCGGACGGCCGTTCGGGAATGCGTCCTCGATTACCAGATATTCGCACTCCTCAGCATTTACAAACGGAGCCACATATGTATTTTTTGACGTGACGACCGGCTCCAGCTCCTCCAATCCATCCGCTTTCAGAAGCTCCTTCACGGAAGCGTCCGGACGCGGCGTGATCTTATCGATCATCGTCCACGGGAACGTAACCTTGTCCTTTGAATTGATGTAGGCGGCAAAGCCTTCCTCCGCCAGGCCGTTCTTTACCCATTTTTCCGCAAATGTATTCACCGCCGCGTACAGCTTGTCTCCGTTATGGGAACAGTTGTCCATGCTGACCATGGCGACCGGCTTCTCTCCCGCCTTGTAGCGCGTGTACAGGAGCGAGACAACTTTTCCGATATAGCTCTGCGGTTTCTGCGGTCCGGCGGCAAAATCGGCCTCCACAGCCGGAAGCGTCTCCCCTTTTCCGTTCACAAGGCTGTAACCCTTCTCCGTGATGGTAAATGTGACCATCTGCAGGGAATCCTTTGTGAAGATCTCCTTCAGGCGCCCGTACTCCGCGTCGTCTTCAGAGTCCAGAATGCAGGACTCCATAATACTTCCGACAATCGTCTTATCAACGCTTCCGTCCGCCTTCAGCGTGACAAGAAGGGAATAATCATCATGCGGGCGGTACATTTTCTCGATGATCTCATAGTCGAAGCCCTCCGCAACGATCAGTCCCCGGTCGATCACTCCATCATTCAGCAGGTTCTGCACGACATTTGCCTGAAATGCGCGGAAGATATTTCCTGCCCCGAAATGAATCCAGAACGGATTCTCCTTTGTCGCCGCAGCGGCCTTTTCTCTGTCATATTCCGGGAGACGATAGCCTTTCGACTCCCACAGTGCCCGGTTTTCCAGTCCTTTTTTACTTAATTCCATATCTTTCCGCTCCTTTCACAATTGCTTCCCACAGGCCGTTCAGGTAGGTTGCTCCAAGCGCCCGGTCATAGAGTCCGTATCCCGGCATCGCAACCTCGTCCCAGATCATTCTTCCGTGATCCGGACGGATCGGCCCGTCAAAACCGATATCATACAGCGCCCTCATAATCTCGTACATGTCGAAGGTTCCGTCCGAGGACAGATGAGCGGCCTCCTCAAAATTCGTCGGCGTGTTGAATTTCAGGTTCCGCACATGGGCAAAATGAATCCTGCCCTTCAGGGAGCGGATCATGTCCGGCAGATCATTCTCCAGATTGGTCCCGTAGGAACCTGAACAGAACGTGACGCCGTTGTGCGGGTTGTCCACCATCTTCATCATGCGGAGAATGTTTTTCTTGTTGATGATGATGCGCGGAAG
>CANQUH010000255.1 GCA_947626965.1 uncultured Lachnospiraceae bacterium
CCGGGTCTTGCCTGCCCCTGAATTCTTACCAAAAAAAGGTTCCCACTGTCATTGATAACTTTTTTATAAATCACTTTACAACATCTTTATTTGTATTATACTATTTATATATATTATCTTAAACGTTTCTAAAAATATCTAATATCTTTTAAAATCAATATAATTTATTCTATTCCGTTTGATATTAATTATTGAAAAAACATGGCAAATACGATAAAATAGGAAAGGAGCACAATCCTGAACTCTGCCAGGAGCTGCTGGAACTGCGTACTGTAACCACAGAACCATCTCAGAAAGAGGGTATGACCATGCATCGAAAAATAATTAAATTTACTGCTGTGGCAGCAATGATCCTGTTATCCTGTTTTTCAACCGGCCTGATGTCAGGCGCCGCCTCGGATCTGGAACCGGCAGAAGACATTTCCGCAGACAGCGCTGCAGGATTTGTTTCTCTTGCGGAAGCGGTTCCCGACGTAATTCTTGAGATCCGATACTATTCCACTTATAACTTCGTCGGTGAAAGAATCGACGGCTACGAGGAGCCATGCGCGCTTATTACTCAGGAAGCGGCAGAGGCCCTCAAAGGAGCGGCGGATGACGCTGCGGAACTTGGATACCGGCTGAAAATTTACGACGCCTACCGGCCTCAGTCCGCCGTAGATAATTTTATCGAATGGGCGGAAGACATTGACGATACACGTATGAAAGCATATTTCTATCCGGAACTTGACAAATCTGTATTATTTGATCAGGGTTATATTGCCCGTAAATCCGGGCACAGCCGTGGAAGTACTGTTGATCTGACTCTTTTTGATATGAATACGGGAAAAGAAGCCGACATGGGCGGAGTTTTTGATTATTTTGGCGAACTTTCTCATCCGGATTATACCACTGGTCTGACAGACGAGCAGATCAATAACCGAAATACACTGCGGGATCTTATGATTGAAAACGGATTCAAGCCGCTCAGTACAGAATGGTGGCACTTCACACTGGAAGATGAGCCATATCCAGACACCTACTTTACTTTTCCAGTCAGCAAAGATTCCGTTTCAGCTTCATAATACTGCACGCAGGAACCCAACCAATGAGGATGCGAACAGGGATAAATTCAAGATTCACTCCATGGTTCACTGAAATTCACACAGTGCTGCCCCAGAGAATCCACAAAAAAAGATCGGACAGGAGGCGGTTTTTCCCTCCTGTCCGCCGCGCATCCTGCATGCTGCTCCGGCAGCCGCATTTTGTTTTTGTTCTGCGGATATTTCCGGTCTGCCTCGCGGCCCGCATGCTGTTTCGGCAGCTGATCTCCATATGCGGGCCTGTGCATCGTATAAAATCCTTCCCGCATCTTTTTTCAGTTCTTCTGACAGGCCGGTCACATCCGATTTTCGGATTCTTCCTGTATAATATTCCGTGCCACATAAATCCCGCTGGCCGAGGCATGCGACAGAGAATGAGTGATACCGCTTCCATCCCCTATAATATAGAGGCCCTTGTGGCAGGATTCCAGCTTTTCGTCCACATCCACTTCCATATTATAGAACTTCACTTCCACGCCATAGAGCAGCGTGTCATCGTTCGCCGTTCCCGGCGCAATCTTATCCAGCGCGTAGATCATCTCGATGATCCCATCCAGAATTCGCTTCGGCAGCACCAGACTCAGGTCACCCGGCGTCGCCTTTAAAGTCGGCGTGATAAATGCTTCCTCGATCCGCTTTGGAGTTGAGCGGTGTCCCCGTATCAGATCTCCGAAGCGCTGAACGATCACACCTCCGCCCAGCATATTGCTCAGACGCGCGATGGATTCCCCATATCCGTTGGAATCCTTAAATGGTTCGGAGAAATGTTTTGCCACCAGAAGCGCGAAATTTGTGTTCTCCGTATGTCTGGACGGGTCTTCATAACTGTGTCCGTTCACGGTTATGATTCCGTTGGTATTTTCCGTTACCACCGCGCCTTTGGGATTCATGCAGAACGTTCTCACTTTATCCCCGTATTTCTGTGTGCGGTAGACAATCTTGCTTTCATATAATTCATCCGTCAGATGGGAAAATACTTCCGCCGGAAGTTCCACACGTACCCCGATATCTACACGGTTCGAGTGTGTGGAGATATGCAGATCTCTGCAGACACTCTCCATCCATTTGCTTCCGCTTCTTCCCGCCGATATGACGCACCTGGTACAGGTATATGTTTTGCCTCCGCTCGTGATCGTATAACCGGACTCCGCCACAGCCACCTTATCTACCGGAGAGTCAAAGTAAAAATCAACCCTCTTCTCCAGAAAAGCATAGAGATTTTCCAGAACCTTATAGTTGACATCCGTCCCCAGATGACGCACGGACGCGTCCAGAAGATGCAGGTCGTACCGGATACATTCTTTTTTGAACTTTGTTCCGGCTGTGGAATAGAGCCTGGTTCCCTCACCGCCGAATTTCATATTGATCCCGTCCACATACTGCATCAGTTCATATGCACGCTTTTTCCCTATGTACTCATGCAGGGTACCGCCAAAATCATTGGTTATGTTATATTTCCCGTCAGAAAAAGCCCCCGCGCCGCCAAAACCAGACATAATCGAGCAGGTTTTGCAGCCAATACAGGACTTGACTTTCTCCCCGTCAATCGGGCATTTCCGTTCATGCAGAGCGTGCCCCGCCTCAAATACGGCGATCTTCAGACCAGTTTCCTTCAGACATAACTCATATGCCGTAAAAATGCCTCCGGGACCTGCCCCGACAATAATTACATCGTAATTCATACGCTTACCTCCAAAAAACAGTTTTTCTTCGATACTGGCTGTTTTATTTAATTATACGTCTTTTCTGCCATATAGAAAAGCGCAAATTTCTGCTGCTGCTTTTCTATTCACTCGTTACGGTTCAGACCTGGCCGAAGCACTTGTTGCTGGGCGCGGAGTGAACGTTTACTTCTTCCCGAACAGCAGCCGGATATTCCTCTTCCCGGTTCTGCTGTTGCAGTACACGAAATTAAATTCTCCTTTGATCTCCATATCCTCCACCTCAAAAGTGGCAAGCTCCTTCCTGCTGCGCGCGACCGGTTCATAGGCAAACGTGATGGCCTGATCCCTGGCCACCATGTCTGTGATCACAGAAAAATTTCCCACGGATATCACTCTCCGGAAACGTTCCAGAGTAAAGCCTTTATCAGTGACTGCCTGTTCCAGCAGCCGCCGCGTGCCGGACCCCGGTTCCCGGATGATCAGCGTCTGCGCAAAGATCTGATCCAGCTTCACGCTTCCTCCTGCGAAAGGATGATTTTTTGCACAGATGCCGACAAATTTTTCCTTCCGGAACAGATGATACTGATATTTGGACTTGTCAAAAACACCTTCCACGACGGCAAAATCCAGCTGCGCACTTTCCAGCATCCGCAGAAGAGTCTCCGTGTTATCCACTATCAGATTTACGCTGTGATTCTCGTCCTTTAAAAATTCCCGGACAACGGGCACCAGCACAAACTCTCCGATCGTCTTTGTGGCCCCCACATTGAGAATGAGCTTTTCCTTCTGGGAAAATTCCCGGAAAATCTCTTTTTCCTCAGACAGAATGCTGTCAATATGCCGTTTCAGGATTTCCGCGTTTTTCGTTCTTGATAAAGTTTTCCCGTTGTAGAAAAACAGTTTCACACCGTAGTAATTCTCAAGATAGTGAATATGATGGGTAACGCCGGGCTGCGTCATATTCAGCCGTTCGGCGGTCCTGTGGTAGCTCATCTCATCGTAAAGTGTCAGAAATGTTTTGATCCGATAGTCCAGCATAATCAGCCTCATTCCCCTCTGCTGTCATTCTCCCGCTGATTGATGCCGGCTGCAATGCTCTGCATGACATCCGCAAAGAAAGCAGGAGTCATTCTGTTACAGTTCACTCCCCCATCAAGCTCGAGGTGATTTCCGAACATCTTGTTCGGAAATCCCGAGGTCTGAGGCGCGAAATGCCACGAACGTGGCATTTCTGTGCATCGCGAAGCGCTGTTGCTGGTCACGGAGTGAACAGTAACGTCATTCCTTCATTTCATCAATTAATAACAATTAATAATTTGATTTTATCAGAAATATCCGTATAATCAAGAGTATAAAAAATTTTTTAAAGAGGAGGTAACTGTCAATGAAAACTGTCATTATCGGCGGTGTCGCCGCCGGGACCAAAACAGCCGCGAAGTTAAAGCGCGAGGATCCCCAGGCAGAAGTTGTCATCTACACAAAAGGAAAAGACATTTCCTACGCAGGCTGCGGACTGCCCTACTATGTAGGCGGCGTGATCGAAACACGGGAAGAGCTTGTCGTCAACACGCCTGAGAAGTTTACGGGACTTACGGGTGTCACAGTCCACACGGAAAGCGAAGTCACAGCTGTTGACGCCGAAAACAAGACCATCACTGTCTGCGGCGAAAAAGTGTCCTATGATAATCTCGTCATCGCTGTAGGCGCGGAACCTGCCGTACCTCCTGTAGAGGGAGCAGCGCTTCCCGGCGTGTTCACGGTCCGCACGCCTGAGGATGCGGTACAGATCCGGGATTACGCAGAGAACTGCAGAAGAGCCGTTGTGGCAGGAGGCGGGTTCATCGGCCTTGAAGTCGCAGAAAATCTGATGAAAAAAGGCCTTTCCGTCACGCTGATCGATATGGCGGATCAGCTGATGCCCAACATTTTTGACCCGGAAATGGCGGACTACATACGCAGAAAGCTGCAGGCAAAGGGCCTTCGCATTCTTCTTGGAACTCCGCTCGCATCCATAAGCGGAACCGACAAAGTGACCGGCATCAAAACTTCAGCCGGAGAAATCCCCACTGACATGGCGGTTCTTGCTCTGGGAATCCGGCCCGCAACAAAATTCCTCGCGGACACCGGCCTTGAGATGGTAAAAGGCTGCATCGTCACCGACGAATGCGCCAGAACAAATCTCCCGGATGTTTATGCAGTCGGCGACTGCGCCATGGTGAAAAACCGCATGACCGGAAAGCCTCAGTGGTCCGCCATGGGTTCCACGGCCAATATCGCCGGCAGAGCGCT
>CANQUH010000256.1 GCA_947626965.1 uncultured Lachnospiraceae bacterium
ACCACCTCGTCAAACGTAAGTTTCACTCCCGCGCCTGCCACCTCCATAAGTCCGTAGCTGAAACTGCGGGGATAATCCTTTCCGCCGGCACGGCTGAAACTGTGGCGGACACTCTCAAGCTTTGCCATCGCAAATTCAGCTGAACACTCCGGAAGAACCAGACAGAATTCATCGCCTCCTATACGTGCGAATGTATCCGTGCTGCGGAATCTGTGACGAATCATGGAGACAAATAAACGTATATATTCATCCCCTTCATTGTGTCCATAGGTGTCATTTACATATTTCAGGCCATCCAGATCCAGATAGCACAGAGTAAACTCCTGTTCATTGTCAAGCAGTTCCTGCATATACTCCGTAAAATACAGGCGGTTATAAATACCGGTGCCCGCGTCGTGGTACGCTTTCATCGCCATGTCCTGCTCCGCTTCACGGTCCGCGGTGATATCATTGATAATATGAGCCCAGGCCGCCTGGCCTCTCCATTCGACGGGAAATGTCGTGATCCTGTAAATCTGTCCGTTTTCCCCATTTACCTCCCAGATTCGCTCATCTGTGCCATCCTGCCATTCCAGCAGTCTATGGCGAAACGGCAGATGGCTGTCACAGCCGCCGCACACTTTATTGCTGTCTGAGCCTCTCCTGTCCACATGTTTATTGCAGTAAACAATTTCCTTTGTCATCTCATCGATTACAATGATCCATTCTTCCCGCTTCTGCGTCAGCGTCATGAGAAGATCATTATAGCTCTCAATCAGAGCCAGATGATCCTGTGTCGTTTTTACCTTTTCCTCCGGGGATGCTCCCCGCTCCTGAAAATGAGCCGTCATTGTATTAAACGCCTCGGAAAAACTGCCCGAACATACATTTTTTTCCCGATAACCCGTATCCTCAATCTGCTGGGCAAGACTGGACAGATTATCCTGCACCGCCTGGATATTTCCGCAGAGACAGCATTCCTTCAGCATCTCTTCCCCCGAAAGTTTTCCTCTTGCCGCATCTTCTGAATACTTCAGCAGCATCTCCATCGAGCGCTGAAGCCGAACCAGCTCCTGTCCAAGCTCCTGAAACGGTTCATCCAGCATTTTGATATCTATCTCATGAATCTGTGTGTCATTGAGAATGCTCCTGATATATCCCAAAAGCATCTCACAGTTTCTGTCCTTCACCATTACGTCCTCACTCTTCTCTCCGTTATTCCGCTATAAGGTACCCCCCCCCGCAGTTTTTAACAGAGTCTTAATTCACTGCAATTGCTGTCTCAACCGAAAATAAATATGTTTTTGTCCGCCGCTCGCGCGCCTCTTGTCAATTTCATAGCAGCCAAAAGAATTGACAAACGGAGTGAGCTTCGAATACCCATAATTTCTCACGTCAAAATCAGGAATTCTCTTGGAAAGCTGGTCGCCAAGTTTGCCGGAAAACAGCCATCCGTCCTCATCGGAAAATTTCTTGATGATCGCGTTGATCGTCTTGCGGATGCGTTTCAGGTCATCCCGATTCTGAACTTCCTGGCCTGGAATCTCCTGCTTGGCTTCCTTCACCTTCGGGATTGCCTCCCGTTTCTTTGCCGCCGGACTCTCGGGAAGCCTTGCCTTCCCGCGCTGAGAGATTGTCTCCTCCGCCTCTTCTTTCTGCTGGTTCGAATACAGCAGATCGAGATATTTAAACTGATTGCACGCGGAAATAAAAGGTTTCGGAGTTTTCTCCTCCCCCATCCCGATCACCTGCATGCCTGACTCTCGCAGGCGGGCAACCAGCCGTGTAAAGTCACTGTCCGAGGATACAATGCAGAAACCGTCCACGGTCCGCGAATACAAAATATCCATCGCGTCAATGATCATCGCCGAATCCGTCGAATTCTTTCCGGTTGTATAGCTGTACTGCTGCATCGGAATAATGGAATTGTTCAGCAGCACACTTTTCCAGGAAGCCAGCCGCGGGCTGGTCCAGTCCCCATAGATTCTCTTATATGTGGCGACCCCATTGTTCGCCGTCTCATCCAGGATGATCTTGATATATTTATCTGAAATATTTTCCGCGTCAATCAATATGGCAAACCGTAATTCATTGTCCATGAAAACTCCCCCATGCCGCCGTCCAGCTGTCGCGGCAAATGAAATCCATCCTTATTATGCATAAAAAACCATGTTATGATTATAACCCAAGTTGTTAAATATGTACAGTAAAGTTTTACAGAATCAATAAATTTTTCACGACACGAATTGTTCAGGACTTCCATCTGGTGCGCGGAAAGCTTTTTGTGTCACAGGACGAATTTTCCTGTGACACAAAATACCGCCGGCAAAGTACAGTCTGTACCGCCGACGGCCCTTTCTATTATTTCAATTTATTATTTTATTTCCTGCGTGCCTTCACCATCGCGAAGATACTCTGCAGCACGATGAAGAAGCACAGCAGAGCTGCCACGGCGATGCTCGACCAGGAGCTGAGCAGTTTGCCGTTCGTCTTTACCAGCGTGGAGATCGTACCTGTGATCAGCACGCCGAAGAACGAACCGATGACGTTTCCGACGCCTCCTGTCAGCAGTGTTCCGCCGATAACGGAGGACGCGATCGCGTCCATCTCAAGACCGGTCGCCTGCCCGACGCTCGCAGACATCGTGTTCATACAGAAACAGATTCCTCCGATTGAACACAGAAATGAGGACAGCATGTAGGCTTTCAGCTTCGTCGCCTTGACGTTCAGACCCATCATCGCCGCTGACTGCTCATTGCCGCCGACCGCGTACAGGCTGCGGCCGAACTTCGTGTAGCGCAGAACAATGAAGATGATCACAATCACCGCCAGCGCGATAAGCACCGGAAGACGCACGTACGGTATCTGCAGTTTCCCTCTCCGGTTCATATATGCGCCGATATTGAACGGAATATTGAATTTCATGTTTGCGAGATTCACGAAAAACTGACTGGACCGGACAGAAAGCTGGTCGGTCGAGATCACGGCCGTCATGCCGCGCGCAAAGAACATGCCCGCCATTGTCACGATGAACGGCTGGATGTTCAGATAGCCGACACAGAAGCCCTGCACAAAGCCGAACAGAAGTCCGAGCGCCAGAACGAGCACGCACAGAAGGACGGGATTCATGCCCATGTTCTCCATGCCGTACGCAAGGATCATGCAGTCAAGCGCGATCAGGGAACCGACCGAGATATCGATTCCGCCGGTCAGCATGACGCAGGTCATGCCGCAGGCCACGCAGAGAAGTCCCGAGTTGTTGATCAGGATATTCAGGAACGTCTGCAGATGACTGAAGCCTTTCTCTCCATAGATCACGCATCCGGCCGCGTACATCACGACAAACAGCAGGATGGTGAGCAGAAGCAGAATCGTATTTCCATTCATTGATTTTTTCTTTTTCATCTGTTCTTACCCCCTTGCCCTGGCCGCGCGCTTCGCCGACCTTTTGTTGAGATAATCCTTGAATACCGGAGACTGGATCACAACGATCACGATTACGATGATCGCCTTGTAAACCGGGGCCTCACTCGTGGACACGCCGAGCGCAAGCAGCGTCGTCGTGATTGCCTGGATCGTGTAGGCGCCGATGATCGAGCCGAGCAGATTGAACTTGCCGCCGCCGAGGCTGTTGCCGCCGAGCGCGACAGAAAGAATCGCGTCAAGCTCATAGTTCAGACCGATATTGTTGGAGTCCGCCGAGGTAATGCGGGACGCGTTCACGATTCCCGCAAGACCCGCGCAGAGGCCGCAGATGATATAGCAGAGCATGATGATGCGCTGGGAATTCAGTCCCGCGATCCTCGATGCCTTCTTGTTGATACCGACGCTCTGGATATAGAGGCCGAGCGCAGTCTTTTTCAGGACCAGGATCATAACGACGACACAGACCGCCGCAACGATGATCGGAGTCGGGACAGGTCCCGTAAACCCGCCGAGCTTCGCGAAGCTGCCGGCACGGATGTAAACGATCAGGTTGTTGCACAGCAGAAGGCCGATCGCTCTCGCCGCCGAATACAGGATCAGCGTCGCCACCATCGGCTGGATCTCCAGATAGGCGACAAGGAAGCCGTTGAACGCACCGCAGACACAGCCCATCAGAACGCCTGCCGCAAAACCGACGATCAGCGGAACCTGAAGCTCGCTCGCGGAGGCAACTCCAAAACCGGCAAGCAGCATACAGCACATGGACGCTGACAGCGACATGACGGAACCGACGGAGATATCGGTACCGGCGGAAGCCGAGACGACGAGCGTCATGCCAACCGCAAGGATCGCGATCTCACTGCCGCGGTTCAGAACATCGATCAGACGGCCGTAGAGCACGCCGTTGCGGATCGAGATCGTAAAGAAGTTAAACGCAAAATTTCCGCTCGCCGCATCATAAAGGATGTTGGCCGCCATGACGAGAATCATACAGAAAATCGGCAGAAACAGCGTATTTTTAGTCATTTTTTTGATCGTACTCATTTATCGGCACCTCCCGCAATCGCCTGCATGACTCTGTTCTGCGTCAGCTCGCCGGTGAGCTCGCCGACCTTCGCGCCGTCCCTTAAGACGACCATACGGGAACAGGTACGCAGCATCTCTTCAATCTCGGAGGAGATAAAGATAATACTCTTCCCCTCGCCCGCAAGCTGCAGCACAAGCTTCTGGATCTCTGTCTTCGTACCGATATCGATGCCTCGCGTCGGCTCGTCGAGGACGAGGAAATCCGGATTCGTCGCAAGCCAGCGCGCGAGAATTACCTTCTGCTGATTTCCGCCGGAGAGCTGCTTGATCAGGGTCTCCTTGCTTGCGGTCTTGATCTGGATCAGCTTTATGTACTCATCCGCGATCTCGATCTGTTTGCTCATCGGAAGCAGACGGAACACGCCCCTCTTGGCCTGCATCGCGAGAATAATATTTTCACGCACGGACAGCTCCCCGATGATTCCCTCCGCCTTACGGTCGTCAGGCAGAAGTCCCATACCAAGGTTCATCGCGTCGATCGGCGCGTTGATCTTCACTTCCTTGCCGTTTACCTTCATCGTTCCGGTCTGAGCCTTGTC
>CANQUH010000257.1 GCA_947626965.1 uncultured Lachnospiraceae bacterium
ATTTGATATGTTTATTTTTTCATTTTCATGTCAATATTGCCCCGGATCGTCTTAACAATAAGGTCAAAGGCTTCCTGATGTTTTTCCCTGCGATAAATCGTAAACGCATGGCCAACGTTCTGAAAACGCTTTAACGTCACTTCTCCTCCAAGTCTTGCAAGCCGCAGGGCAAACTCTTCCGCCTCCACGCACAGACTGTCCAGAGACGCCGTGATAAAAAGAGACGGAGGAAAGCCTTTCAGCTGATCGTCGGACGCAAACAGAGGAGAAGCATACGGTTCCTTCTGGCGTTCCCGATCGCAGTAATAAAGATTATAAAGCCTCGCGCGCTCTGCGGGAATCCCCGTATCCTGAGCCGGTTTTTCGCCCGGATCCGTGTAGACATCCAGAGGCGGATAATCAGCGATCAGAAGCGCCGGACAAAATGTTTTTTCTTCCAGAGCAATCATGATATTTACGATGGCAAGATTACCCCCGGCGCTGTGTCCGCTCACCACAATCTTATTCTCATCCAGACCAAGCTCTTCTCTGTGGACATATACCCACTGCAGGACATCATATGTCTCGTAAACAGCAGCGGGATAAGGATAATCTGGCGCGATTTTATAATCCACATCCAGAACTTTGCAGCCCAGAACATGATTCAGCTTCCGACAGAAAAGCTCATCGTTGGGCGTGCGCTCTCTGATAAAACCGCCGCCATGATAATTAATGATCATCATGTCGTGATTGACGCCGCCCTCCATATAACTGTAATATGCTTCTGCACTGCCTTCTCTGGTGGGAATCAGCATCTTTTCTATATGAACCGGATATTTCCGCATCTCTTCTTCCGATACCGGAGCATTGGTGACTTTCTTTCTGGTCTCCTTTGCCATCTGTATCATTTGTTCCCGTGTTATAGTTTCCATAAATTCTTCTACAGCATCTCCTTTCTTCCGGGAAAACCCGCTCACATCCGGAACTCGCTCACGGGTCCCCCTTATAATTCAGCTAAACTCCGCCCGCAAGTCTTGTCACAAAATCCATATCTGTTTCAATAGACACAGGCATCTCCAGACCCGAAAATTTTTATAACTCTTTTGGAGCTTTACTCCATTTCGGTCAATGCTAAACGCTCATCACTGGCTCACAACACCCGTCCTGAAAGAATACCATCGGCGCTCAGAACCCCCGCAGGGCGTATATCAGATACGCGCCACTCCGCTTTCAATCGCCGCCTTTCTGGTCGCCTCGGCCACGGCATCTTTTACACGGGGATCAAACGCCGCAGGCAGAATATAGTCCGCGCACAGTTCTTCCTCACTCACAAGACCAGCAATTGCATAAGCCGCGGCGACTTTCATCTCACTGTTGATATCGGATGCGCGTACGTCGAGAGCTCCGCGAAAAATCCCCGGAAAACAGAGCACGTTGTTGACCTGATTCGGATAATCAGATCTTCCGGTAGAAACCACCGCCGCACCGGCAGCTTTTGCCTCTTCGGGAAAAATTTCTGGAGTGGGATTTGCACAGGCAAAAATAATGGGATCTTTTGCCATAGTGCGCACCATATCCGCTGTCAGCGTTCCCGGAGCGGATACGCCGATAAATACATCCGCGCCTTTGATTACATCAGCCAGACTCCCCTTTTCATAATTGAAGTTTGTGATCCTGGCCATCTCCTCCTTAATGGGATTCATATGATCGCGCCCTTCATAGATTGCTCCGCTGCGGTCCGTCATGATCACGTTCTTAAGCCCCATGGACATAAGAAGTTTAATGATCGCGATTCCGGCAGAACCTGCTCCGGAGGTGACAATCTTCACATCCTCCAGCTTCTTTCCGACTACTTTCAGGGCATTGAGCAGTCCCGCCAAGGTGATCACGGCGGTTCCGTGCTGATCGTCGTGAAAAATCGGTATATCACAGCATTCTTTCAGTTTTGCTTCTATCTCAAAACACCGGGGCGCGGAAATATCTTCCAGATTTACTCCTCCAAAGCTCCCAGCCAGGAGGCGCACACACTCTACGATATCATCCACATTCTTGCTCCGCACGCACAGCGGAATCGCATCCACATCGCCAAACGCCTTGAACAGAACACATTTGCCTTCCATAACCGGCATTCCTGCTTCGGGACCAATATCTCCAAGACCAAGCACAGCAGTTCCGTCTGTGACGACCGCTACTGTATTCCAGCGTCTCGTCAGCTCGTAGCTCTTGTTCACATCCTTCTGAATTTCCAGACAAGGAGCGGCCACGCCAGGTGTATAAGCAAGGCTTAAGGCATCCTTCGAGTCAACTGCCGCCCGGGCAGTGACTTCCAGTTTTCCTTTCAGTTCATAATGCATCTTTAAAGATTCTTTTGCGTAATCCATATCTTTTTTCCTCCTGATTCTACTCTATGATCTGCGTTCTTCACTTCGTTCCGGGCCTTCACTCTGTTCCGATCGGTTCTAAACGCATGTCGCTGGGCGCAGTACCCCTGCCCCACTTTTTCCTCGATTCAGACTTTTAGCCCTGACATCATGGCATAAAAATCCGGCAGGGTCTTACTTCTCAGTATAACGGGAAGACCGTCATGATCCAGCCGACGCTCACTATACACAAAATTACAGCCGGAAGAAGCGATTGTTTGATCACGCTCTTTAAATCATAGCCTCCGGAAGCCATACACATAGGCACCGCCGGAGTAGCCATCGGAGTCATAAAAGAACTCAGACACGCGGACTGCACCAGAATCATAATTCCGACCGGGTTCGCTCCCATGGACTTGCAGGCAAGAATCGCAATCGGAACAAAAATAGTGATCACGGAACGGTTCATCATTACCTGCGTAAGGAGGAACGGCACCAGGAAGAACACAAATCCCATGACATAACGGTTGCCGAGACTTCCGATCGTGCTGGCCAGGACATTTCCCACAGCCTCCCCGGCCCCGGTGGCTGTCAGAGCTCCTCCCATGGTCAGAGAACCCACAAAAAGGAATCCCATCCACCAGGGAATCGCTTCCACCGCTTCCTGTTCCGAAAGCACACCTGTCACTACCATGGCGACAGCTCCTGCGAGACAGATCACCCAGATATCCCAGCCCAGGAATTTCTGGAAGATAAGTCCAAGCGTTACGAGAATAAAAATAATATAGCCGGCCCGTTCCTGAAAAGGTTTCAGCGCTTCTTTAGTATCTTTCTTTGCGTGTACGGCTGTAGTTTCCACCACAGGTTCATCCGGAGCGAACCGCGGTCCGAAGAAAATCGCGTAAAGAGATATGAGAATCAGCATAGGAAGTCTCGCCTTCATCGGATCGGTAAGAGCCACCGCGTAATCCGTGTAGGCATTGGCTTCAAGATAACCGTTCAGTTCTGCGAACTGAGTGGCCCCGCTTCCCAATGGAAGTACCGAAAGCGTGGAAATACAAATGATCATTAAGGGGAACATCACTTTAGAAGGCTTGATCTTGAGTTCTTCACAGCTGGCAGCCAGCATAGGCGCCATGATTCCGAACACCACCATGGAGCTCTGGATAAACTGGCACAGAATCACGGTTATGATGATATATCCGAACATTACCATCGTCAGGGATCCTCTGGCAATCCTGTTCACACTGGAAGCGCAGTTCTTCACAAACTGGGTTCTGTTGAATCCGGCAGCAACCACGAACATGGAAAGCATCATAACTCCGTTCGTATTCGCAAAATTCGCCACCGCCGCGGATGGTTCGATGCAGCCGGTGACGACAAATGCCACCATGCTGAGGAGCGCCGTCGTTCCCATTTTCAGTTTGCCCCATGCATAGCTGAAAATAGTCAGAGCGCTGATAATCAGGCAGATTGTTAATTGACTCATTTTTTAATCCTCCGTTTTTTGTATTTTGCCGTTTTTGTTTGTCCTTCTGATAAAAATTGTTCCGGAATTTCTCCTTATTCCTCCTCTCCTTCCGTCATTTTGAATAAAACAACTATAGCAGGAAGGAAATATTTTGTGAAATAACCCTTTTCTATCAGATAATAGAACCAGACTATTAAAACAACTTCCTCAAAAACGGAAACGGCTTTACATTGCGGCGGATTCCTCCGGACCCAACAATGCAAAACCGCAAAACATGCCGTCGTGTCTGACTGACAAATAACTTACAGCTCCCTCGCGTGTTCCTGTACGTACTTCAGACAGCGCTGCGCAGCCCTGCTCAAAGTTCGCCCTTTCTTCCATATAAAACCGGTATCGCCGTATATGGGCTGCGCCAGAGGAATCGCCACAATATCCTCCGAGCGGATCATGGAATTATAATATTCTCCCATGGAAAAGGAAATGCCCGCATTTTTTTGCACAAGATTATAAACCGAAACCATCTGAACCGGTTCCGCCAGAATATTGGGCGTAATACCATACCGCTGAAATTCCGCGTCCATCTTCTGACGGACGAACGAATGTCGGGGGAAATAAATAATCTTCTGATCCCTAAGATCCGTAATTTCCAGCCTTTCCTTACAAGCCAGGGGATTTTCGATATGCACGAGTATCTTCAGTTCAGATTTCCACACATGACAGACTTCATAATTCTTTTCCAGATCATCCCGCAGAATCAGAAAGCCAATATCAATTTCATCCGCTTCCACCGCCTCCATAATACCATAGCTTCCTATTTCAAGAATCTTAAAATGAATATACGGATATTTCTCAGAAAACCCTTTGTACAAAAGTCCCATAAGGCTGCTGCCGGACATGGGAACGATTCCTATATTCACTGTAGTGTCCCGGTTCTCAGACAAATCCTGCATATCAGCCACCACCTGATCGATCTGCCTGAGGATGCCTGTGATTTTTTCCAGGAAGATTTCTCCCTCCGCAGTAAGAAGAACCTTGCGTTTATCTCGTACAAAAAGAGGGACTCCCAACTCCTCCTCCATACGTTTAACCGCAGCCGTAATGGTAGGCTGAGCTACATGAAGTTCCTCCGCGGCCTTTGTAAAATTACTGAAACGCGCCACCGATTCAAAATACTGAAGTTTACGAAATTCCATGCAGGTACCTCACTTTCTGTTTTAT
>CANQUH010000258.1 GCA_947626965.1 uncultured Lachnospiraceae bacterium
GATGGCATTGAAAAGATTCTGAAATACGGTATTGCCTGTTACAGGAAGCAGTGCAAGGTGGCAATCGGGGAAGGATAGACCAGATAAGATCCCACATACGCGGCTGATTTTCTGATCCGGCTGAAAGCAGGCGGAAGGAAACAGCCGGACTTTGAAGTGTCGGAAAATGCAATTAAACCGTTAAATCTGTCATTGATAAAAGCGCATATGGAGGGAAAAGATCCATACGGCAGCGATGTAGTCGCAATCTATCCGATGCTTGAAAACAATCTCTGCCAGCTTCTGGGCGAGTTTGAATCTGTGCTGAACAGTTTGATTCGCATGAAAAATGTGTATGTGACAGGAAGCAATGCACGTTTTAATTATATACGACCTGGAGGAGGAATGCATGATTGATTTAGAAAAACTGAATCCCATATTGGAAGGATACAAGGCGTACTTTCCAAGTCATTGGGATGGTGAAAAATACAAGTGGGAGGCTGTCAGGCATTTCCAGGATCACTGGAATATTGATGCTGAAAACTTTGGAGAGATGTTCAAAAAGGCGACAGATAAGACATTTAATCTGCTAGCATCCGGTTATGCTTATCCGCGCGGCATGATCACAAACTTTGCCAAAGAGGATGATGAGGCGACACGGACAATGTTTCGGAATTTGTTTGATGAATCGCAGGATCTGGCTGCAAGGGTAGACGCTTTCCAGACAGCTTCGGAAGAATTGCGGTCAAAGTATGATGACGGTACGTGGAGAAATCATTATCAGAATACTAATGCTATCAGCACTTACCTCTGGCTGCGGTACCCGGACAAGTATTATATTTATAAATATGAATTGTTCCGGGCGGCTGCAAAAGAATTATCTTCTGATTATATGCCGAAGAGAAACGGTTCTGTGGAAAATCTGACCGGCGGCAATCAGATGTATGATGAAATCTGTGAAGCCATCAAAGCGGATCCTGAAATAAGAGGAATGATCGAAGCAGCAATGGTTCCGTCATGCTATCCGGATCCGGAGATGAAGACTGCGACGATTGATGTGGGATTCTATCTGGCAAGATATTATCTGGAAGAAAGAAAGTCAGAGCAGAAAAGGGAAGAATGGTTCCCAAAAGAATATTCTCCTGAACTGGATAAGGATGATTGGATTAAGCTGCTGAATGACAGTTCTGTATTTACCACAAGCAGTCTTCAGATCATGAAACGGATGAAGGATTATGGCGGGCAGGCTACCTGTACACAGCTGTCTGTGAAATATGGGGAAAGCAAAAATTTTTATAACAGCGGTTCTTCGTCGTTGGCTAAGCGCGTTGCTGAGAAGACTGGCTGTGAAGTACCGCCCGATCGCGATGATGGTAATGCCAGATGGTGGCCGATTCCCGTATAGAGATGGTTCAGTTCCACCAGAATTATTCCTATGAGGATTTTGTCATGGGATATCGCCCGGATGGCGTTGATTTTAAGCTTACAGACGGCATCTTCTATCGATTCTGTCAAACGGCGGCGAACTATCCGGACAAGGAATTTTTCTTCATCATTGATGAGATCAACCGCGGAAATATGAGTAAGATATTCGGTGAGCTTCTGATGTTGATCGAGAAGGATTATCGCGGGACGAAGGCTGCTTTGGCATATAGCGGCATGCCGTTTTCTGTGCCGGAGAATCTGTACATTATTGGCATGATGAACACCGCTGACCGAAGCCTTGCGATGATAGACTATGCCTTGAGAAGAAGGTTCAGCTTTTTTGAGATGGAACCGGGATTTAATTCAGAGGGATTTACAAATTATCAGAATGCATTTGGCAATGAAACTTTTCATGCGCTGATCGACCAGATCAAGCTGCTAAATAAAGAAATTACAGAAGATAAATCATTAGGACGCGGATTCCAGATCGGACATAGCTATTTCTGTGGAAGAGAAGAATTTGGATGTACGGATGAGTGGATGCGTGCTGTGGTAGAGTTTGATATTCTGCCGATGCTGGGTGAATACTGGTTTGATGAACCAGCGAAGCTGCAGCGTTGGGAGAAGAATTTGCGTGGTGTATTTGATGACTAAGGATAAGAGCATATTTATTAAAAACATATACTATATGCTTTCTTATGCGTTCCAGATTCTGAAACAGTCGAATTATGATGAAGTGGCCTCGGAAAAGTTTGAGAATGCGCAGGATCTGTTTGCTGCAATCCTTGGCAAGGGTGTTGCACAGCAGCTGAAGCAGGGGCTTTATCGTGAGTATATTACGAAGAATGAAACGCTGTCCGTCATGCGGGGAAAGCTGGATCTGCAGGGGACTTGGCGAAACCGGATTCAGCGTAAGCAGAAGCTGGCCTGTGAGTTTGATGAGCTGTCCGAGAATAATTTGTTCAATCAGATTCTGAAAACGACGATTTATTATCTGATGATCAATGAAGGCGTGGAGATGGAAAGGAAATCCGCACTGAAGAAAATCCTTGTATTCTTCGATAGAATTGAGATTCTGGAACCTTCCAGGATTCCCTGGAGCCGGTTGCACTATCAGCGGAATAATATGAATTATGAGATGCTGATAAATGTCTGTTACTTTGTCCTGGACGGGATGCTCCAGACCACTAAGAAGGGCGAGTATAAGATAACGGCTTTCTCAGATGGGCATATGGCCAGACTGTATGAAAAGTTTATTCTGGAATATTATAGACAGCACCATACTTACCTGAGTGAGGTTAAGGCCGGACAGGTGAGATGGAATCTGGTCGGTGATAACAGCGAGTTCATGATACGATTTCTGCCAGTCATGCAGACAGATATCATGCTGCGGCTGAGGGATCAGATTTTAATTATTGATGCAAAGTATTACGGAAGGACTCTTCAGCAGCAGTATGACAAGTATACGCTGCATTCAAATAATGTTTATCAGATATTCACTTATGTGAAGAATCAGGACAAAGATAATACCGGGAAAGTGGCCGGGGTCCTTCTGTATGCAAAGACAGATGAAGACATCACTCCGGACTGCATGTTTAATATGGGCGGAAATCAGATTGGGGCGAAGACGCTGGATCTGAATAAGGAATTTTCGCTGATTGCGGCGCAGTTGGACAAGCTGGCAGAAGACTTTTTTGGAGAGAATGTATCTATGGCATTTGGGATCAGATAATAAAGAGGTTATTTGAGGTGGTAAATTTCGTTGCAACCATACACCCCATGGGTTAAAAGAGATGCAGGAGCCGCGACGCCTGCCAAATGACCTCTTAATTATCTAAATGTGTTTTAAACTAAAATCAGGAAACCTGAGTGCGCTTACGTTGGTTAAGCACCTTTTTTTATCCAGTAGGTTAATTTTTCATCCAAAATCAAGTATAATTGGATGAAAAGGAAGAATGCTGGACGAAAGGAACGCTAATGAGATCGTTTGATTATGGCAAACTTGCAGATAAAGCCTGGGGTACAGATATATTAAACCTTGTTGCAAAGATTCACGAGTGTAAAGGAAGACAGGATTTATTCATCCGGCAAAAGCTAATGAAGCTGGACCGCCTGGTTGAAATTGCAAAAATACAGAGTACAGAAGCATCCAATAAAATAGAAGGAATCGTTACAACAAGTACTCGAATGAAGAAGCTTTTTGAAGAAAAAACGACTCCGAGAAACCGTGATGAGGATGAGATCATGGGATATAGAGATGTGCTGAATACCATTCATGAGAGTAGTGAGTATATTCCAGTCTGCCCTTCTTATATCCTTCAGCTTCATCGAGACCTTCTGAAAAGGGCAGGATCCTCTTATGGCGGACATTTTAAGAATGTACAGAATTATATTAATGAGACAAAGCCTGATGGAACGGCAGTCACCAGGTTCACACCGGTTGCGCCTTATGACACACCAGAAGCAGTAGAGAATCTGTGCAAAGCCTATGAGCAGGCTGTCGCAAATGAGAAGATAAATTCATTAATTCTGATTCCGGCATTTATATGTGATTTCCTTTGTATCCATCCTTTTAATAATGGTAACGGGAGAATGAGCAGACTGCTTACCTTGCTCCTCCTGTATAAGAGCGGATACAGCGTGGGTAAATACATCAGCATTGAAAAGCAGATAGAGAAAACGAAGGATCGTTATTACGATACGCTTGATGAGTCTAATGTTGGCTGGCATGAAGAAAAAAATAATCCGACGCCTTTTATCAGGTACATGCTGCAGGTAATTCTGGCCTGCTATACGGAATTTGAGGAACGTGTCGGATTAATGACAAAAAGCGGCACCAGCAGCACGGCGTATGATATTGTGAAAAAATATACAGAAGAGAAAATCGGTAAATTTACCGGTGCGGATGTTGTGGCTCATTGTCCAGGCATAGGAAGGTCATCAGCTCTTGCAGCTTTGAAGAAGCTTACGGAAGAAGGTCTTATCATTAGGAAAGGAGCGGGCAGAAGTACATTCTATGTTCGTGCTGACAGCAAATAATTTTCGTCCAAAATTACATTGTTTTGGATGAAAATGATTGTGAAATGAAGTTGCTTTTTTATGAATGGTTTGATATAATACAGAAGATGATAAAATTAAGATAAAATTTTGATAAGGAGTGGTGAGATATGTTGCAGATCAGACCAGTTTCGGATTTAAGGAACAAGTTCCCTGATATTGAAAAGATCGTAAATGCAGGAGAACCGGTCTATTTAACAAAAAACGGATATGGAGCAATGGTAGTACTTAGTTTAGAGGAATATTCTAAACTGACAGACAGCGTAGAGCTGGCTTTGGATAGAGCAGATAAAATGGCAGAGGAAAGCAATGCCCGCATGAGCCATGAGGAAGTTTTTGGGAACTTGCGGAGGAAAATAAATGCGGAGTGAAAAATACAGATTAAGTTATCTGCCATTATTTTATACTTGAGAGTTAAAAGTTTGCACCATTAAGAAGCCAGTAAATCTTCACAGACTTCCGGCCTATCCTCCTGCTGTTCCTGAATTATCTGCGTTATGCGTAATTCAGGCCTCTGATTCAAAAGGCGGAAAAAATG
>CANQUH010000259.1 GCA_947626965.1 uncultured Lachnospiraceae bacterium
CTTTTAGATCTTTCTCTTTTGAGACGTGATCAGATATGGTTTGCGGAGAGAGATGAGAAAACCATGCAGACAGAGGTTTATGCATTGACAGAATTTTCTCCGCGGAAAGGTGAGAATATTTCCAAAGGGTATCTGCAGGGCCGCTATGGAGCAGTTCCGTTTATTGGAGGTGCGGATGCGTGGGGAGAGTAAAAGAGATTAGTCGAAAACCTGTAAGGGGAAGAAAGAGAAAATCGGTAGTATACATTATCTGTGAGGGTACAGAAACAGAAATTCGGTATTTTAAGCGTTTCAGAAACAGGGGATGTCCTATTGATATTATTCCGATTTCATCGCAGTATAAATCGGCGGATCGTCTTGTTCAGAAAGCAGAAGCAACCATGGGGGTGAACCCATATTATCCAGATGAGGGAGATGTGATCTGGTGTGTATTTGACCGGGATGAAAATTCCAATGAATCACTACAGAAAGCGAAACAGGCAGCCGCAAGAGAAGGGTATCAGCAGGCATATTCCAATCCATCATTCGAATTATGGTTTCTGTTGCATTTTGTAAATCAGCAGGCGGAGGCAGCGGACTGTCAGACATTGATACGAATGTTGAGACAGCCGGGACGCCTGGAGAAATATGAAAAAAATCAGGATGTATATGACCAGTTAAAGCCGCTGCAGGAAAAGGCAATCGAACGGGCAGAACAGCGAATTCGTGTATTGAAGGAAGAGAAGACAGAGATTATCAGCAGGCAGAGCAATCCTGTGACAACGGTTGCAGAACTGGTAAAGTATTTAAACAGCAGGAATAGTATAAATTGACAGAAAGCGAGAGGGAGATGCTTTAAAAAAGAGCGTTTCCCTTTTTAAAATTCTGATTATGATTAAAATTTTACAGGAGGCCGCACATCCGGCCGTGGTGTACCGTTAAACAGAGTGAAAGGAGGTTTCAGCCAGGTGGCCATGGATTTACGCGAGCAGTACGACAAAATCTACCGCTACTGCTATTTCAGACTGAACCATAGAGAAACGGCGGAAGATATCACCCAGGAGACGTTTCTGCGGTATTTTGACAGCGTCTGCTACCGGGAAAGGGGAAAATCTCTGGAGTATCTTTACACGATTGCCCGCAATCTCTGCATCGATGAATTTCGGAAGCGATCGTCCAAACAGACAGCAGAGACGTGGAAGAATGCGGCCGCACAGAAATCAGAAGTACAGAATGACGCGGCCATGCAGGCATCGGAGATGCCGGATGACGCAGATATGGAAGATGAGACGCTTACCCGTGTGTCCATAAAAAGAGCTTTGCGCAGGCTGGATGGGGAAAGCCAGGAACTGCTGCTTCTGCGCTATGTGAATGAGGTGCCGGTCTCGGTAATCTGCAGTATGATGGGGATTTCAAGGTTTGCGGTGTATCGGAAAATAAAAAACGCGCGAAAACAGTTAAAAGAGCAGCTGAGGGAGGAGGGATTTGAATGAACAGGAAAATGAAGGAAGCGCTGAGGGAGGCGTTTGAGGCGCCTGCTCCCGCGCACAGACAGGATTTTTTTGAGAATATTCCGCAGGAGAGGGTCAGCCTGATTTCTTTTATGCTGTCGCAGGCGGGATATATCCGAAAACGGGTATTGGTGATATCGCTGTTTCCGGTTCTGTTGTCTCTGGCGGGCGCCTGCGTTTTGGATTTTGACATGCTGTGGGCCATCTCTGCGTTTATGCCGTTTCTCGCACTGTCGGCGGTAACGGAGAATTTCCGGTCTGCGGCTTATGGAATGGAGGAACTGGAAATGTCCGCTCGTTTTTCTCTGAAAAGCGTGGTGCTGGCGCGGATGGGAATCCTGGGGGCGCTGCATCTGGTTCTGCTGTGTCTGCTGATGCCGCTTGCCTGTATTCACAGTATCTTTACGGTTATGCAGACAGGCGTGTATCTGATGATTTCCTATCTGCTGGCTGATGTGACGGGCTTATGGATTTTGAGGAATCTGCGTGGAAAAGAAGGACTGTATGCCTGCATGGGCGCGGCGGTTTGTATAAGCAGCTTGTATTCTCTACTGCGGGTGCGGCTGATCAGGCTGCTGTACAGGAGCGGTTTTGCGTGGGCGGTTGTGCTGCTGGTTATTTTGCTAATTCTCTGTGTGTCGGAAACGAAAAAAATGGTGCGGCAGACAGAAGAGTTAAGATGGAGTTTGTCATGAATGGAAAACGGTGCGGCAGACGAAGAAATCAGGATGGCACCTGTCACGAACAAAGAATGATACATTGGACGGAGGAATTAGTAAAATGGAACTTAGTATAGACAGAGTTTCGAAACAGTATCGAAATAAAATCGCCGTGGACCGTGTTTCCCTCAGACTGCAAAAGGGTGTGTACGGCCTTTTAGGGGCGAACGGAGCGGGAAAGACGACCCTGATGCGTATGATCTGCGGAATATTAAAGCCGACAGGCGGAACGATCGCTTTTAACCACATGGATGTGTCGACAGAGGAATACCGTGCGGTTTTGGGCTATCTCCCCCAGGATTTTGGCTATTATCCGGAATTTAAAGGAGAAGATTTTCTGTTTTATATGGCCGCTTTGAAGGGATTGACGAAGCAGCAGGCCAGACAGAAAGTACCGGAGCTGCTGAAGCTGGTTTCTTTGGAGGATAACGGGAAACGAAAAATCAAAACGTATTCCGGAGGCATGAAACAGCGTCTTGGCATTGCGCAGGCATTGCTGAACGATCCAAAGCTTCTTGTTCTGGACGAGCCGACGGCTGGCCTTGATCCGAAGGAGCGCGTACGGTTCCGGAATCTGATCGGGGAGTTGGGGAAATCCAGGATTGTTCTGCTTTCCACCCACATTGTCTCCGATATTGAGCATATCGCGGATACGGTGCTGATGATGAAAGACGGACAGATGATCTGGCAGGGAAAATGGGAGGACGGAGCAGAGGATCTGGAAGATTTTTACCTGCGGCAGTTTGAGGAAAAGGGCAGAGGAAGAATTTGAAAACACTGTGCCAGTTTTGGGAGGAAAGCAGATGAAAAATTTAAAAACGCTGTATCAGTTTGAAATGAAAAAAATTTTCGGCAGAAAAATCACATGGATAACGGTTGTGATTATGTTGTTTCTGACTGCGTCGACAGTCTGCAGCCAGCTGCTTGGCACATACTATATCGATGAAAAAAAGATAGATTCAAATTATGCCATATTTCAGAGAAGCAGAACGTATGAGAAAACTTTGAGCGGGCGTCCAATCGATCAGCAGCTGCTGGAGGAGACGTGGGACGCCTATGGGAAGATACCGGCCGCATCAGAACATTATGCCGGGATGAAGGAGTACTGGATGTATGCCTTTCCCTACAGCGCGATTTTCGGGTTTGTGACAAATACCTGTGATATGGATACAGCGGAAGCTCTGAACTGGGAGCCGGATGAAACAGAATTGTATGCCGGACGACAGGACATGCTGGAAAATCTCTGGAACAGCGCTTACCTCACAGAAGGGGAAAAGGAATACTGGCGGCAGCAGGAGATGTCGATTGAAACTCCTTTTATGTATGCGTATAAAGAAGGCTGGTGGATGCTGCTCGACGGTCTTTACACAATCGGGATTATGACTTTGCTGACGATTGCCATCTGCCTTTCCAGTGTTTTTCCGGTGGAGCGGGCCAGAAAGACGGACCAGCTGATTTTCTGCAGCCGCTATGGAAAGAGAACGCTTTATCTGGCCAAGATACTTGCCGGGATCAGTTTTGCCGCGGGGACTGCATTGTTCTATACGGCGGCTGCAATGGTTTTGGCTCTGGCGGTTTACGGTTGTGATGGTTTTGGGGCGGCGTTTCAGCTGATCTATCCGGATTATTCGGGTTCCATAAGCGTCGGGCAGGCTGTTCTGATCAGTTACGGGCTGCTGCTGGCCGCTGCGGTCTTTGCAGGGGCTTTTGTTATGGTTCTGTCGGAAATTTTGGGGAATGCGGTCGGAACGCTCGCGGTGATCAGCGGCGTCATCATTTTGTCCATGTTTGTGGACATACCGTATCATCTTCGGGTGCTGGCGCAGATCTGGGATTATCTTCCCAGCGTGTTTCTTTCCCTGTGGAATATATTTGACTGCCGGCTTGTACCTTTTGCGGGGACGTATCTCACAAATACGCAGTTTGTCCCTGTCCTGTATCTGGGAATGGCGGGGGTGCTGCTGGCGGGGGGCTCTAAATTATATCAAAGACATCAGGCAGAAATACGGTAAAGTATTCTGTCTAATTCTGCCTGAAATTCTAAGACTGATCGGGAGAGAGGTGAAAAAATGCCTGCTCTCCCGATTTCTGTAATTTTTTTTCCCGCGAACAATGAGGAAAATAGCCATGCTCGCATGGACATTTGATTGAAAAATCCGGGCAGATTATCCGGACTTTGAAATTATAGGCCCGGATTATAACAGGTTAAAGGAAATACCTATTACTATGAGGGGAAAACAGTACAGGAAAGCAGGTTGACAGGTATAAACAGAAATGATAAAGTTTTGTTTGAAAGACCGGGTGACATCCTCGTGATTCATATGAGGGTGTTCGCTGAAACAGAAGGGAAAAGAATGCGGGAGAAATATATAATAACTGGAATATATGAAGATGATTTTGGCTGTGAGGAAAGAAGCAGCGATTATGAACCTATGGTAATCGTGACGATGCGATCACGCGAAGGAGAAGAATGTTCTGTAAAACAGCCGGATGCCTGGATGTACGAGCAGGAGATCAGGGAAGACGATGAGGTATTTCTTGTGGAAGGAAGGCTGCGGAAAGATCGGTGATAGTAACGCCGGACGGTTTTGCTTTCGAAAGAAAGCGGAAGAAAACTGAGAGGAAAGAATAACTTTAGCCGGAAGTTGAATTTTGTACCGGAAAAAGGAGGATTCAGAAGCTGATGATGTGGTTTTTTATTTTTGCGGGCATGGCTGTGGCGGCGCTGGCCGTCCTGATCTTTCTGGTCAGCCGGT
>CANQUH010000260.1 GCA_947626965.1 uncultured Lachnospiraceae bacterium
TGGGAAAGCTCATATCCCCATATGGTAAAACGCATTCTTCTGATCTGCAGTTTTTCATGCTCGTTTTCCAGCAAATGTACGCCAAAACTGCGGATTTTCTCGGAATAGACTTCATATGCCTCCCCATACTTTGCAGGCTGCTCTCGCAGACGGTATTCATGGTTGCCGTTTGCGCAGTAGACCGGGTAGCGTTTCGTCAGCTCATCCATAAGCGCGACCGCGGCGTGCGTCCGCGGTTTCTGAGCGCCCACGATCATATCTCCCCCGATAAACACCGCCTCCGGCTCCTGATTCCGTATCTCCTGAAGCAGCCGCTCATTCTCCCTGCCATAACTCACATCATGCAGATCACTCAGAAATACCACAGAAAAAGGGGAGGCCGGTTTATTGTCCATGCGATTGATCCGTATTCTGTAACGCGTCACTTTAAAATCCGCCATAGCAGTCTCCTCCTCTCCCCTGGTACTTGGATATCCTTTCTGTAACGTTTATTTTATCATAGATCCGAACGCAAGAAAAGACTGTTTTTCATTTGCAAAAAGCAAAATGCACATTTTAATTTATCTCAGATGATCATCCACTGTCCGATCACCTTCCCCAGGCAGTCCGCATACCCGGCCTTCTCCACCTTTTCTCCGGTCACTACAGCCACCCGGCCGATTTCTTTTCCATTCAGCGTATACACAAGCGCACCGACCTGTTCTCCTGCCGCAAGCGGCGCTTTAATTTCCTCTTTCAGCTCCAGCTTCTTTTCAATTTTCGAAAAATCCTCCCCCTCAGTGCTCAGATACCGGAATCCGCTCTCATAAACCAGATCCGCATAGTCCCCGACTGCTCCCCGCACCTTGACAGGGGGCGGCGTTCCCATATCCTCATCTTCATACAGGGAACATTTTGAAAAACCGTACCCCAGAAGCGTCCCGGCATCCGCAAATCTCGTCTTCGTATCCGGCGCTGTCATCACCACACTGATCAGACGGATTCCGTTTCTCTGCGCTGTCGCGCTCAGACAGTATTTCGCGAGGCTTGTGCTCCCTGTCTTCAGACCGTCGCAGCCGTCAAACGAGCGCAGCAGCTTATTCGTATTCGTCAGTGTGAATGTGCTGCTGCCTTTTGCCGTGACGTGCGTGATATCCTCCATCCAGATATGCGAATACTGCGTTACCTGCGGAAAACGGTACAGCAGTTCTCTCGACATGAGCGCGACATCCTCCGCGGAGGTATAGTGATTCACGGAATCTGTCAGCCCGCAGCAGTCCACAAAATTCGTGTTCGTCATCCCGAGCCGTTCCGCCTCCTGATTCATCTGATCGACAAACGCCTGTTCCGTGCCGGCAAGATGCTCCGCCATCGTCACCGCCGCGTCATTCCCCGAGGCGATCACGATACATTTTATCAGCGTCTCCACTGTCTGCTTTTCTCCTTCTTCAAGAAAGACCTGGGAACCTCCCATGGATTTGGCATGCGCACTCGTTGTCACCTCATCCGTCAGGGCGATCCTGCCGTCCTCAAGCGCCTCAAAAATCAGGAGCAGCGTCATAACCTTCGTCACGCTCGCGGGATGTATCTTATCCTGCGCACCTTTTTCGTACAGAATCTGTCCGGTCGAGACCTCCATGATCACCGCGTGCGGCGTCTGGATAACAGGTTCCCCCTCCGCACAGACCAGAAGCATCTGTCCCGCTGCGAGCCAGAGCACAATCAGCCCGACAGCAGTGTTTCTGAAAATTTGGGCCGGAGCACATCTGCCTGTATGACTTCGCAATAACTTTTCCATAAAAAACCGCCTGTAATCTGCTTATTATTCACTATATTACAGGCGTTTCCGAAACATGCCCGGTTTTCTCGCAAGCACCACAATGAATGAAAGCCGATTGCTCCGGGGCTTTCATACGTAAAAAATCCCTGATCGGACGACCAGGGATTTCACGCACAGCTTAGTTATACTTCCGTTTGCGGGCAGCTTCTGATTTCTTTTTACGTCTTACGCTCGGCTTCTCGTAATGCTCTCTCTTACGAATCTCCTGCTGGATACCCGCCTTCGCGCAATTTCTCTTGAAACGACGTAAAGCGCTGTCCAAAGTCTCGTTTTCTTTTACGATTACATTCGACATACTCTCACACCTAACCTCCCTCCAGTTGTAGATTGTGCATAATACAACTGTCTGGGTATTTTTACTGCACTGATAGTAATTATACCATACTTTCGGGTTTCGTCAACTATTTTTCAAGAAAATGACAAAATAAATTAACGTTTACTTCGCAAGGAAAATTTCAATATCCGATTTTGTCGGAAGCGCCGGAATTCCGCCCATCTTCTGAACGCAGAGACCGCCGGAAGCATTTCCGTAGGCAAGCGCGGCCCGGATCAGATCCTCATTCAGATCAGCAGTCTTTGTGATTCCCGACATCAGCAGTTTGGAGAGGAAGCCTCCCCAGAACGCGTCGCCGGCGCCGGTTGCGTCGACAGCGTTTACCTTATGTCCCTCCACGGTTCCTTCTTTTCCGTCAAAGAAATACTTCGCGCCCTTTGAACCCAGTGTCTCAATCACAACCGAGATACCGTTCTCTTTCATGAGGGCCGGAATGTTTGCCTCGCCGCCAACGAAATCCAGTTCCTCATCAGAAACTTTCAGAAGATCCACATACGGAAGCACCTGATCCACAACTGCCTTCGCGTCCTCAAAGCTCCAGATCATATTGCGGTAATTTACATCGTAGCTGACGAGCTTTCCATGTTTTTTCGCAAGCTGCATCGCGTGGAAATGCGCGTCGCGGCTCGGATTCGCGGACATGCCGAAAGAACCGGCATGCAGCATGCGCACGCTCTGAATCATCTCCTCAGACACATCATCTTTGTCGAGAAGAATATCCGCGCCCGGTTTGCGCACGAACGTAAAAGAACGCTCTCCGCCCTCGTACAGAGTCACAAACGCAAGGGTCGTCACCGCCGCGTCCGTCAGCTCAGGGCAAAGCACTTTCACGCCGTCATTCTCAAGGGTCTGCTTCAGCAGTTTCCCAAAATCATCATTGCCGAGTTTGCCGAGGAAACCGGCCTCAAGGCCGTTCCTTGCGATCGCGATGCAGGCGTTCGCAGGAGCTCCTCCGGGATTGCAGGTATAACTGCGCTCTTCTTTTCCCGGTGTAAAGTCAATCAGCATCTCTCCCATACAAATAATATCCATTTCTGATCCTCCATATACCTTATTTTTCTTTTTCTGCAAAAAATCTGCCGCAGCGCGCATCTCATCCAGATGCTCCTCCATTTCCTTTACCAGGCGGAGATGATTCCGGCACCGGTCAAGATTCTGCTTCTCCCGGTCCGTCTTGTAATAGTGGTCTCCTTCCAGATAATCCGCAAGAAAACGCATCGCATTTTCAAGTGTGATCATGATTGCCCCGGTCGGCAGATGTTCCAGCTCCGCGTCCGTGAGCGCCCCGCCGCAGCCCTCGACAAATCCCCGGACAAATGTCCGGTACAGCCCCAGATCAAAATGCACCTTTGACAAATCCGGCTCGTCTTCCCGGGCCGTGCTTGCTCCAAATCGGATCGCATCCCCGAAATCGAGTACCGCAAGTCCGGGCATCACTGTGTCAAGATCAATCACACAGATTCCTTTTCCGGTTTTATCATCAATCAGGACATTGTTCAGCTTCGTGTCGTTGTGCGTTACACGGAGCGGAAGCACACCGGCAGCCTCCAGGTCACAGAGTGTATGCGTGAAAGTTTCTCTTTCACAGATAAACTGAATCTCATCCGCCGTTTCCTGCACACGCCCGCAGACATCCTCACGGACCGCCTTCTTAAAATCCTCAAAACGCTTCACCGTATTATGGAAATCCGGAATTGTCTCATGAAGATTTTCGATCGGATAATCGGAAAGCTGACGCAAAAAACGTCCGATCGCAGCCGCGCTCTGGTAAAATACCTCCGGGTCATCCGGATGCTCAAAGCTGGCCGCATCCTCTATAAACAGACAGACACGCCAGTACTCGCCCCTGCTGTCCTGGCGGAAAAAACCGCCTTCCCGGCAGGGAACCATCGTCAGCGTTTCCCGCAGAGGATCCCCGCCCTCAGCGAGGATTTTCTGTTTCAGCCAGTCTGTCACGCCGAGGATATTTTCCATCAGCTTTTCCGGTTCCGTGAATATGTTTTTGTTGATGCGCTGCAGAATGTAGCGCTTTACTCCGTCCTCCGTCTCACAGGAAAGACAGTATGTATCATTGATATGTCCATTTCCGTAGGCAGCTATCTCCTTTAAGCTGCCCGGAAGCAGAAACCCGGCCGCTGTCTCCCTGATTAAATTCTCCTGTTCCAACTGTGTGCCCTCCTTATCATTCAGGACTCGCCCGGGAGTCTGCACATCCCTCATCCTGATCTAAGCCGCTGCAGTTTTTATCATCATACACCGTTGGCCGCCGTCTGTCCATACTTGATTTTTGCGGCGCCGTGAAAAATTGTTTCAGCTGATATACGGTCCATAATACGCAAAAAGGGATCCTCCGGCAGAAGATCCCTTTCCCGTCTGACAATGCCCCGGCACGCAGAACATCTATATTCCTCTTATGGACGATGTCCATTTTCTTTTACCGCATTCTTTTTCTGCTTATGTCCGCAGCAGATTCCCGCGGAGGCGCAGCCCGTGCAGCCATAGCCACAGGTTCTCTTTCCCGCTTTTTTGTCGCGGTACATCGTACGGATGATCAATCCAACGATCCCGATCAGGATCAGGCTGATAATCACCGTTGACATATGATTTCCTCCTTTATATCCGCGTCAGTCCGGCACAGTACTTTCAGGATTCATTCGCGGGTCCTGACTGAAATTCCGTCCTGCTCCCCTCACTTTACTCTCACAAAAACCTGATTTTCAGCGCGCGTAAGCCTTCCCGGAATAGCTGACCGCTCCCTGATCCTCCCTGTAAGGACGGAACAGCATGTAGAGCA
>CANQUH010000261.1 GCA_947626965.1 uncultured Lachnospiraceae bacterium
TCAAATTCCTTCGCCCGGTCGATCAGAGTGTACGGATAACGGCCCTTCAGCTTCTCCTCATAATTCAGAGCGAGCGCCGCCGTACCTCCAAGGGCAATCCATTTCGTCATCACAAGTTCATCCCCGGGACAAAGCGGACGCCTGCTGCCAAAGATCTTTCCCGGACAGTTTACATAATCTCCTCTTCGATTCCCGGATTCTTTCATCCATCCAGACTGATCTCCCGTCCTGTCCGCACGGTCTCCTTCTCTATTCCTGGGTTCTGTCACCCATCCAGCTTGATCTCTCGCTCTGTCTGCACGATCTCCTCCTCGATTCCCGGATTTCATCATACACGCAGATTGGTCTTCCGCCCCGCACACATGAATTTCTCTTTGATTCCCGGATTTCGTCATACACGCGGGCCGATCTTTCGCTCTGGTCACGGCTCCTGTCGTACCGATTCCCGTCACCGTGTAGACGGCTTCTTTCACCGCATCGGAAACCTGCGTGTGACCTCCGAGAACCTTCATCCCCTGCTCTGCCGCCTCTGCGGCAATCTCATCCATATCACGCTGGAGATCTCTTTCCTCATACCAGTCAGGGATCACCGCCTGCAGCATCAATGCAGCCGGATGCGCGCCTCCCGCGCAAAGATTATTCGCGGCCGCCAGAACCAGTTTTCCCGGATGACGCTCAAATCCCGGGACAGCACAGACAGATGTGTACGCTGTCATCCCTTCTGCAGCCCCGGGTAAACCAGATTCCGCCGCGCAGGTTCCGTTCATGGATGCAGAGTGCACAGCCCCGGGTTCGTTTACCCGGTCTGCGCACACAAAATTTTCGTCTTCTGTCTTTTTCGGAATCCGGTCATACGTACAGAAATTTCCCCCGTTCTCTCTCTGCATACTTTGTGTAAAAAAAGCGCAGTCTTCCCCCTGGAACTCCCTGCACTGCACAGAGCTGTCCGCATGGAGTCTGCGGAGAACAGACCGCCGCAAAACGGTCTCGGAAATCTTTCCTGTACGCATGGCGCTGTCCCTCCAGTTTCCAATTCTCTCTATAGCTGTCAGGAGAATTTCTATCTTTTCTCCCGACAAATCATAATTATTTCCATTCTTCTGCCCGCACGGCCAATTCGTCTGACGATACATTTCCCTTTCTTTTCAGGCGCTCTCTCTGCCATGCAGCCGATTCTGCATCCTTCTTTTCACGCATTTTCTGTCATACAACCCTGCCCATGGCACACTGTATTTTTTCTCTTCTGGCGTTCTCTTTGCTACGCAGCCGGTTCTGCCGGCGGTACCTCCGCTGGTGGATCTGTCTGCGGCGCATCCGTCTGCGGCGCCTGGGATTCCGACTGAGGCGCGTTTGTCTGGGGTGCCTGCGTCTGAGGCTGAGCCGGAGCCTGTGTCTGGGGCTGCGGCGGCGACGCAAGGACTGCCTGCACCTGCTGCAGATTATTCTGCGCGATGGCGCTGTTCAAAGCGGAGGCAAGCAGCGCATTCGATGTGCTCACTCCCACCTCGTAAATCGCCGGTGTCGCCTCATAATAGCTGGAATTGACCTGCACGGTATCCGTCAGGTTGCCGTCAATATAGATATTTTTCCACAAGACAGCCGACAATCCCTCATGCGGGGACTGCGTCTGCGCCAGATATCCGGCGCTCTGGTCCGACCGCGCAACCAGCCGGATATTCGACGACGGGTCCGTGCGGCCTGTCACCTCACTGACAAATTCGAGCGTGCGGTTCGCCGGACGCGTCTCCTTCCCATAAATCGAGAAGGTCAGCGTGCCGTAATAAGCAGAACCTGCTATATAAATCGGGGAGTCGAGATTATTTGTAAACACAAGATCCATCAGACCTTCCGCGATCGCGGCGTCCTTTGACGGATCAACGTAGGATACCGTCATCGTATGATTCGATCTCTCGTCAATCTCAAGCTCTGCCTTCAAAAGCGCATTGTACAGTGTCGTGGAAACCTGGCACATGCCCCCGCCGTATGTATCAACCACCTGCCCGCTCTCATAGGACGGAGCCGGCTCATATCCATTTTCCGCGGTAAATGGAACAACCGCAGCCGTAACCGAAAATCCCTCACCCGGCATCAGAAGCGTACCGTCAATCTTGGACACTCCTGTCGCAATATTCTGGGCTCTCGCGGCGGAGGAAGAGGAGTAATCCGTCGTGGCAGTCCCAAGGACATGATTCATTTCGTCCACCGTCTCCGCGTTAATCACAGGCGGCGTTCTCGTCACTTCCACCGGAACAACAATGTTCTCCATTTTCCACTCAGCGATGTACTCATTCAGCGTCCCGAGCGTCGCTTCTTCCTTCAGCGTAAGACCGTCCGTACCGCCCTCCACATAGAGCATGCCGTCATCCCCCATATGGACGGTACCCTCGACCGGCTCCGAGTTAAACGCATTGCACAGCTGCACAAATTTCCGCTCCGATTCCTCGTCAACCGCATATTTTATATCATAATGAATATTCTGATTCTGAAGATCCTTTTTCTCCTTGTAACGGCGCATAATGTTGCCCGTCGTCCCTACCTTGCTGATCTCCTCGATCAGATCCGTATTCTCCCAGGTAAGCCCCAGCTGGCCGAGCGTCGCCGAAACCTGGTCGTCCCCCATCTGCAGCGTGATCATCGCGCTTGAGAGCTGACTGACCTGCTCGCGCACCAGTTTCTCCGCCTCCTGCGGCGTCTTTCCTCCTACGTCCATATCTCCGATAAAAACTCCGTCACTGATAACCTCGCTCTCCCCCGCGAAAGCTGTCACTGCCTGGAGAACAGAGATTCCAAAAGCGCAGAGAATCCCCCTCATCCATCTGTTTTGCATAATATCCCCTATCCTTTGTCATAAAACGACTATGCCTGCGCTGCAGGCACCATCATGAACCCTTCAGCTGATAAAAGCCGATGCAAACAGCCCCAGCACCATGGCCGCCACGATAATAATCACGATAACCGCCGCGATCTGCTGCTTTTTCTTACTGTTAAAATTCATCATATCTGTCACCTCTTAAGTCTTCCATACTGCGAAATAATGCTGTCAATCATGCGGGACGCCTCATTTTTTGTAAGCGTCTCTATTTTTACGTTGCTTTCTATTCTATGACATTTTATCAGATCCCGCAAGTATACTTTTTGTGAATTTGTGATCGGGCTCATCTTCGGCACTCTGCATGCCATCGGCTGCGGCTCAAACAGTTCCGGATACTGCTCTCCAAATTCCCTCTTCAGCCGCTCATAGATCCGGGACGCTGTCAGCGCGTCATCGAGCGCCCTGTGATGATGCTTCTGCGGTATCCCAAGATACGCGGAAACCCTGTCAAGCGACTTCTTCTCCAGCCTGGGCAGACAGGTCCGCGCCATTTTCAGGGTATCCAGACCGCGGCTCTCATAAGTCAGCCCCAGCCGCGCCATACTGTACTTCACAAAACTGTAGTCAAACGGAAGATTATGCCCGAGCAACACATATTCTCCCGCAAACGGGTCCGGTACCTCTGTACAAGGACTGCCTGCCGCCGCAGACATACCCTGCCGGTTCTGACCTGCTGCGCAGATCTCCTCCACCCTGGCAGGCGCACTTTCTCTTTCCCTCCGCATTTGCGTAAAGTCAAGAAATCCCCTGACCGCTTCCTCCGTGCAGGGGCTTCCTTTTACCATCTCATCTGTAATCCCGGTCAGCTGCGTGATAGCCTGCGGAATCGGAATCCCACAGTCGACAAATGTCTCATACGTATCTGTTACCTCACCATTCTCAATCCAGAGTGCTCCGATCTCCAGAATCCGGTCATTTGCCGGGGACAGGCCGGTCGTCTCGAGATCCAGCGCTATATAAGTATCCTCCATCTGTTTTCTCCTTTGTTCTGTCATTATCATTCATACATCCGGAATAGCCTTCAGAATCAGCCAGGGCTTTTGCAACCTTATTCCATCCCGCACCCTCCACAGCGTTTTTAAATTCGATCTCTACTTCCCGATTAGGAATAAATACTTCTCTGGTTTCCTCATCATACGCCAGATATCCTAAATGCACAAGCAGTGTCAGAACATCATCTCTGGATTGAAATGTCGTCATATCATTTTGAAATTTTTCTGGATTTACCTGACATCGGTTCCCCGCCAGCATACGGATAACCGCATCTTTCATTCCGTCAAAATTCATATCAATATAAACTTTCAGTGCCTCATAAGTCTCCGTTTTCGTCCAGTAATTACTGAACTTTCCAAAAAACACCGCATCCACAACTGATTTTGGACTATATATATGCAAGCCATCATCAAAAAGATATCCGTCATACCAACGCTGCATTTCAGCGAAATCAATCCTGTAATTCTCACACAGTTTTTTTACTTTTGATTCAGAAAAACCGATAAATCGAGCAAGTTTTCCGGGATTTGTCATAGAATATTCATCAAACATATTCAAAGCAGAATGTGTCCCATATTTTTTAACAGGCAAAATTCCCGTCATATAAGCCAACTCCACATAATCTTTATCTTTAAGCAGATTTCTTAAAAAATCCAAATACTGTTTTTGAGCAAAAATATCTTCTTTATCCTCGCGAAAAATACAGTCCCATTCGTCCAGAATAAAAATAAACGGGGTATGGTTATAATTATAAATATCTTTAAGAACCGAAACCATGTCTGTTTTATCTATATAATCAATGTCCCGATACTCAGAAATCAGATCCTTCAATACATTCCTCTGCAGGAAATTCAGCATTTCTGCAGCCGAATATTTTCTGTTGTAAAAATCCTGAACATTTATATAGATCACAGGATATTTATTTAGATGTTTTTTAAACCCGGAATCCTGAGAAATCTCCAGTCCCTCAAACAACTGTCTGGAATCACATCCTTCACTGTAGTATGCTGACAACATACTGGCGGCCATGGTTTT
>CANQUH010000262.1 GCA_947626965.1 uncultured Lachnospiraceae bacterium
CCCTTCACCGCGTTGACCGCCGACATGATATCCTGCACGCCGATCGTGTAGGTGATCGCAGATTCCTTGATGATCACGACGAACTCATTCGCGATCGCAGGCAGGATGTTCTTAAGCGCCTGCGGCAGAATGATGTAGCGCAGATTCTGTACCTGTGACAGGCCGAGCGATCTTGCCGCCTCCGTCTGTCCTCCGTCGATCGACTGGATGCCGGAACGGATGATCTCGCACAGGTACGCACCGGAGTTCATTCCAAGCGCGACAACGCCGGGGAAGAAGCGGTCAAATTTGATAAAACCAAACATGCTGAACGATGGCAGGCTGATAATGCCGAAAACACCATAGTAGATAATAAAAATCTGGACCAGCACAGGCGTGGAACGAAGCAGTTCCACGTAAGCGGTCGCGATAAAGCTCAGAGGATTAAAGCGGCTGACGACCGCGAGAAATCCTTTTTCTCTCTGGTATCCTTCCTTCGTCGTCCCAAGGAAACGGAACGGCCGGATATTTGACAGTCTCATCAGCGCCAGCACAAGCGCGATACAGAAGCCGATTGCGACAGTAAACAGGGAAAGCATGACCGTTACGACGATGCCCTGCCTGAACAGCTGCGCATACGGCAGTATTTTGGGAAAATTACTCAGCTGTATAAAACTACCCATAGATACTCCTTTCGGGATATGTTTGTTAACGGATACGCATTCGCGGATATTTTATCCCACAAATGCTCCGCATTGTCAGGACCCTTGCGGGTCATTTTGGATGATACAAGAATTCCTCCCCGAATCCTCAGGGAGGAACTGCGTCTTTGCATTGTTGTTTATGCTTTTTTCCTTAACTTTTACTCTGTGACGGCCTCAGTCTCTGACTCTTCTTCCGGAACAGAGCCGTCCTCATCCAGAAGCCCTTCATATGTCTCACCAGTTGCAAGTTCAAATGCTTCCTCAACAAATTTTTTAAGAGAGCCATCCTCTGTCGCCGCCGCTATTGCCTCGTTGACCGCGTTCAGAAGTCCCTCATTGCCCTTGCATACACCAATTGAAGAGCCTTCAAACTCATACGGAACGTCCGCTACAATCTCAAGCTCCGGATAGTTCTTCTGATAGCTCTTCGCCACGTCTGTCTCAATATAGGCTGCGTCCATCTTGCCGGAAATAAGTTCAGCGATGATATCCGTCACCTTCGGAAGGGAGATGATATCGGCATCCGGGCTGTTTGTCTGAGCCAGATCCAGCTGGATCGATCCGGTCTGCGCGCCTACGGTGACATCCGGATTGTTGATCGCCTCAAATGTATTGTAGGTCTCAGCGTTATCCTTCGTGGTGACAAGTGACTGTCCGCCTTTGTAATAGATATCGGAGAAGTCCATGATGCCCTCTCTCTTCGTATCCGGCGACAGACCTGCCATGCCAAGGTCAACCGACTTCGTCTGCAGTTCGCTCAGCACGCCGTCGAAATCAACCGTCACAACTTCAAGCTCAAGTCCCATATAATCCGCTATGTACTGCGCAAGCGCCATATCGAACCCGGCAAGTGTGGAAGAGCCGTCCTCGCCGATCGCGTAGAACTCATACGGAGCAAAATCCGGGCTGGTAGCCACTGTGAGTTTTCCTTCCGCAACCGTCTCAACAGCTCCCTCTTCGGCAAAAGCCGTCAGAGATGCAGCGGCACAGCATGCCGCTATGGAAAGTGCAAGCAGTTTCTTTTTCATAAATTTGTCCTCCTTGTCCGCGCGGAATATCCGCCGGAAATTTCTCGAATAAATATAAACAACAGTCAACTAATTATTCATTATAAACAAATTCTGAAAATAATCAAGTATATTTTTCGGGAAAATGTTTTTTTGCGTTACAGTTTTACTCTCCGACGGGCCCGAGGTGATTTCTGTGCATACCTGAGTATGCAGAAAAGCCTCCGCAGAGGGCTTTCTGTATTACGGACCATTGTTCACGCCTCACCGTCTGCCGGGAAATCACCTGGAACTCGATGTGAGACTGAAAATTTTCTTCAGCATCACCAGCGCAGCCACGGCAAGAACCAGCTCCGCAAACGGCTGTGCGTACGCGAGTCCGTACAGCGGGAACAGCCAGTTCAGCACATAGAGCGCCGGAATCTCCAGAAGAATCTTGCGCATGATCGCAAAACAAAGGGCATATTTCCCCATCCCGAGCGCCTGGAAGACACCGACCGCCAGGAAATCGATAAAGATCAGCGGCTGTTCCAGACAGAATCCGCGCAGAAAACGTGTCCCATAGACGATGATCGACTCGTTTTTCATGAAAGCGCTGACGATGCCGCCGGCGCCAAGATAATAGCAAAACGAGACAAAGACTGTAGCCGGAACCATCAGCTTCATCGCAAACATAATCGCGTCCTTCATACGCTTCCGGTTGCCGCTTGAGAAGTTGTAGCCGACCAGCGGCATAATGCCCTGCGAAAAGCCCAGCGCGATCTGCATCGGAACCATATTGATCTTCTGCGCAATGCCCATCGCCGCCACGGCGTCCGCCCCGTGGATCGAGGTAAAATTATTGAGAATCGTCATCCCTGTCACATTCAGAAGATTCTGGATGGAAGCCGGGATTCCCACGCCGCACACACCCAACACAATTTCTTTCCGGAACCCGAATTTTTTCGGATTGACACAGACGAACGTGGTTTTCCGCCTCACGCGGAGAAGCACAAAAAAGTAGCAGCAGGCCACGCAGTTGGACAGAAATGTCGCAAGACCTGCTCCGGCCGCTCCCATGTTCAGCCCCCACGGAAGAATGAAAAACGGGTCAAGCACAATATTCAGCAGACAGCCGCTCATCGTTCCGAGACTGGCGTGGAAAGAGGAACCCTCCGATCTCACCAGATACGCGAGGACGACATTCAGGATCGCCGGGGCCGCGCCGCAGTAGACCGTCCAGAACATATAACTGTCCGTAGCGGCCAGCGTATCCGCATCCGCGCCAAGCAAAACCAGCAGAGGTCCCCGGAACAGGACGCACAGCAGCGAAAAAAGGATCCCACAGAAAAGCGCGCAGTAAAATCCGAACGCGGAGCTGCGGTAAACCGTCTCATACTCTTTTCTTCCAAGCGCCCGGCTCATCATGCTTGAACTTCCGACGCCGAACAGATTGTTCACCGCATTAAACGCCAGAAGAACCGGCGCCGCAAGCGTAACCGCCGCGTTCTGCACCGGATCATTCAGCATTCCCACAAAGTATGTATCCGCCAGATTATAAAGCACCATGACAAGCGAGCTCAAGATTGTCGGTACTGTCAGTTTCGCCACCGCGGACGGAATCGGCATGCGTTCAAATAACTCTGTTTTTCCATTTTCAGCCAAAATCAGCACCTTCTTTAAATTTTTTAGTCATCGCCGCTTATCTTACCACAAAACGACAGCCGCGAAAACACCTTTTTTCTGCGGCTGTCGTTCTGCATCGTGGAGCATTGTTGCTGATCACAAAATGAACATGCAATGGAAATCAGCTGCCGGCGCGGCATGCAGACCGCGCAGACGAACAGATTAATTCAGAGGCCGCCGGCACGCTGCGCTGCGATTCCCGGTCCCGCAGAGCGCTTCCATAAACCGCTCGTGCTCCGCGCGGTCCTCCGTGAGAAGCTCATACACGAGATACTCCGGATTCAGCCATTCCACAACATCCCAGGCCTCCCTGCAGAGGAACGGTCTGTGACTGTCCACCTGCCAGACATACCAGGCAAGCGCCCCATTCTTCTCATCGTAGGAGCCTTTCATCACAGGCGGATGCTTCTTCTGCTCTTCCACGTAAGCGCCGCTTAAGGTCTGATGGAAATGGATACCCCGGATAATCGATTGGTCCTCATACCGTTCCATGACCTCTCGCAGGTAGGCGGCGCCCTCCTGCTCCGTGCGAAGCGCTGTGTTCGTGTGCAGCAGATGTCCGGTATCCAGCATGATCCCTTTCCGTGGATACCGAACCTTTTCAAGCAGCCGGTATGTAACTTCCGGCCGCGTCATCGTCAGTCCCGGCCACCACAGATTTTCAAGCAGGAGCTCAAATCCTTCATTCTCCGGCAGCAGCCGGTTCAGAAGATCCGCCGCGGCATCCACGATCTCCTCATCCGAATACCGGAATTTCCGCGGCACCGCCTCAGACAGGAGCACGTCCGAGACATGAAAGACGACATACTCCGGATGATATCTGCGGGCAAATTCCAGATTCTTCCGAAATGCTTCCAGAACCGCCTCCTGTCCGGTTCCCCCGAAATACTGTTCCGCCTCTTCCCTGCTGCCAAACTCCTCCGCGATCGTCCGTTCATCACCCGACCAGAAGCAGTACCAGCTCGGGAAATACTTCAGGTGAACGCCAACCACATCCTCCGGCGCAACGAGCTTCTGATCATCAGGTCCCGCTTCAAGCAGTTCAAGGCCGTCAAGCCCAAACCGGCGGTAATATCCCCGAAGCTCTTTTCCGCTCTCAAAACGCTCCAGATCCGAAGAATGCGTACAAAAATTCATGATTCGTTTCATTATCTCACTCCGCAGTATCCGGAAGCCTTACCATATGCTGCATCTCATATCCTTCCATCAGTTCCGGATGGACGATCGCCACAAGGTCTTCAAATTTCTCATCCGCGTCCGCTCCGCTCATATAGTAATCCTTTGCGTATACAAAGATATTATCATCCTGGAATGCCTTAAACTCTGTGACCAGAGGTTCCTGCGCCTCAAGATACGCCTTGTCCGGCGAGTAAGTGATCACAGACGTATAAATCATGATGTCCGCGTCCTTCGCCTTGTCCAGGAACTCTTCCATGCTGATCTGCATGCTTCCGTCTCCCGCGAGATCATTCAGCGCGTAGACTCCGCCTGCCTCCGCGAT
>CANQUH010000263.1 GCA_947626965.1 uncultured Lachnospiraceae bacterium
AAATACCGGCGGTACAATGCAGTATTATGTGGGAGAAAAGAACGTTTCTGCCCCGCCTGCCGCGGATGCGGAGTGGAAAACGGATATTTCCAACATCAGAGCTGTGGATGCGGGTGCTTATACCGTCTGGTACAGGGCTTATGAGGACAAAAATTACACCACCAGCGAGTCTGCATCTGTTACCGTCGTCATAAACAAGGCTGTTTCCAGTGTAACCAGCCCGCCTGCGGCAAAACACAGGGTTTATGACGGCACGGAGCAGCCGCTGGCGGATGAATCCGGAGCAAAGGCAAATTTCGGCACGCTGGTGTACAGTCTCGATAAAGAAGGTGAATACCAGAGCGAGGTCCCCGCCGCCACAGACGCCGGCACATATACAGTCTATTACAAGGTGGAGGGCACGGACAACTGGGAGGCTTCTGAGACAGGAGAAATCATGGTCACCATTGAAAAAGCCGATCCCGTGGTCACGGTAAGTGAAGTGACTGGCGTTTATGGAGAGGACATCACCATCACAGCCAGGATAAACTCCGGAAGCATCAGTGCGGACCTTGTCACCGGCATGGTGGAATTTAAAATCGGAAAGACGAGTCTTGGAGATTTTGTGGAGGTGGATACCGCGGACGGAACGGCAAAACTGACGGTGTCCGGCGCGGACAGGGAGAAGCAGCGCGCCCTGTTCGGGGAGGACGGGAATACCGTCCTTACTGCCGTATACAATGGAAATAAGAATATCAAAGAGGGAAGCGGCAGCGGAACCGTCACGGTGAATCAAAAGGAACTGGAATACACAGTCGCCGCTGAGAACCGAAGATATGAGCCGGGTAATACAGAGGTCACGGTTACGCTGACGCCCGTTAATCTTGTGGGGGACGACGATGTAACCCTGACGGCGGAAGGCAGAGTGGAGAGCGCCGATGCCGGGACTTATGAGAGCGTCAGCCTTTCCAATATCACCATGGGCGGTGAGGATAAGGGATATTATACAGTTGACGGCAGCGCCAACGTGAAGCTTACTACGCCCATAAGTATAGGCAGGGCGCAGGCCGAGGTAACCAGCCCGCCAGCCGGAGCGGAGAATCTTGTGTATGACGGCACGGAGCAGGAACTTCTCACCGGCGCGGCCGAAAATACCGGCGGTGCAATGCAGTATTATGTGGGAGAGAAAAACGTTTCTGCTCAACCTGCCGCGGATGCGGAGTGGAAAACGGATATTTCCGGCATCAAAGCCGTGGATGCGGGCGTCTATACCATCTGGTACAGGGCTTATGAGGACAAAAATTACACCACCAGTGAGCCTGCATCTGTTACCGTCGTCATAAACAAGGCTGATTCCATCATAATCAGCCCGCCAGCCGGAGCGGAGAATCTTGTGTATAACGGTACGGAGCAGGAACTTCTCACCAGCGCGGCCGAAAATACCGGCGGTGTAATGCAGTATTATGTGGGAGAAAAAAACGTTTCAGCCCAACCTGCCGCGGATGCGGAGTGGAAAACGGATGTTTCCGACATAAAAGCCGCGGACGCGGGCGCTTACACTGTCTGGTACAGGGCTTATGAGGACAGCAACTACACTGCCGGCGGGCCTGGTTTTATTACGGTCATTATCGGAAAAGGAGAGGGTGCGGCCAGCGTCGCCATGAAGGGCTATTCCTGCGGGGAAACGGATGTGGAACCGGAGCCGAAATCGGATACCAACGGCGTTGAAAATGTGACTTATACTTATAAGAAGAAAGACGCGGACGACAGCACATACAGTGAAACAAAGCCGGCAACAGCAGGAGAATATACAGTCAAAGCGGTATTTGCGGAGACGGAGAACTATAATGAGGTTACGGCGACGACGGACTTTGTTGTCACCCATCAGTTCAGCGGAGACTGGGAGGAAGACCCGGACGGGTACAGCCGTACCTGCCCCTGCGGAACCACCGACATCCGCCTGGTGGAGACAGGTCTCAGCGAAGTGCCGGAGGGGCTGAAGGGTATGGAGGAGCTGAATACCACGGAAAAGATCACCCGGGTGCTTGTGGAGGAGGCGGCGGACGCCGCGGTTGCGGAGGAAAACACGGCCGTTTACGATGTGAAGCTCCAGGTGAAGGGAAGCGGCGATTCTGACTGGGAGGACGTGACGGTTGAGAACTTCCCCGCTGAGGGAGTGACAGTCCTGTTGGCCTATCCTGAAGGCACGGATTCCAGCTATATCTTTACTGTGATCCACATGATTACAGAGGGAGAGAAGGCCGGCACGACGGAGAAGCCGGAAGTCACCAACGGAGAGCAGGGGATCAGCTTCACAGTAAGGAGCCTGTCCCCCATCTGTGTCGGCTGGACAGCTCCGCCGGATCCATCCACCCCATCCACTCCGCCGACTCCGTCATTTCCGTCACAGACTGTCCGGTACGGCAGTCTGACAGTCTCCAAGACCGTTACCGGAGCCGGGGATATGGCCCGGGAGTGGCATTTCCGAGTGGAGCTGGGAGACAAGAGCGTGACTGGCAGGTACGGAGAGATGCTGTTCACGGATGGCACAGCGGAGTTCACTTTAAAACACGGACAGAGTATCACCGCGAAGGATCTGCCGGCGGGGACCGCCTACACGGTGAAGGAGGCCGAGGCGGACCAGGACGAGTATGTCACCAGTGCGTCTGGGACGACAGGAACAGTTCCGGATGGAGATACGGCGCGTGCAGAGTTTACGAATAACCATAAGGACACCCCGCCGACGCCAGTGACACCGGCCATCCGGTACGGCAGTCTGACAGTCTCCAAGACCGTCACCGGAGCCGGGGATATGGCCCGGGAGTGGCACTTCCGAGTGGAACTGGGAGACAGGAGCGTGACCGGCAGGTACGGAGAGATGCTGTTCACGGACGGCACGGCGGAGTTCGCTTTAAAGCACGGGCAGAGCATCACTGCGGAGGATCTGCCGGCAGGAACCGCCTACACGGTGGAGGAGGCCGAGGCGGACCAGGACGGGTACGCCACCAGCGTAATCGGGGCGGCGGGTCTGATCCCGGATGACGGTACGGCGCGTGCAGAGTTTACGAACAACCATAAGGACACCCCGCTCGATCCTGAGCTTCCGGTCATCCGGTACGGCAGTCTGACAGTCTCCAAGACCGTCACCGGAGCCGGAGATACGTCCCGTGAGTGGCACTTCCGAGTGGAGCTGGGAGACAAGAGTGTGACCGGCAGGTACGGAGAGATGCTGTTCACGGACGGCACAGCGGAGTTCACTTTAAAGCACGGGCAGAGCATCACCGTGGAGGATCTGCCGGCAGGAACCGCCTACACGGTGGAGGAGACCGAGGCGGACCAGGACGGGTACGCCACCAGTGCGGCCGGGGCGACAGGTCTGATCCCGGATGACGGTACGGCGCAGGCTGAGTTTGTGAATCACAAAGATGCGGAGACGGATCCGGGCGGCCCGTCAGAGGAGGAGCTGCTCCGGTATGACATGAAAGTGAAGCTGGCGGTGAAAAAGTATGAATATACGGGAAAAAAGATCAGACCGGCAGTGGAAGTGTATCTGGGGAATTATAAACTCGGGAAGGGAAGCTATAAGGTCTCATACAAAAAGAACAGGAAGATTGGTACGGCGACAGTAACCGTAAAAGGCCGGGGGATCTTCAAAGGAAAGACAGCGAAGGCAAAATTCAAAATCCTGCCGGAAAAGACTGTCATTGAGACAAAGAAGGCGGTGAAAAAGGGGATTCTTCTTTCCTGGAATCCAAAGAAGAATGTGAGTGGGTATGAGATTCAGTATTCCACGAACAAAAAGTTCCGGAACGCAAAGAAAGTGCGCGTGTCGGGAGCGAAGAAGGAAAGCGTCATACTTAAAGGTCTGAAGCAGGGGAAGAAGTATTATATCCGTATCCGGACGTATAAGAAGAAAACCAGCGGGAAGAAATATAAAAGCGCGTGGAGCCGGAAATACCGAGGTCTGAGGCGCGAAATTAAAAACTGTTGATTAGAAACAGGGATTGTGATAATATGGACGGGAAATCAAAATTCCAGGAAGATATCCGTGGCATTATGGGGGCAGGATACTGTTTGCCCCGGCATTATAACAGGGAGGTTGAAGTATGAATATTGTTGAAACAAAAAAGGCTCCGGGTGCGATTGGCCCCTACTCACAGGCAATAGAAGTAAACGGGCTGGTATTTACGTCCGGCCAGATTCCGGTGGATCCGGTTACCGGCCAGATTCCGGAAGGGATTGCCGCTCAGGCGGAGCAGAGCTGCAAAAATGTCGGCGCGATTCTTGAAGCCAGCGGGAGCGGTCTTGACAAAGTGATCAAAACCACCTGCTTCCTGGCTGATATCGGAGATTTTTCCGCGTTTAATGAAGTCTATGGAAAATATTTCACGGGAAAACCTGCAAGGAGCTGCGTTGCGGTGAAGGAAATTCCGAAGGGAGTTCTCTGTGAGATTGAGGCTGTAGCTGTAAAATAGCGGATTTTCCAGGGGCCTTAAAATCACTTTTTAAGATCTAAAATGAGGTTGACAAAATTGCTTTTCGGGCATATACTGTTGAAAGAATTTAATAGCTTATCACATCAAACCAGTGAAGCGGGAGTAAAAACAGTTCGTGCACTTACAGAGAGTCCGGGCAGGTGAGAGCCGGATGGAACGCAGGCTGTTAAATGGGCCGCTGAGGGCGCAGTCAAAGGCGAAAGCCGAGTATTCTGCGACGTGTGGGCATACGTCAGTTGCCGGAAATATGAAAGTATTTCGCAGAGGGCACAGGTTATCTGTGAATCAAGGTGGCACCGCGGGAATATACCCGTCCTTGACGATAAAACCAGATCGTCATGGACGGGTTTC
>CANQUH010000264.1 GCA_947626965.1 uncultured Lachnospiraceae bacterium
CCCTTCTCCGTGATGGTAAATGTGACCATCTGCAGGGAATCCTTTGTAAAGATCTCCTTCAGGCGCCCGTACTCCGCGTCATCGTCAGAGTCCAAGATGCAGGACTCCATAATGCTTCCGACAATCGTCTTATCAACGCTTCCGTCCGCCTTCAGCGTGACCAGAAGGGAATAATCATCATGCGGGCGGTACATTTTCTCGATGATCTCATAGTCGAAGCCCTCCGCAACGATCAGGCCCCGGTCGATCACTCCATCATTCAGCAGGTTCTGCACAACATTCGCCTGAAATGCGCGGAAGATATTTCCTGCCCCGAAATGAATCCAGAACGGATTCTCCTTTGTCGCCGCAGCGGCCTTTTCTCTGTCATACTCCGGGAGATGATAGCCTTTCGACTCCCACAGCGCCCGGTTTTCCAGTCCTTTTTTACTTAATTCCATATCTTTCCGCTCCTTTCTCGATTGCTTCCCACAGGCCGTTCAGATAGGTCGCTCCAAGCGCCCGGTCATAGAGCCCGTACCCCGGCATCGCAACTTCATCCCAGATCATTCTTCCGTGATCCGGACGGATCGGTCCGTCAAAGCCGATATCGTACAGCGCCCTCATAATCTCGTACATGTCGAAAGTTCCATCCGAGGACAGATGAGCGGCCTCCTCAAAATTCGTCGGCGTGTTGAATTTCAGATTCCGCACATGGGCAAAATGAATCCTGCCCTTCAGGGAACGGATCATGTCCGGCAGATCGTTCTCCAGATTGGTCCCGTAGGAGCCCGAGCAGAACGTGACGCCGTTGTGCGGGTTATCCACCATCTTCATCATGCGGAGAATGTTTTTCTTGTTGATGATGATGCGCGGAAGCCCGAACACGCTCCACGCCGGATCATCCGGGTGAATCGCCATACGGATGTCGTACTGATCGCACACCGGCATGATCTTCTCAAGGAAATATTTCAGGTTCTCAAACAACTTCTCGTCGTCAATGTCCTTGTACAGCTCGAACAGTTCTTTGACGTGCTCCATCCTCTCCGGCTCCCAGCCCGGCATCACCGTTCCGTTCATGTCGCCCGCGATGGAAGCGAACATCTTCTCCGGATCGAGCGCGTCGACCGCCTCCTGCGTGTAAGCGAGCACCGTAGATCCGTCCGGGCGCATCCTCGCCAGCTCCGTCCTCGTCCAGTCGAATACCGGCATAAAGTTGTAGCACACGAGATGTATGTCTTCCTTGCCGAGATTTTCAAGCGTCTCAATATAATTTGCAATGTACTGTTCACGCTCCGGCGCTCCTGTCTTGATCGCGTCATGGACATTCACGCTTTCAATTCCCGCGATTTTCAGGCCGGCAGCCTCCACTTCATCCTTCAGCGCCCGGATGCGTTCCCGGCTCCACACTTCTCCCGGAGCTGTGTCATACAGAGTCGTGATGACTCCCGTCACACCCGGAATCTGACGGATCTGCTTCAGGGTAACTGTGTCAAATTTGCTGCCATACCATCTAAGTGTCATTTCCATAATTTGTCATCCTTTCCGATTATTTTCGATTTCCAGTTATGTTTATTATATAAATTCAACAAAAAATATTCCATTGAAATACTTGTGGTGTTCATTGCAAATATTGTTTTTTTGTTTTTTTAATTGTAGAAACATTTCAGAAATTATGGTAAATTAGAGAATATCTTATATCTTGAAAAACGAGCGGACAGCCCGCAGGAGACCATTATGAAAAAAGAAAAATACCAGAGCAAATTCAGTTTGAGACAGTATATGTTGTCCCGGGACTTTGAAATTTATTATTACAAAGACCTGAAACTCAAAAAAGTGGCCCCGCACACCCACAATTATTACGAGTTTTATTTTTTTCTGGAAGGCAATGTCAGCATGAAGATCCTGAAAACTGCTTATCCGCTGAAGCCAGGGGATATTCTGTTCATCCCTCCTGATACTTCCCACCAGCTCATCGTCCACAGCCTTGAAGTTCCGTACCGCCGTTTTGTATTCTGGATCAGCCGGGATTACTACGAATACCTGCTTTCCCTGTCCAAAGACTTCGGATATCTGGTTTCCTTCGCCCTGTCCACGGATACCTATATTTTCCACACCGACCGTGTCTCCTACAATCTCACGCAGTCCCTGGTGCTCCATCTGCTGGAAGAGCTTCACTCTGACCGCTTCGGCCGGGAGATACAGCTCAACATCTGCGTGGAAGAACTGCTGCTTCACTTAAACCGCATTGTTCATGAGCAGAATAACCTGAAAAAAGAAGGGGAAGAATGTTCCCTTTACCTGAATATACTGCATTATATCGAGGCGCACCTGGAGGATGACCTCTCCCTTGACCGGCTGGCGGAAATCTTCTTTGTCAGCAAATATCATATCGCCCACGAATTTAAAGACAACCTCGGCATATCCGTCCACCAGTATGTCACGAAAAAAAGGCTGTCCCTCTGCAGGGAAGCCCTTCTCAAAAATCGAAATATCACGGAAATTTTTCAGTCGTTCGGTTTCAAGGATTACTCAAGTTTTTACCGCGCGTTCAAAAAAGAATTTGGAATATCGCCAAAGAAATTTCGGGATACGCAGCCCCTGAAATATGACTAAAACTGCCTGAATTCTGCACCAGCTGCCTCAAATCAGCAGGGGCATCTCCGTAAAAACGCAAAAGTGTCTGCACAAAGATGCTCCCACAAAACTGTTATGCATGCACCGCCGCGTAGCGTTCGCTGTTCAGAACCCGGAGCATATGCTCCAGCGGGGTGATATTTCCGTCAAATTCATGGCGGAAGGAGCTGGTTCCGGCCCCACTTGCCAAAGCAGTTCCCTTTGTGCGCGCTCTGACAGGGGTCTGCATCTGCCAGCTGTTCACGTTGTGGAAAACGACCGCAGGCATCTGATAGCCATACGCTTCGAACCGGGTTTTCGCGTTTTCGTAGATGGTTTTGTCCGGGTCCTCAACCGCACAGTTAAATTCCATGTCAGAAATAACATACAGAACGGACGGCATCTCTTCCTGCGGGGTTCCGGCTTTGACAGCAGTCCTTAGAATCAGATCAAAGACGGCCTCCAGATTCGTGGAACCATCCCAGTCGGCGCACTGGATACAGCACAGCTTATCTTTCAGCGTCTTCCCGTGAATCTCAATCAGATGCGGTCTGGATTCAAAGGTAATAAACGTATTATGGAAGATTCCTTTGCAGTGTTCGGCGTAGTACAGACCCAGCGCCTGTGAAATCAGCGCCGGTATCGGGATCCCCGGGCGGTTCCAGTACATGGAACCGGAAGTATCGATGACAGAAATTGCGTTCTGTCCCGCAACACTGCCGTTCTGGTTGTCCCACAGCAGCTCCAGAACCTTCTCTCCACAGATTTCCCAATTCAGATTACTGCAGTTATTCGTAAAAAACGGCCGGATAATATTATAGGGGAACAGCGTCCCACTGTGAATCTTTTTGTCTTTCGTCTGCACATCGGTCAGATACGCGGCAAAGCGTTCTCTGTCATGGCGGGCGAAAGCCTCTCTGTATCGAAACATTGCGCCTGCAGGTACGGCTTCGTAACTGATCTTATCCGTTTTTCCGCTGGTAAGATAGCATTCAGGAAGACAGATGTTGGCGCGAAGTCTGGAAAGAAGCCTGCGGTAATCTGCCTTGTTCATCTCCAGAGCTCTGACCAGAACCCTGGCCTGTCCGCGGGTACGCGGACTTGACGTATTGATGGAAGGCAGCCATTTCGCCAGCAGAGAAATATGTGCGTCAATGTCGCCGGCCTCACGTCTTTCCAGTGCCTCCGCATCCTTTTTCAGCTGTTCACGGATCACGTTTACGACCGTTTCCTGGGATGAGGTTCCCATCAGACACATCAGATCGTCAAAACGCCCATACTCCGAGATAAGCGCAGCATTCTTTTGGGCTGATTCCGGCCAGGTCTTTGCCACATGGCGGATCAGCGTGCGGAACAGTTCCCGCTCCCCCAGCCCCTGGCGTATATCGCGGATATAGAAAAGGAGTTTCATGGCCAGTTCCGGATTCTCAAGGTACGCGCGGTCAAACAGACGAATCTGCTCCCGCTCTGCCCGGTGGCGCATGCCGCCCGCGACAGCGAACAGATCCAGACAGGCGTCGCCGGAAGTGCTGTACGTCGCTGCGCCGTTTAAAGTTCTTGTATAGCTGGCCTCTTTTTTCAGATCGTCAAGATAAGACATTCCGGTCTCCTTTCTATTCTTTTTGTTCTTTTTGCCGCTTTGCTGCCGCCATTCATTAGCCGCTTCCCCGTGGCTCCTGAAATTTCCAGATATTCATTTGGCGGCTGTTCCTTAAACTGAAAATAGGCAGAAGGTTTCGGGTGAATCAATTCACATGGCCAGATCCGGCAGGCCCTGGGCATTATCCGGATACTCCTCAATTTCCCCGTTCCGTTGACTTTGGAGCATCGGGCCGAAAACCGTTTCCAGCTATCCAAATTCACGCACCCTCCTCATCCGCCATGAGTGGGATGCATTCAGGAAATCTCTTCGGAAACTTACATATATATAATATGATGCTGGGTCCAAAAGGTATTTTGCCCCCATGATGCCACGGATTTCTCCGCACTTCGTGCTCACGAAATCCTGAAACACCTCAAATCCGCACATTTTTCCATGAAAAATGGCTCCTTTTCGGTGTTTTTGGGGTCTCAGTGTCATGCTTTTCCATGTGAACATGGAACGCATGACCTTTCGACCCTGGCATCATAATATATGAGAACAAGACGCGTCGTGGTAATGGCTAAATTAGACATCTGCGTATACTGGAATCCTCTCTCTATAC
>CANQUH010000265.1 GCA_947626965.1 uncultured Lachnospiraceae bacterium
TTTCTCGCCCTTTTCTCTTGCCAAAACCGATTTTTCTCTTACGTCTGCCAGACGGCGTTTCAGTTCCATCACATACTCCTGTGTCTCATTTCCGTGAAGCTGCACCGCCCCGAGCGTTCCGTCCGCCGCCAGAGAAAGAACTGTCTCCATCGGCTGATTTACAAAGACGCCGACCGGGCAGATTCTCTTATCAAGCCCTTTTACCAGACTGCGCACTCTGTCAGGCGATACGTTTCTGTGACTTTTTGGAAAATTTATGATAAATCCGCAGTAATCCGGAAGCGCCTCATTTACATATGTAATATCCTCCGGCCGGCTCAGGCCGCAGATCTTGATCCTGCATTGTTTCATTTCTTTCATCCTGTATCCTCTGTATCTGTAATTTTCTGGCTGCAGTTTACTCTCCCACCGAGCTCGAGGTCTGAGACGCGAAACGCCTCCAGCGAAGGGTCATGAAAATTTTTCGTTACACGGATTTCACATCGCGCAGCCTCGCGATCATCGCCTTTTTATCCGGCGCGCGCATCAATGTCTCTCCGATCAGGACAGCGTCCGTCCCATTCTCATAGAGAGCTTTCATATCTTCTTCTGTACGGATGCCGCTCTCGGACACAAATACACACGTATCAGGGACGAGAGGACGCAGACGGATACTGTTGCGGATATCCACCTCAAATGTCCGCAGATCGCGGTTATTCACACCGACAATCTTTGCTCCGCTCGCGAGCGCCCTGCGCACTTCCTCCTCATCATGTGCCTCCACCAGAGCGGAAAGACCAAAGCTCTCCGCCAGTTCCCGGTATTCCACAAGTTCCTGGTCCGTCAGGATCGCGCAGATCAGAAGCACCGCGGAAGCACCAAGCAGTTTCGCCTCATAGATCATATACGGATCTACCGTAAAATCTTTGCGCAGCACTGGAATCGCCGCCTGCTCCGCAATTTCCCTCAGATATTCATCCTTCCCCTGGAAATAATAGGGTTCTGTCAGACAGGAGATTGCGGCGGCGCCAGCCGCCTCGTAATCTTTCGCAATCTCCAGATATGGGAAATTTTCCGCGATCAGCCCTTTTGACGGAGATGCCTTCTTCACTTCACATATGAAAGAGAGGCCAGGCTGCCGCAGCGACTGTTCAAATCCCAGGCAGATTTTCTGGCCGGATTCTGAACGGATCCCTGCCTTCTGTGTCTGCTCAGATTCCGGACGGAACATTCTTTCTGATCCTGACAAATTTTCCCTGCCCGCAGTCATCTCCGGCAGGTTTTTTTCAAAAATTGCATCCCCCTGCTGTTCCATCTGTCTTTCCAGTTTTTCAACCAGAGTGGACAGAGGCATATAAAGTTTCCGCTCCAGCATTCGTTTTCTCGTCCGAGCGGCAATCTCATCCAAAATCATAGCTGTACCCCGTTCTTTTTAAACGTTCATTTCCTGCATCGTAAGGCAGCGGCACATATCCGGCGCGGACCTGTCTCCGAAAGACAGAACCCCGGACATTCGGCAACTGCATACTTGTGATCTGGAACTCAAATTTCTCACTCGTTTGAATACTTCACAAATTCTTCCAGTTTTGCCATCGCTTTGCCGCTGTCGATAATTTCCGCCGCAAGATCCACACCGGCCTGCAGTGTCTCCGCCTTGCCCGCCAGATACAGAGCGGCTCCGGCATTCATCAGCACGGCATTTCTTCTCGGCCCCTGCTCTCCGGACAGGATTGCTCTGGTAATCTCCGCGTTCTCCTGCGGGGTTCCGCCGACCAGCGCATCCTTCGTCGCCATCTCAAAACCAAACATCTCCGGCGTGATCGTATAAGTCTCATATTTTCCATCTTTGATCTCGCAGACGCTTGTCGGCGCACAGATGGAGATCTCATCCAGTCTGTCCTGCCCGTACACGACCATGCCGCGCTTCACGCCGAGGTTATTCATAACTCTCGCAAGCGGCTCCACCAGTGTCTCGTCATAGACACCCATCAGTTCCATGTTTGCGCCGGCCGGATTGGAAAGCGGTCCAAGAATATTAAATACGGTGCGGATTCCGAGCTCGCGGCGGATCGGAGCCACATATTTCATCGCGATATGATAATTCTGCGCGAACAGGAAGCAGATTCCGATCTTCTCCAGAAGTTCGCTGCTCTTCTCCGGGGAAACCGTAATATTCACGCCGAGCGCTTCCAGCACATCCGCCGCTCCGCTCTTGCTTGACGCCGCGCGGTTGCCGTGCTTCGCGACCGGAACGCCGCCCGCCGCGATGACCAGCGAGGAGGTCGTCGAGATATTGAAGGAATTTGAACCGTCTCCGCCGGTTCCCACAATCTCAAGCACATCCATCTCATGCAGCAGACGCACACAATGGTCGCGCATTCCTTTTGCAGATCCGGTGATCTCGTCGATTGTCTCGCCCTTCAGCGAGAGCGCCGTCAGATAGGAGCTCATCTGTACCGGGGTGGCCTCGCCGCCCATAATCTCGTTCATGACCGCAAGCGCTTCCTCATAAGTCAGGTCTTCCTTTTTTGCCAGTTTCAAAATTGCTTCCTTAATCATGTCTCGTTACCTCCAGAAAATTTTTTAAAATCTTTTTTCCCTGCGGCGTCAGCACCGACTCAGGGTGAAATTGAAGTCCGTAAACGGACTTATTTCTGTCCTCAACAGCCATCACTTCCCCATCTTCCGTTCTGGCTGTGATCTTCAGCTGCTCCGGCAGCGTCTCCTCGACCGCCGCGAGCGAATGATAGCGCGCCACCTGAACTGCGCCGTCCAGTCCGGCAAAAATCGGACTTTCCACATCAGGCTTTACCACGGAAGTTTTTCCGTGCATGATCTGTTTTGCATAAGAGACAGTGCCGCCGTACGCCTCACAGATCGCCTGATGGCCGAGGCAGACGCCGAGAATCGGGATTTCTCCCGCGAGCGCCCTCACCACGTCGATACAGATTCCCGCGTCCGCCGGGCGGCCTGGTCCCGGCGACAGGATAATCGCCTCCGGCTTCATTGCGCGGATTTCCTCCACTGTACACTCATCATTCCGGATTACTTTCAGATCCGGGTTCAGTTCTCCGACAAGCTGATACAGGTTGTAGGAGAAGCTGTCGTAATTATCAATTAACAAAATCATAAAGACCTCCTGATACGCTTTGCATTTCAAAATCCGCACTGGCCATGTATTTCAGACAGTTCCGAACCGTCACGCCCCGATTCCGCCTTCCGCCATTTTCAATGCCTGAATGACGGCCTGCGCCTTGTTGATGCACTCCTGATATTCATTCTCCGGAACACTGTCCGCCACAATACCGGCGCCGGAACGCACGTACACCTTCCCATTCTTCGCGAACGCGATGCGGATCGCGATGCAGGTATCAAGATTTCCTCCGAAATCAAGGTAGCCGATCGCTCCCCCATAGATGCCCCGCTTGTTCTTCTCCAGCTCGTTGATGATCTGGCAGGCTCGGATCTTCGGCGCCCCGGAGAGCGTTCCCGCCGGAAGAATCGCGTCGACCGCATCTATCGCGTCCTTGCCTTCGCTTATCTCGCCGCGCACGACAGAGCCGATGTGCATAACATGGGAAAAACGCTCGATGCACATGTACTTCTCCACCTCGACCGATCCGAATCTGCTGATTCTCCCGACATCATTCCTGCCCAGATCCACGAGCATGTTGTGCTCCGCCCGCTCCTTCTCGTCCGCGAGAAGTTCTTCCTCCAGCGCTTTGTCTTCCTCCTCGGTCATTCCACGCCGTCTCGTGCCTGCCAGCGGAAAGGTGTGAACGACGCCGGACTCCAGCTTGACCAATGTCTCCGGCGACGCGCCGGCAATCTCCAGATCATCGCTCGAAAAATAGAACATATACGGCGACGGATTCGAGGTGCGCAGTACGCGGTACGTATCAAGAAGGCTTCCTGACATCTCCGCCTCCAGACGGTTGCTCAAAACCACCTGGAAAATATCCCCTTCCCGAATATATTCCTTGCCGCGCTCCACCATGCGGCAGTATTCTTCCTTCGTAAAGAGCGCCTTGAAATCCGAATGGAGCTTCAGCGGTTTGTTCTCCGCGTAGACTCCGGCTTCAAGCAGCCGCTTCAGGCCGCCAAGTTCCAGCTCCGCCTTGTAATACTCTGTCTCCGGATCTTCAAGCCGTATATTCTTGATCAGAAACACTTTCTGCAGATAATGATCAAACGCGATCACCTTGTCAAACAGCATCAGGTCCAGATCATAAAACGACTCCTCATCGTCCGCGTCAAGATTGAGCACCGGCTCGCTGTACTTGATATAATCGTAGGCAAAATAGCCGACCAGACCGCCGGAAAATGGCGGCATCTCCTTCAGACGCGGCGCGCGGTTCTCCGCAAGGATATGACGGATGACTTCTTTCGGGCTCTGCTGGTCCGTCACAAATTCCGTCGCGCTGCTGATCTTCACCACCCCGTCCAGGCAGGTGATATTCAGTCCCGGATCGTAGCCGATAAATGTGTAGCGTCCCCACTTCTGAGACTGCTCCGCGCTTTCAAGCAGAAAACAGTGGCGGCTCACCCGCTTCAGAATGCGGACAACCTGGATCGGCGTCAGCATATCCATGTACATCTCCTCGCGAACGGGGATGCGGCGGAACGCGCCCTCCTCTTTTATTTTTACAACAGTCTCCAACGATGGATATAACATATAAATCCTCCTGTTCATGCCATGGAAGGGGATATATACGCAAAGAAACCCGTCCATGACGATCTGGTTTTATCGTCAAGGACGGGTATATTCCCGCGGTGCCACCTTGATTCACAGATAA
>CANQUH010000266.1 GCA_947626965.1 uncultured Lachnospiraceae bacterium
AGATGTCATGGTGACAGCTGTCCCCTGGCTGCTGACCAGTTTTTAATCGAACGGTATCTTATTCATCGCTTACGAAAAAACGACTCCGAGAAACCGTGATGAAGATGAGATCATGGGATACAGAGATGTACTGAATACCATTCATGAGAGTAATGAGTATATTCCAATCCGTCCTTCTTATATACTTCAGCTTCATCGAGACCTTTTGAAAAGGGCAGGATCCTTTTATGGCGGACATTTTAAAAATGTACAAAACTATATTAATGAGACAAAGCCTGATGGAACGACAGTCACCAGGTTTACTCCGATCGCTCCTTATGACACACCGGAAGCAGTAGAAAATCTGTGCAAAGCCTATGAGCAGGCTGTCGCAAATGAGAAGATAGATTCATTAATTCTGATTCCGGCATTTATATGTGACTTCCTGTGTATCCATCCTTTTAATGACGGCAATGGAAGGATGAGCAGACTGCTTACCCTGCTCCTCCTGTATAAGAGCGGATACAGCGTGGGCAAATATATCAGTATTGAAAAGCAGATAGAGAAAACGAAAGATCGTTATTACGATACACTTGAAGAAGCTTACGGAAGAAGGTCTTATCATCAGGAAGGGAGCGGGCAGGAGTACATTTTATGTTCGTGCTGACAGCAAATAATTTTCGTCCAAAATCACATTGTTTTGGATGAAAATGATTGCGACTGGACGGAAAAGCTTTTCATTTTTCTTTGGTTTTGAACTGACGACAGTGATTGTCAATGACGGCATCACAAGGAAGGCCATTACGAAAAACCGGATGCAGAAGTTTATGATGCAAAAGTGCGATAACTCGCAAAAATTTTCAATAGAAAAAACCGCGTGGTATGATAATTAAGAAAGACGAATATTTAAATAAGCTGAGCAGTAAGAAACAGAATGGACTTATCAAGGGGGTGACCGGTATCCAACGTTGAGGGAAGTTTTACTTTCTCTTTACTCTGTTTAAGGAATATTTGTTGCCGGAAGTAACAGATGAACAGCACATGATTGAAATGTTCTAAGCGCTGTTATATCCAGTCGGCCTGTGCAATTTTGGATCAGGCAAAAATGGAAATACGAATTAAGTTACCGGCAGTTATTTTATAAGGAAGCACAGAAAAACAACAGATGTTATTTCTGTGAAGCAGGAGAGAGGATGAGAAATAGCGAAATACGTTTCTGAGGAAAAGCTTGAAGTCGATCTGTCCGGACAATATGTTACAGATGTCATGACAGGCGGCAGGGATAAACGGATGTATATGTATTATCAGCTGATACGAAGCATACAGAAAGCGGATCGTGTGGATATAATCGTTTCCTTTTTGATGGAGTCCGGTGTGAAAATGCTTCTGAAAGAATTGAATAGAGTTTATATCGGGAATGTTTACAGGCATGAGCTGATCTATAAGTATTATCGCAAATTTGGCTCAAGACGTGCGCTGGGGTTTTGCTGCTCCCGGGCGCATGCGGAGGAGATGGCCGGAGAATTCTGCAAAAGGGGGATTCCGTCTGCAGCTGTTTACAGTAATGCATCCGGTCGATTTTCCCAGGACAGAGATACGGCAATAAAAAAATTGAAAAAAGGTGAAATTAGAGTAATCTTCTCGGTAGATATGTTTAATGAGGGAGTGGATATTACTTCTGTTGATATGGTTCTCTTTTTACGTCCCACAGAATCTTATCAGGGGATCGGAAGGGAGTTTATCAGGCTGATCGAAACGACAAATATGACGAAAGTATATAAAATGCCGGTTCTGATGGCCTTTTATAACCATGGGAATATTCGTATGAGTGTCACGGAGGAGGAATTTCTGGAAAGCTGGAAGGCATTTTTCTGTACTGGTACAAATTGGAAGGATCCGGAGCCGGGGATCAGCTATGAGCGTTTTCAGAAAATTACGGACAAAGAACATATCCGTAAGGTTTTGCAGATGCCGCGCATTTCTTGCAGGAATCCGGAAAGGGAATGTTTGTCAAAGGGAAAGGTACACCCATAGCACTCAGAGAGGAACTACGGGATGTGATATCGAGTAAAGTGTTTGCGGATCAAATGAAGGACGTTATAGAATATCGGACGATGGACTATTATCAAAGACGGTACAGGGAAAGGGCTTTGATGCGGTCGTATTGACTGTGAAATGAAACTTTTTTATAGGGACATTCAAAGAGAAAATGTCACTATAAACCTCAAAGTGACTTATCTACAGCGAAAAGATCGGAATCTGAACCGGCTCCTGAAGTATGCAGAACTGATGAAATGCGAGAAAGCACTGAGACAATATCTGGAGGTGCTCGTATGATAAGAGCAATTTCGGTAAAAGACAGATTGAAGAATCAGGCAGCTGCGAGTGGAAAGACGTTTCAGGAAGTGCTGACGGCGTATGGGTTGGAAAGAACACATGTTTGCAAACTTGAAGTCGCAATTTGCGACATCAAGTTTGGATGAAAATACTCATGACGCCAGAAGAAAACTGCCCTTTGCGTTTACGGGACAGGGGATTGCGATGCTTTCTTCTGTATTGCGGAGTGAAGTTGATGCCCATGTGAGCATCCGGATCATGGATACCTTCGTTAAAATGCGAAAACATATGTCAAACGCCTCTTTATTGTACGAGAAAATGAATACAATGGAGATACGTCAGATTGCTATGGAGGAAAAGACGGAACGGCGGTTTGAGCAGGTTTTTAACTATATTGAATCCCAATAAAGAGGATAACCAGAAAATCTTTTTCGATGGACAGATTTTTGATGCCTTCAGTCTTATGACAAATTTGATCAGGCAGGCGGAAAATTATATTGTGCTGATAGACGGATATGTGGATACGTGCTGTTCTCTCTTTCTGTTATTCCGATAGGACAGGCATTGAGAAGGAAATTTGATAAAAAAGGCTTACATCGATGACTAAATTAACAGTGAACATAAGTGGAAATCTGGACAGAAGCGGAGGAACGTATGGTGAATATTCGGGAAGCGGAAGAAAATGATATCAGGGCAATAGGACATATCTATACCAGAGCATTTGGACACACCGAGGAAGTCATAAGTTATTTCAGCGGTTTTGGTGAATATGTTCGTTTTTGTATGAAGCAGCATTATGCATTTGTTGTTGAGAAAAAGTCAGAGATCTGCGGGGTTATACTGGGTTATGAAAAACCTGATATGATCAATGGCAAAAGTGTATATATTGAATTGTTGGCAGTACTGCCGGAATATCAGGGGAAAGGGTTTGGAAAAGCCTTGATCGAAAAAATAGAAAATGCAGCTGTATATAATGGAATTAAAGAAGTTTCTTTGAGGACAGGCTGTTATATGGATGCATTTCATATATATTATCATCTGGGATTCAGGGATACGAGGGATGACCAACGATATATGGTAAAACATTTAAAAAAATGCTAAGATGGAGAAGTGAAGTATATAAAAATCTGTAAACAGACTACGGCTGTTAAAGCGGGGGAGATAAAATTTTATTGTGAAATTCTGGTTGCCGTAGTCAGAGAAATACTTTCACAACATGGAAAACCGCTCTTTTCTGGGCGGCTTTTTAAAGGAAAGGATTTCTTGCCAACATCAAATGACTGTGGTAAGATGAAAACAGAAATGAGAGGCAGAATATTGTCTGTACGAACAGAGGTGATGCGTATGGCTGAGACAGCACAGCAGAAAAAAGAACGGGAACATCGGGAAGATCTTCAAAGACTGCGCGGTTTCCGTCCGATCGACGATGATTTTATGAGAGGGCTGTTCCAGCAGAATCTTCCGCTGGCCCAGTTTGTCCTCCGTATCGTGACAGGAAAGCCGGATCTGGTTCTGACCAGGTGCGAAACACAGGCGGATATGAAGCGTGTTACTGGTGCAAGATCCATCTGCCTGGATGCATATGGAACAGATGATTCAGGAAAAATTTACAATCTGGAAATCCAGAGATCCGACCTTGGGGCGGACCCGCACCGTGCAAGATATCACTCCAGTGTGATTGATGTGGAAAATCTTGATGCCGGGCAGGAGTTTAAGGAACTGCCGGATACGTATATCATCTTTATCACGGAAAGCGATTTTTACGGGGAAGGACAGGCGGTCTATCAGATCCAGAGAATGAACCTGACGACCGGAAAGCCGTTTGATGATGGAACTTACATTCTGTATGTGAACGGAGAATACCGCGGGGACGACGAACTTGGAAAACTCATGTATGATTTCAACTGCACGGATGCGGATGATATGAATTATGAACTGATGGCGGAGAGGACGAGATATTTGAAGAAAGATCCGGAAGGAGTGAGGATGATGTGCAAGGCCATGGAAGATATGAGGGATAAGGCAAGAGCAGAAGGAAGAGCGGAAGGAAGAGTAGAAGGAAGAGCAGAAGGAAGAACGGAGGGGATGAACCTCTTTGCACTTCTGATAAAAAGGCTTTCTGAATTGGGAAGGACTGAGGATATTGAGAAAGCAGCAGCGGATGCTGCGTACAGGAATCAGCTGCTTGCGGAATTATCCATACAATAATGAAGTGATTCTGTAAAATACATTTTGAAGAAGCTTCATTTATAAACCTTGATAAATACAGGTGAGCTATGACAGTGCAGAATAACACAATTCATAACACATTTTTCGGAAGCGTTTCCCGGTATACTGACAGGGACACGAATAGAAGGTGCAGTTTATAATGTACCCTATAGAGTGGACACGATGGGAGAAAGGGATTTCTCGAAATGTTGGTTTCCGCTGGGGTAAATAA
>CANQUH010000267.1 GCA_947626965.1 uncultured Lachnospiraceae bacterium
AAGGTGTCAGCCAGATTATAGATGACAAGTATAATCTGTCCCACCACCGTTGGAAAAGCCAGACGGAGGATTGCGCCCGTGACAGAGCAGTCCTCAAAAATTTCTTTTTCTTTGATCGCATTCATAGTATAATCCCTCCCATATTTTATTTCCGCGGGAAATGAGCCGGGCGGATATCCGGCGAATGCCGCAGGAATTTTGCTGAAAACAATATAGGCAAGTTTTATCATAAAAGCAAATAATACATGATTATCAATAAATAATGATTTATTATGGTAATGAAAAAATATCACGAAAAATGGCGTATAAATACGGGAAAAGAACAGAAAACACTTATTTTTCCCACAATTTCTTTATAATAAAAAATTATTGGCAGATAAGAAATTATAATAATTTACACAAGGGCAAAGGGAAAGAGAAAGCACAGAACGATTCAGGTTCCGGCCGTTTTTTGCAAGATAATTATTGCTATTTTGAAGGATTTCATTATAATGTTACCGGGATTAAACCCTGGAGAGGCAGTCTGCGCTTTTTTGGCCCCTCGGAAGGTTTTAATGTACAGAAGGAGAAAAACGGATGGAAAAAAACTATCAAAAGACCATGTACGCCTGCTTTGTCGGATATATTGTGCAAGCAATCGTGAATAATTTTGTACCGCTGCTGTTTCTTACTTTTCATGAGACGTACGGGATCCCGCTGACGAAGATCACATTTCTGGTGACAATTAATTTCGGAATCCAGCTTTGTGTGGATCTGCTGTCGGTGACTTTCGTGGACCGGATCGGATACCGCGCGTCCATGATTCTCGCGCATGTGACGTCGTCTCTGGGATTAATTCTGCTTGCTGTTCTTCCGGGAATCCTGCCGGATCCCTATGGGGGGATTCTGGCGGCGGTTGTGATCTATGCAGTCGGCGGCGGCCTGCTGGAAGTCATTGTGAGCCCGGTGATGGAGGCCTGCCCCACGCCGAACAAGGAGGCCGCGATGAGTCTGCTGCATTCCTTTTACTGCTGGGGACATGTCGGCGTTGTGCTGATCTCGACTGGATTTTTTGCGGTATTCGGGATTGAGAACTGGAGACTGCTTGCCATCTGCTGGGCGCTTGTTCCCGCGGCGAATATGCTGACATTTACCCGGGTGCCGATTGCGCGCCTGATTCAGGAGAATGAGAAGGAAATGCCGCTGGGAACGCTTCTGCGCTCGAAGCTGTTCTGGATTTTTCTCATGCTGATGATCTGTTCGGGAGCCTGCGAGCAGGCGGTCAGCCAGTGGGCCTCGACGTTCGCGGAGAAGGGCCTGGGCGTGAGCAAGACAATCGGGGATCTGGCCGGACCCATGTCTTTTGCCGTCCTGATGGGAACTTCCCGCGCAATTTACGGGAAATACGGGGATAGAATTCCGCTGGAAAAATTTATTTTCGGAAGCGGGCTGCTCTGCCTCGCGTCTTACCTGATCATCTCCCTGTCGCCGGTTCCGGCGGTCGGCCTGATCGGCTGCGGTCTGTGCGGCCTGTCGGTCGGAATTTTGTGGCCGGGAACCTTTTCCATGGCGTCGGCTGGTATACCGACGGGAGGAACCGCGCTGTTCGCGCTGCTTGCGCTGGGCGGGGATATCGGCTGTTCCAGCGGTCCGACGTATGTGGGACTGATCTCCAGCGCGCTGGACAATGATCTGAGAAAGGGGATTCTCTGCGCCGTGATCTTCCCGGTGCTGCTGCTTGTCGGGCTGCTGCTGAAAGGGCGGGACAGAAATCCCGAACGAAACCTGAATTGAAAAATTGAGAGATAAAATTAAGATTTTTTTAAGATGCTGCAGTGAATATTGAGGTAGAATTAAAAAAGATTCTGATAAATGTGGAGGACATATTTTTGTACACATCAGTATTGAACTGGCTGGATGATACGGTGGAACGGTATCCGGAGAAGACTGCTTTTTCTGATCAGGAGTCGAGCCTGACTTTTGCGGAATTTAATAATCTCACAAAGTCGATCGGATCGTACCTCGCATCATTCGCCGCAGCAGGCAGTCCTGTCATGGTCATGGCAGGCCGCCATGTTTTTACGCCTGCCTGTTTTCTTGGAGTAGTCCGGGCAGGCTGTTTTTATGTACCCATGGACGCGGAGATGCCGCAGGCGAGGCTTGATCAGATCATTCATGTGATAAAGGGCAGGTATCTCCTTGTCGATCGGGAGAATCTGGAAACCGCGAAGAAGCTGGATTTTGACGGGGAAATTATCGTCATGGAAGAGATCATGCGGACGCCGTGCGACGAGGGGCTTCTTCGCAGAGCGGCAGCGTTTCTTACGGAGCAGTCGCCGCTGTATGTGATTTTTACCTCGGGTTCTACAGGGGCGCCGAAAGGTGTTGTCACATCGCATCATTCTCTGATGTGCTATATCGACGCTGTGCGGCGGGTTCTTAAAGTCGATGAGAAGGATGTCTTCGGGAATCAGTCGCCGCTGGATTACATCGCCGCGATCCGCGATATTTATCTTCCGCTCAGGACAGGGGCCGCCTGCGTGATCATTCCGAAGAACGAATTCTCGATGCCGCTGAAACTTTTTGAGACGCTCAACAGGAAAAAAGTCACGGCCTTGTGCTGGAGCGCCGCGGGCATTGAACTTCTTGCCAGGCTGCAGGCGTTTGAGGCGGGGAAGCCGCAGTATCTTAAGAAAGTGTGTTTTTCCGGTTCCGTGATGCCGTGCAGATATCTGAAAATCTGGCAGCAGAATCTTCCGGATGTGATGTTTGTGAATCAGTACGGTCCGACAGAAGCCACCGCATCATGTACCTATTATGTAGTGGATGGCGAAGTTTCGGACGATACCGTACTTCCGATCGGCGTGCCGTATGACAATTACGCAGTCCTGCTTTTGAAGGAGGACGGGACCGCCGCAGAGCCGGGAGAGCTGGGAGAAATCTGTATCGGAGGGCCATGCCTGGCGCTTGGCTATTACAGTAATCCGGAGAAGACGAATGAGCTGTTTATTCAGAATCCGCTCAATCCGAATTACCGTGAGCTGATCTACAGAACCGGCGATTACGGCAGGTACAGAGAGGATGGGCTGCTCGAATTTCACGGGAGAAAAGACCGGCAGATCAAGCATCTGGGACACCGCATCGAGCTGGATGAGATCGAGGGCACTGCGAAGCAGATCGAAAATATTGAGGAGTGCTGCGCGCTGTACGATGGGGAGAAAGAGCGGCTGTTTCTGTTCTACACGGGAGATGCGCTGTCGAAGGATATTGTTGTGTATTTCAGGAAGGCGCTGCCCGGGTTCATGTGTCCGGGAAAAGTGGTTCATCTTGAGCAGTTTCCTGTTCTGCCGAACGGGAAGACGGACATGCAGGCGCTAAAGGCCATGTTCAGGGCGCCGCGCGGCAGGAAGAGATGAAGCGAAAATTTGTTCCGGTTTGTGAGACAGAGCGGAGACGTTGCGAGCTGCAAGGCGCGGAGAAAAGAAAAAGGAAGTTTCTGCAGTGGAACAGAGTGGAGAAGCTGTGTGCTGTGAGATGAGGAAGAAATGAAGCAGGAAGTTTCCGCAGTGGGACAGAGCGGAGAAGCTGTGAGCTGCAAGGCGCGGAGAGAAAGAAAATGGAAATTTCCGCAGTGGGACAAAGCAGAAAAATGTAAACTTTGAAACATGGAAAATGGAACAGAGAGAAATGTGTGTTTTGTGGATACTATGAAGAAGAGAGGGAAGAAAAATGGACGAATTAATGGAAATTTTGAATGCGATCAGACCGGATGTGGATTTTGAAAATGAGACGGCGCTCATCACGGATGAGATACTGGGTTCTTTTGACATAGTTTCGATTGTGGGAGAGATCAACGACGTGTTTGACATTGAGATCAGGCCCAGCCATCTGGTGCCGGAGAATTTTGACTCGGCGGAGGCAATCATGACTCTGATCGAGCAGCTTCAGGATGAGTGATATGGATGAATTAAAAACGCCGCTGTACATCTTTGACACGGACAAATTTGCGCAGAGAGCGCAGCTTGTAAAAGAAAAATTCGGCAGCAGGACGGGACTCTGCTTTTCCATAAAGGCAAACCCGTTCCTGCTGGGCAGTCTTCCGGATGTTTTTGACAGGATTGAGGTCTGCAGCCCCGGGGAGCTTGCGATCTGCGAGAGGGCGGGGATTGACCCTGCAAAGATTATTTTTTCAGGCGTCAATAAGACTGTGGCGGATGTTGCGCGTGCAATGGATGATGAGGTTGGGACGTTCACAGCCGAGAGTTATCTTCACGCGGAGCTGATCGATCGTGCGGCACAGGAGAGAGGAAGAAAAGTCCCGATGCTGATCCGTGTGACAGGCGGCAGCCAGTTTGGCATGGATGAGCAGGATGTTCTAAAACTGATCAATCGCAGAGAAGATTATGAAGGGATTGATTTCGCGGGACTTCATTATTTTACGGGGACCCAGAAAAAGAAGCCGGCCCTGATTGAAAAAGAACTTGATTATATTTCCGGATTTGCGGACAGAATCAGGGCGGAAACCGGATTTGCCATAAGAAAGATCGAGTACGGGACGGGGCTCGCCGTTGATTACTTTAAAGAAAATGCCGATGAACTTGAGGCGGAGCGGCTTGCGGCAGTTTCGGGAAAAATTCAGGAAATTGCGCAGAAGTACAGTCTGACCATTGAGATGGGCAGATTTTTTGCCGCGCCCTGCGGATACTATCTCACGCGGGTGATGGACACGAAAACAAACTGCGGCATTCACTATGCGATCCTTGACGGAGG
>CANQUH010000268.1 GCA_947626965.1 uncultured Lachnospiraceae bacterium
TACCAGGAAGACATGACCCGCTTTCTCCGCGACCTGATCGCGATTCCGAGCGAGAGCTGCGAAGAAGAAGGCGTGATCCGGCGCTGTGCAGAGGAAATGGAGAAGCTGGGTTTTGACAAAGTGGAGATCGACCCCATGGGAAACTGCCTGGGATGGATGGGAACCGGCAGCAGAATCATCGCGTTCGACGGACACATCGACACGGTGGGCATTGGAAATATCGAAAACTGGACGGAAGATCCTTACAAGGGCTATGAGACAGATTCCATCATTTACGGACGCGGAGGCTCCGATCAGGAGGGCGGCGTCGTTTCCGCCATCTACGGCGTGAAGATCATGAAGGATCTCTCCCTTATCCCGGAAGATACAAAAATTCTGGTGACTGCCACGATTCAGGAGGAAGACTGCGACGGACTCTGCTGGCAGTACATCCACAACGAGCTCGGCGTCACGCCTGAGTTTGTCGTCTCCACAGAGCCGACCGACGGCGGCATCTACCGCGGACATCGCGGCCGCATGGAGATCCGCGTGGACGTACACGGCGTATCCTGCCACGGCTCCGCTCCGGAGCGCGGGGACAACGCGATCTACAAGATGGCCGACATTCTCACGGACGTCCGGTCTCTGAACGAAAACGGCTGCGGTCCCGACGACCCGATCAAGGGACTTGTGAAGATGCTGGAACCGGAATACAACACCGAGTGGGAGGATGCGCGCTTCCTTGGCCGCGGAACAATCACCGTGAGCCAGATTTTCTATACATCACCGTCCCGCTGCGCAGTCGCGGATTCCTGCGCGGTATCACTTGACCGCCGTATGACCGCCGGGGAAACCTGGGAAAGCTGTCTTGAGGAGATCCGTCAGCTCCCGAGCGTACAAAAGTATAAGGACGACGTAAAAGTTTCCATGTATACCTACGACCGGCCGTCCTGGACCGGACTGGTATACCCGACCGAATGTTACTTCCCCACCTGGATCAACAAGGAAGACGCTCCCCATGTGAAAGCGCTGCGCGACGCTCATGCCGCCCTGTTCGGCGAGGAACGCCAGGGAGACGCAGACGCCATGGAAAAACGCCGCCGCCCGCTGACGGACAAGTGGACCTTCTCCACAAACTGCGTTTCCATCCAGGGACGCTATCAGATCCCCTGCGTCGGATTCGGACCGGGCGCCGAGAGCCAGGCTCACGCCCCGAATGAGATCACATGGAAATCTGATCTGGTAAGATGCGCCGCTCTCTATGCGGCTGTGCCGGGAAACTATCACAAATAAATGAAAAGATGCTGGGGGCAAAATACTTTTTAACCCAACATCATGAAGATTAGGAAAGGAAAGGGATCTATGAATATACAGGAATATACTGACAGACTTGAAAAACTGGACATCAGCAAAATGTTCGGAGAGGATTTCTTCTGGACCTGGGATAAGACGGACGACGAGCTGGAAGCCGTTTTCACGGTCGCGGACGCGCTGCGTCACCTGCGCGAAAACAATATTTCCACCAAAGTATTCGACAGCGGTCTTGGAATCTCCATTTTCCGCGACAACTCCACGAGAACCCGCTTCTCCTTCGCTTCCGCCTGTAACCTGCTCGGCCTTGAAGTGCAGGATCTCGATGAAAAGAAGTCTCAGATCGCTCACGGCGAGACCGTCCGCGAGACCGCGAACATGGTTTCCTTCATGGCAGACGTGATCGGCATCCGCGACGATATGTACATCGGCAAAGGTCATACATACCAGAAAGAATTCATCAACGCCGCAGCGGAAGGCCACAAAAGCGGCATTCTCGAGCAGCGCCCGACACTCGTCAACCTGCAGTGCGACGTTGACCACCCGACACAGTGTATGGCCGACCTGCTCCATGTTATCCATGAATTCGGCGGCGTGGAAAATCTGAAGGGCAAAAAAGTCGCCATGAGCTGGGCATACTCTCCCTCCTACGGAAAGCCGCTGTCCGTCCCGCAGGGCGTCATCGGCCTGTTCACCCGCTTCGGCATGGACGTCGTGCTGGCGCATCCGGAAGGCTACGAGGTGATGCCGGAAGTTGAGGAGATCGCGAAGAAGAACGCGGAAGCGTCCGGCGGCTCCTTTACCCGGACAAACTCAATGGAGGAAGCTTTTAAAGACGCGGACATTGTGTATCCGAAGAGCTGGGCGCCGTTCGCGGCGATGGAAAAACGCACGAATCTTTACGGCGACGGCGATTTTGACGGCATCGACAAACTGGAGCAGGAACTTCTCGCGCAGAACGCGGAGCACAAAGACTGGACCTGCACAGAAGAGCTGATGAAGACCACGAAAGACGGCAAAGCGCTCTATCTTCACTGCCTCCCAGCCGATATCTCCGGCGTGAGCTGCAAAGAAGGCGAAGTGGATGCTTCCGTCTTCGACCATTACCGCGTCCCCCTCTACAAGGAGGCCAGCTTCAAGCCGTATATCATCGCGGCTATGATCTTCTTATCTAAATTTAAAGATCCGGCGGGTATGCTGAAAAAACTTGCCGACCAAGGCAAAAAACGAATTACGGAACTTTAAAAAAGTAATCGAAACGAACGGGGAAGTACTCTGAGTGCTTCCCTACAGGCGGGGGCTGTCGGAATATTTTCCGACAGCCCCGCTTGCTTTCTTTCGTTTTTCCGAATGCAGCATAAAGAAAATCGAAAAAACCTTATAACATGATGTTGGGGTCAAAGATCCATTCCTTGACAAAGCAATGTTTTATAATTATACTATAATTATGAACGCACTAAAATTTGAATGGGATGAAAACAAAAATCAAATCAATCAAAAAAAACATAAAATATCATTCGAGGAGGCCCAGACCGTATTTTATGATGCAGAAGCCCTTGTCATTGACGACCCTGAACACTCAGACAAGGAGGAACGATTTATCATACTTGGCTTAAGCAAAAAGGCTAATCTGCTGGTAGTATGTCATTGTTACAGGGAATCTGACACCGTAATTCGGATTATTTCCGCCCGAAAAGCAACTTCAACAGAATCAAAACAATACTTCACTTTTTAAAGGAGCGCTTATGAGAGAAGAATATGATTTCAGCAGTGCTGTTAAAAATCCTTATGCCAGAAAACTGAAAAGGCAGGTAACGATCAATCTCGATGCTGACACAATCGACTACTTTAAGGATCAGGCAGCTGTTTCTGGTATCCCTTATCAAACACTAATTAATTTGTATCTGTCGGAATGTGCTCTTCAAAAGAAGAAACTGCAAATCAGCTGGAACTGATATTATTTACAAGATCATTTCGAAAAACAGCACCTTTACTTTGCCAGAGCGGAGGTGCTATTTCTTATGTGTCAGATTCAGAATAGCACAAATTAACAGACCCCTGGTCAGCAAAAACCATAAAGATTCATATCCACCATTCTGGCGTCAGTTCCCCCAGCGTGACAACTCTTTCCCGCTCATAATCGAGCATAATCTGTATATCCCTGTACTTCTCCGGCATAAGCTGGACCATCAATTCTCTGCAGGCTCCGCATGGCGCTCCCGTGTGTCCGTCAGGCATAATGGCAAGCACCTTCTGTATTTCCTGCTCCCCATTGGTCAGCATATTGAAAATTGCATTCCGCTCAGCACAGATACCAAGCGTAGAACAGGTATCCACGCAAACACCTGTGTAAATCCTGCCGGATGATGACAGGATTGCGGCGGCAACACCGCCTGCTTCCACATAATCGGATATCTTCCTGCCATTTTGTACTGCCCTGGCAGCATCATGCAGCCTGACCCAAGTCCACCATTCCCTTGTCATCAGATTCACATGCTCCGTTCGCTTCTCGTGCATGAGCGGAACATCCACGCCCTCGGTTGTCCACTGGTACCTGAAGCCGACCTTCTCCTGTACACGCTTCGATTTCGCATTGCCTTCATAATATCCGCACCAGACTTTGCTCATACCTAAGTCCTCAAAAGCATGGCGAAGCATTTCTCCTGCGGCCTCCGGCATCAGCCCCTGTCCCCAGAATGGTTTCCCAAGCCAATAGCCCAATTCACATTCGTCATCCCGATCAGTCATGTCTGTGTGCCCATTCAGTTTCAGACTGATTGCCCCGATCGCTCTGTTATCTAATTTCAGACATAGCGCATAATCTTCCGACCCGCAAAGGACATTTTTGATGACGCCGCGGCTCTCCCCGACATTCTGATGAGGCGGCCATCCCGCAATCGGCCCCACATCCGGATCACTGGCATATTCATATAAATCCTCTGCATCGCTTTCTTCCCAGAGACGCAAAATCAGTCTCTCTGTTTCAAGTCGCATAACCAATTCCTCCCTCGCTTATCCTTAAGTCATCCGCCTCCGCCCTGGAATGCAGGATACAGATCTGCCGTTCATCCTTATACTGTTCCAGAAGCTGATAGATCCGAGGCAGCTGATCATTTGGAAAATCCAGTATCCATTGATAGAATTCCTCATCCAGTTCTTCTTCTACCCACGGCATGTCTTCGCGCTTTTGACCAACACGCTCCCTGACCCCGACAAGACACACTTCCAGCGGATAATCCAGCAGAAACACCGTATCGCAGGCTTTCAGCCTCATTTCCAGCGTCCTTCCATAATTGCCGTCAATGATCCATTCATCCGTTTTCAAAATGTCTGTGAGTCTGGCATCAAATTCTTCACGAGTAACATTTGTCCTGTCCGGCCGATGCCATATCATGTCGAGATAATAAAGCGGCAGACCA
>CANQUH010000269.1 GCA_947626965.1 uncultured Lachnospiraceae bacterium
GCCGTCCGCTTCCACCTTCACATCCGGACGGATAACATTTCTGTTGTAAACATACGTAGCCTCAAGGTTCGTTACATCCGTGATCTTCCGCGGCTCAATCGTGAAGGTCTTCTCAAGTGACACTTCCTTGCCGTCTATCGTGGTTGTCACCACTACCGTTGCCGTGCCCGCGTTCTTCGCGTCTCCCTTGATCGCTGCCGTGTACTTGTCGCTTGTGATCTCGGTGCCGTTCTTGTCGTATACTGCCTTGATCACGTCTGCCGGTGTATAATTGTCTTCCTTGAACGGGAAGCTCTCCGCATTCAGTTCGATTCTTCCTGCAAGCTCTTCATCGATAAGCTTGAAGGTCTTCTCAATCCTGCCTTCATAGTTGTCCGTATTAGCAGGTGTTATGGTCACTGTCGCCGTTCCGGCCTTGTCATTTCCGACATACTCCGGCTTCAGTTCAACTGTCTTCTGGTTTCTCTTGTCAGTCAGGGTCAGCGGCAGTTCCACCTTCTCGCCGTTGCATACCAACGGATCGATCGGGATTCCCGCAAGCTCAAAGATGTCCTCATTGCTGATATCCGCCTTTGCGATCTTCGCGGTCGCGGACGGTGCGGCATCTTTATAATTGCCTGTACCTGTTACGGTTATCTGTACATCCGTGCCTACTTCGCCTGTCTCACTCACGCCATCTGCAGCCACAGTGTAATCCGGGCTGATCAGCTTGACTGTCCTCTCGCTTCCGTCTATGTCGCTCTTCAACATGACAGATACGTCCAGTTTCAGGCTGTCTTTGTCAACCCCGGTTACATCTCCCTTGAATGCTTCCTGCTTGTAGTAGAGAGATCCGCCCACTTCAACCTTCGCATTCGCCAGGCTTGCCTGCTTCACCTCGATCGGGTCCGCTGTGATCACGGCATCCTTGTAGTTGCCCATACCTACCATCTCTGCTGTATAGGAACCTACGGTGGTTATGTTGTTTCTGATCGTGTAGTCTTCTCCGTACACCAGTCCTGCATCCACAAACTTCTCGGTGTCTTCCACGCGGAGCATCGCTGCGACTTCCGGACCTGTGACTTCATATCCCGGCCAGGTGATGCTGTCTTTCAGCACTTCCACTTTGATCTTTCCGTTCTCTTTTGTGCTTGCGAAGCCTTTCTGCTGTACCGTGAATTCAAAAGTCGCATATCCTTCATATTCTTCCACTCTGGTGCCTGTCTTGTTGACCGGTTTGAAGACCAGATACCACTCGCCTGCTATTGGGAACTCCACGCCGTCCACTACATCCAGTCTGTACTTTGTATCCAGATTTTCCAGTGTTCCTTTGTCTTTGTTGTACGCCGCATCCCACTGCGCTTTCGGGATATAGCACTCGTAATCATATTCTCCGTAATTCAGTTCAACTGTTTCATTTGAATTTTTGTTCACTACTTTGACATAGTTGTGAGGCGCTATATCCTTGCTCAGTTTCTTTCCTACAACTACAGCCGTTTCAGGATCATAAGGCGGATTCTGAGCAGCCATCTTCTCTTTATCCCAAGCTCCTTCATAATCTTCTCCGAAATTCAGGTTGCTTCTGATATAGAATTTCGCTTCCTTGAAGCCCGTGCAATTAGTTGTGCTCGATCCCTTCACAACGATCTGGTGCCATCCTGCAGTCACATGACGTCCTCTGCCTACGTTGTCAATCTTCTGGCAATCCTGGCAGAGATGGTTCACTGACCTCTCGTCAATGACAACCACATAATCATTCGGAGAAAGTGTTACACCATTGAACTTAACTTCAACATTATTTTCCTTGACGTCTATTCCGGCTCCCTTTTTGTAAACCAGTTTCAGGCCGCCGTCTTTTTCGTCCGCTTTCACTACATAGGCATCTGTATTAAAATCATCCGGTCCGTCTATGGATTTCACTCTTACGGTGAGGTCTCCACTTTCCAGGTTAATCATATTTCTCTGGACTGTCGGGACTGTGATTGTTCCCTGGTAGTTGCCTTTACCTGTAATTGTGGTCGTGAGCACTCCCTTCGTATAATCCACACCAGTCTTGATGTCAAAATCTTTATCGGTCAGAGTCTTCTCTCTTGCCCTTATTGTATCCGGATAAGTAATTGTAGTAGCAGCTGTATCAGCTAAACCAACATACAGCTTCTCATACGGAACGTTCTGGTATACAGCTAATGGATAATCTTTATAACCATCCTCCACCGCATCCTTCGTATCTCTTACCAGATGGGTGATCGTCACTTCAGGAGTTCCGTACACACTGCCCTTGTAGGTTGTAAGATACTGCACTGCACCGTATTTATAAATATCATTCGTTTTATAAAGATCCGTGCCCTCCTTATACATTTCAGGAGAATCAATATAATACTTCCGGAGTGATTGCACTAACGATCTGTCATGGACACCGTCTTTGATGTAAAATCTGTCTATATAATCACCAGTCTTGCTTGCTCCAACGCCTTCATAGTCTATGTCATCAGCAACTGTCGGAGAATTGTCAAGATCATTATCCAGATGTCTCGGCTCCACATACGTTAACTCATCAGGATCGTCCATATAAATGTATCCATCACCAGACAAGTCATCTTTCCAGTCATTAATACCTTTGATTCTTATAACATAACCATCGGATTTATCACCAGCAGGACCATCAAACTTCCCATTGCCGTTCCTGTCGGCATTAATCATTTTCCCATTGTGCTGCGGATGCAAGCTTACTTCGATATTATCTCCTGCTCTGCAAGGTATAAGGTTTCCATTGTTGTCTTTCTTCGTATACGTATACTGGTTAAAGACATACTTAACCATCTCTTCCACATCATTCGGGTCATCAACACTTCCGCCTTCTCTGCTGAACCAGTCAGTCGCGTCATAAGTCGGATTCAGCGTTTCATTAAGCGCCTCTACCAGTTCTTTCTTCAGCGAATTGTAGACATTTGTCAGATGCGGTTCGTCATCCGTAATCGTAAATCTGCCAACAACAGGAGAATCTTTTGCCTTCTTCTCCTTGAAGTTGCCTTCTCCTGTAAATTCAATACGGTATGTGTATCTTCCTTCAACTGCGGCAACCCCTGCTCTGTCTGTTGCATCCACTCCTCCAGTTGCCGGAGCTCCTGTTCCTTTTTTGTTTGCTCCGTAGTTTGCAGCTTCCGGGAAATTATCACTTGTGAACGGTACTTCCTCTCCATCGACTATCTTGTAGTAATAGATTTCATATCCATCATCTATCTCGTTCTTCTCAGTCACATCAAGCGTTTTATTTTCCAGTGTGTTTATAAGGCCATCTCTAATGCTCTGCTCAACCTTTTCTTCATCAACTTCAATAAAGAATGTCCAGTTATCCACCCGGCAGTCGATATCCGTATCCTTTACTTCCCTCTGACGAATTACATACTTGTACTCAGCACTCTTTTCATAGTTCTGATATCCGGTTACCACCATCGTGTCATAGTTTACACCACCGTCTTTGCGCTCAGTTGCACTTATCGTAGGATCTGATACCATATACCAGTCGCTATTTGGAGTTGTATTAGGTGTTAGTATAGGATTACCATTCTTATCCAGATGTTCCTCCGGAACCCACTCATTCAGTGGCACACCTTTATAAGTTACTCCAGTCTTCCGATCAAACACCGGCTGATGCGGCTGCCCATCATAGGTGAAATAGTAGGCGTTATCCGTTTCTTCTTTCTTCGGCTCGGTTATGTCCACCTTCACCATATCATGTTCATTTCCACTTGTAACTTGTTCTTTATCCAGGCTTTTCTCTTTAATTTCATACTGCATCCTGAGTTTGATCAGATTGTTGTACTGTCCACGGAAAGTAATCTCGATTACAGCAGGTCCTACATTTCCTGCAGTATTAGTGACTGTATCGTGTATCAGCGTTTTCCCCGTTGAATCAGTCGGTACTTTATCCACATTCACCAGATAGTAGACATAGTCCTTGCCCGGCTCCAATGTGGTTTCGGTTCCATCGTCCTCGGTCCATTTAATCTCCAGCTCCGGCAGGATCTCCATAGCTTTCAATGTCTCCTGCTGAGTCAAAGCAGACGTAACCTCGTTTTTATAAGTAGGGTCATAGACAGCTGTCTGGGATGTTTTTATCCAGTAATATTCCCGACCGTCTTGAGTTTTCACAGGAGTAGCATGGTGATTGCTGACATTTTTCTCTATAACTTTAGCAAACGTGCTTCCCTTTATCTCACGGTCCCTGAATCCAACAGAAAGTCTGTATTCTTCATATGCCAACCTCTCACCCGTTTCTTTATCAAAACGAGGCTGAGAGTCCGGATCTACTACCGCGGCTTCCTCCGCATCCTCATCTCCCACAAGCTCGATCTCCGGATCCTCAGATACCGTCGCCGCATCCACTGCAACCCCGTCCGTTACCTCCGGCTCTTCCGCTTCCGGTATCTCCAGTTCCTCGATCCCCGCGATCTCCACGCCGTCTTCCACGATCAGCGCGTCCTCCGCGGGCGCTTCTTCCGGCAGCTCCGCTGCCTCTTCCATCTCCGGCTCCTCAGGCGCGGCTGCTTCCTGAGGGCCTTCCTCTTCCACAACCACTATTTCCCCCTCCGGGCCTCCCGGCTCCTCCGCCACCGCATAGCCCGGCACGCTCCCCGCCGCTAGACTCAGCGACAGCAGCACTGCGATTACTTTCTTTTTCATGCTTTTTCCTCCCTG
>CANQUH010000270.1 GCA_947626965.1 uncultured Lachnospiraceae bacterium
TCGAAATCACCGCCGCTTACAGCGAGATCGATATCGCTTCTTTCTGTATGCGTTCCCCTTGCGCGGGAACCAAACAGTATAACCTTGTGAATCCCGTTTTTCCGGGAAAAAGCGGAAATATCTCTTAAAACTCTGCCAGGAATATTGCAGGGTCTCTTAAATTTTTCTTCGTTTAACGTCATTCGGATTTCCTCGTTTTCAGTTTTTGCTGAAATATTGTTACAGCCGTGCCAGAAACTTTGCAGGAGTGAAGGCTGTAAATTTCAAACATTTTACCTTCTTCGGCTGCTTATATATTATAATTGATTTTGGCTGATCTTCAAGAACTTTAAGTTTGTTTCCCGGTGTTTCTTCCGATATGGCGCGGAACACATTGTGTTACTGTGAGATAAAAAAGACTGATATGTTCGGGCTTTTATGATTTAGCCTTTGCGTATCAGTCTTTATATGCGCGGGACCGCATATGGAAATCGGTTGCTGGAACAACATGCGGGCCGCGCGGCGAGCAGGAGGCTGTTTGTCCTCCGGCTCGATTCAGTTGTTAAAGCCTGTCAGGAATTTCCTTGGCGACTTGTAAGTTTTTTAACCCTTTGCGTACAGTTCCTGTACCTCGCCTGCCGTCAGAACTCCGTCGTAGACCATGACATCATCGAACTTCGCGTTCTGGCAGTCCTCATCGCCCCAGATATAGCCGCTGCCGACCATGACGTCTTTCGCCTGGGAGATGCCGGTCTTGTTCTTCTTGAAGCAGTCCTCAATGTTCTTGACTTCCTGTCCGACCAGTGCGCCGTTCAGATAGACCTTAATGCCCTGCGGATCAACGGTGTACACAACATGCTGCCATACATCGCGCTCGCCGCTTGTGGTGAGCAGCGCTCCCTGGACATCACTGTAGGCGTTCGCGTTGATGCGGGCGATCAGGTTTGCGCCGATCCTTGTCAGCGGGTACTGAGCCTGCGCGTCAGCCTCGAAGAGCGCGCTGTGCTCGAAAGTCTCAGCGCCGATGTTGACCCACATGGCGACAGTGTAGCCTGCCGGGCCTACCGGTTTGAGTGTATCTTCCGGAAGTCTCAGGAAGTTCACGCCCTGGGCGCCCGGATCGTTTGTGATCTGAAGAACACTGCCGCGCGTCTCATCCTGGACGATGGAGGCTGTGCCGTTGAGCACCGCGTCTTCCATGAGAGAAGAACCTTCCATCGGAGGAATTGCTGTGACAGTCGGGCTGCCTGTTTCGGCAGAGTCTTCCATCGTCTCACCGGCTGCCGCAGAGTTTTCTGCTGCCGCATCTCCGGCAGATTCAGCTTCCGTGGAGTCTTCGGCCGAAATGTCCTCAGCAGACTCAGCCTCCATGGAATCTTCGGCTGCTGCCTCGCCGGTTTCTGTACTGTCCTGGATCTCCGTGCTGCTTTCCTCCGCCTCAGAAGAAACTTCCGGAGCTTCCGCCGCGTCCTCAACAGTGGTTGTGGCCGTCTCGAAATCGTAGCCGACGATCAGCGTCGCGATTCCGCGGACCATGACTTTGTAGGTCTCTGTCTTGGAGAGATCACCGCTGGAGATGACTGCGGTCAGCTCGACGCGGGTATCCTCCGCCTGCGGTGTGACGACGCCTTCCGCGCTGATGACCGCCTCATCGGAGGAGGACCACTGCACGTCGGCTCCCATCACGCTTGTCGGAAGACTGATGTATTCTTTCGTTGCCTTCGGAATCATCTGCCCGATGGAGATGGACGCCATGTCGACTACCATTTCCGTATTTTCCATATCGATCATGCTGCCCCAGATGCTCTCGTTGTTCTCGCCGATCGCCGTGAAAGTCATGACCGGGGTCGTGTCAAGGTTTTCCTTGAGCTGACGGAAGAAAATTCCTTTGTAGGTAACATCATCGAGGACAAAGGTTACATAATCGTAGCCTTTTCCAGAATCGCTCTTTGTCCAGGTACCTGCCGCCGCGCCGGAGACGGTGCCGTCCTCGTTCAGGACAAGCATCTGTGTCTTGAGCATTTCGCCGCTGGTGGTCGTTCCGTGGTTGATAAATTCATAGGAACCAACGACGTCTGCAGCGTCATAATTGGTCGGGGTTTCTCCGCGGTACTCATAGACCGCGGTCACCGGCCAGAGGTCTTCGTTCATAAACTGTTGATGTACGCGGACTTCGTGCGCCTCAAGCTGCGGTTCGATGTCGAAACGCTGATGGTATACAAGATAGTGCGACCCGTCGTCATCGATCAGCGCGGAGTTGTGTCCTGCCGCGCGCTTGCCGATCTGATCGTAGAAGCTGTAGTTGCCGATCAGCTTGATGCCGAATGCGTCGTTGCCTGTGCCGTTGTCTGCCGCGTTGCCGCCCTTCGCGTCAAGGTACGGGCCAGTCGGATTTTCGGAGCGGAAGAGACGCATGTTGTAGCCGCCCTCCGCGGTCAGTCCGCCGTAAGTGACATATAAATAATAGTAACCGGTTGTGCTGTCGTAGCGGATGTACGGAGCCTCGCCGGACTGATGGTTCGCGCCGATCAGGTGGACGCCGAAGTAACGGTCCACAAAGTTGCCGGAAACCTCGTCGACAGAGTCAACGCCCGGATAGATGGCCTCTCCGGTCGCGGGGTCAAGCTCAAGCAGGAACATGCCGCCTGACCAGGAACCGTAGGACATGTAGAGCTTTTCGCCGCTCGCGTCAAAGAAGAGGTTCGGGTCGATCGCGTTCGGTGCGTAGTTGTTGTTCCAGCCGCCGTTGCCGTCGAACCAGTTCTCGCTGATCTCGTCGATGCCGCCGTTCTCGGAGCCGAGCTCGATCAGAGCGGAGAGATTGAGGTAATCGTTGTCCCACTTTGTGTCGCGGCTGCTGTTGCCGTCCGGCTCGCCGGTCATCGTGAAGCCGGAATAAATGATCGTATCCCCGAACTCGTACGGACCCGCGAAGTTTTTCGATACGAGATAGCTGATGCAGGAACGTCTCCAGGTGGAAGAAGTGCAGCAGTACAGCATCCAGGCGCCGGCGCTTCCATCCTCCCACTCATAGTACGGATTCCAGATCGCGTCCGGAGCCCAGATCGCGTAGCCGCCCACACAGTCGCCGTCATCGTAGCCGGCCCACTGGAACGGCTTCTCAAATGTCTCGAGAAGGTTTCCATAGAACGGGGTGTCATCCACATTGCCGTAGTCGGTATTGATCTGGTCCCACTGGATCAGGTCGGCGGATCTGGCGGATGCAGTATGGGAGCCGAGCACATAATAGATTCCGTCGGCTGCCTTGACGATCGACGGGTCATGTACGGTGACACGCGTCGGGGACGGGGGAAGAGGAGCTTCCGTGGAAATTTCCGTCTCTGTCTCAGCCGCGGTTTCCGCTTCTGTTTCCGACTCAGTCTGTGCCGTCGTTGCCGGGGTGTCTGCAACATCCAGGATAATCTCGCCGTCCCCTTCCTCAACGACTTCTTCCAGGGAATCCCCGGAGTTGTCGGGAAGCGTGGTACCTTCTGCCGCCGGAGTTTCCGGAACTTCAGGTACCGTTTCCACGACTATGGATCCGGAATCATCCGGCGGGACGGCGCCTGAATCATCCGGCGCAGGAACAGTGACATCCGGAGTCGTTACTGTTGCTCCATCCGGCGCGGGGGTCGAAGTATCCGGCGCAGAGGCCGGTTCGTCCGGAGCAGAATCGGGGATGATGACTTCCTCGATGGCGGCAACGCCGTCATCCCCGGCTTCTTCCGCGAAGGCCGGGGAGGCAGGACTCATGCAGAGCGATACGGCAAGCGTGCCTGCGAGAAGTGTCTGAAACAGCTTTTTGCATTTCATAAATTTCACACCTTTCATTTTGAAACTGGATTGTTCCGCGGCCGGCCGGATTCGTTTGCCTTACGGGAAACAACGCTTTGCGAAAAGCCGGACAGATGGACAGAATCTTCGCCGCGTGTTCTGGCCGTGCAGTTCTGCGAAGACCGGATGACGGAACAAATATTTTAGAGAAACCTAAATTAATATAGATAAATTGATTATATACCCCTCGCTGTGCTTTTTCAATAGAGAAGATAAGAAAACCCTTGACTTATTTGGCACTCCTGTGATACACTGGACGGGCGTATGGAAGAAGGCCTTTTTTTTGTGCCTGAAATGCGGCTGACCGGCCGCACTTCAAAACAAAAATTACAAGACAACAACTACAATAAGAGAGCGAGGTGGAAGTTGTGCGCGTTAGAATCACATTGGCATGTACGGAGTGTAAACAGCGTAATTACAACACAACAAAGGATAAGAAGACTCATCCTGACAGAATGGAGACCAAGAAGTACTGCCGTTTCTGCAGGAAGCACACGGCACACAGAGAGACCAAGTAATACGGAGAATCAGGCAAAGGAAGTGAAGATATGGCAAAAACAAATGCTGAGAAGGCAGAAAAGAAATCGATACAGGGCTGGTTTGACGGCGTAAAGGCCGAGTTCCGCAAGATCATCTGGCCGGATCAGAAATCACTGGCGAAGCAGACATGCGCTGTTGTTGCCGTTTCTATCGTACTTGGGATCATGATTGCCATTCTGGACTTTTTGTTCCAGCATGGAGTTGAAATTCTGACGAATATCAGTTTCTGACGAAATGAAGTGAGGGCGAAAGGTGATTGTATGGCAGAAGCATGCTGGTATGTAGTTCATACGTATTCAGGGTATGAGAATA
>CANQUH010000271.1 GCA_947626965.1 uncultured Lachnospiraceae bacterium
CCGAGAAAGGAGCAGTGTAAAAATGAAAAGACTGTTTTTACTTGAAGATGATTTGAGTCTGATCAACGGCCTGTCTTTTGCTTTTGGAAAGCAGGGCTTTGCGTTAGATGTTGCCAGAACGCTGGAAGAAGCGAATGCTCTCTGGGAGGATGGCAGGTATGACCTGTTGATTCTGGATGTGTCACTGCCGGACGGCTCCGGCTTTGAATTTTGTAAAAAGGTGCGTCTGGTTTCCAAAGTACCAATTGTCTTTCTGACCGCTTCTGACGAAGAAATGAATATTATTATGGGACTGGACATCGGAGGCGACGACTATATTACGAAGCCGTTTAAGCTGGGCGTACTTCTATCAAGAATCAACGCTCTGCTGCGGCGGGCGGAAGGTTTCAATCCGGTGGATACGGAGCTGAAGTCAAATGGCATCAAGGTGCTTTTACTGCAGGGACAGGCGTTCAAAAATGGGGAATTACTGGATTTAACCGCTGCGGAATATAAACTGCTTTGCCTGTTCATGCAGAATCCGGGCGCAGTGCTTACCAGGGGACAGATTTTAGATAAGCTGTGGGACTGCGAGGGCAATTACATTGACAGCAGTACACTTACCGTATATATACGCCGGTTGAGAATGAAAGTAGAGGACAATCCGAGCGAGCCGAAAATGCTTTTGACCGTCCGGCGCATGGGCTATAAATGGAATGTTTTATAGCAAACGACAAAAATATTTGTCGTTCCCTATAGATTGAGGTGACTTATGAGAATATTTGTGAATAAGGATATCAAACGCTTTTTTCTTTCTCTGTCGGTCATTTGGGCGGCTTTTCTCCTGCTGGCCCTCGGTTCTGTCTGGATACTCTGTCAAAAGTTTTCGATAGGTCTGCTGATTCTCGCCCTGCTGATGATCGGAGCGATATGGGGTGTCTGCTATCGGTATTTTAATAAGCAGGACGCTGTCCTTGAGCAGGCGGTATCACGGATTGATGAGTATCTTTCCGGTAATGCAGAGGTCCGCATTGAATGTGACAGCGAGGGTGAACTGTACCGGCTGTTCCATTCCGTCAATTCGTTGGCAGCAGTTCTGAACGCCCACGCAGCTAACGAACTGCGGGAAAAAGAGTTTCTGAAAAACACGATCTCAGATATTTCCCATCAGCTGAAAACACCGCTGGCTGCCCTGAACATTTACAATGGACTTCTTCAGGATGAAGCGGAGGGATCTTCTTCCGTAAAAGAATTTGCCGTTTTGTCGGAACAGGAGCTTGACCGCATTGAAACGCTGGTACAAAATCTGCTGAAAATCACAAAGCTGGATGCCGGTTCCATCGTTATTGAAAAAAGCAGGGAAAACGTAGCTGATATGATGCGGGACGTTGAACTCCATTTTGCATACCGGGCCAGACAGGAGCAAAAGGAAATTCTCCTGGCCGGTTCGGATGAAGTGTTCCTCGCCTGTGACCGTGACTGGCTGATCGAGGCTATAGGCAATATCGTGAAAAATGCGCTGGATCATACCGAAAAAGGTGACACAGTCCGTATGGAATGGAGCACCATGTCGTCGGCCATACAGATTAAAATAAAGGACAATGGCAGCGGGATCCACCCGGAGGATCTGCATCATATTTTCAAAAGATTTTACCGCAGTCGCTTTTCTAAAGATAAGCAGGGGATCGGGCTTGGACTGCCGCTGGCAAAAGCAATCATAGAGGCCCACGGCGGAACGATTGAGGTTGACAGCGAATCAGGCAGAGGGACTGTTTTTACGATGATTTTTTTGATTCCTGCAAAATTGTAGGCTGGCTGTAATGTGACAGTAAGGTTCCTGCGCTATTCTCTTGTGGTAAACGACAAAAATTATTTCAGAAAGAGGTATATGCGAATGGATTTATTGGAAGTAAAGAACATCTGTAAGACCTACGGCAGTGGGGAAACTGCTGTAAATGCATTGAAAAGTGTCAGTTTTTCGGTTCCCAAAGGAGAATTTGTGGCGATTGTCGGAGAATCCGGTTCCGGCAAAACCACGCTGCTGAATATACTGGGCGCATTGGATGTGCCAACTTCCGGAAAGGTACTGATCGACGGCAAAGATACGTTCTCCATGAAGGAGAGCAGGCTCACTATTTTCCGGCGGCGGAATATCGGTTTTATTTTCCAGGCGTTCAATCTGATCCCGGAACTGACTGTAGAGCAGAATATAATTTTTCCTGTTTTGCTGGACTACCAGAAGCCGGACAAAAGATATCTGGAAGAACTGCTGACGGTTCTGAACCTGAAAGAACGCCGGAACCACCTGCCCAGCCAGCTTTCCGGCGGTCAGCAGCAGCGTGTGGCAATCGGACGTGCGCTGCTCACCCGTCCGTCCCTGATTTTGGCCGATGAACCGACTGGCAATCTGGATTCACAGAACAGCAGCGAAGTGATTGCTCTGCTGAAAGAGGCGTCGAAAAAATATGAGCAGACGATCATTATGATTACGCACAACCGAAGAATCGCCCAGACGGCAGACCGGGTGCTGAATGTCTCTGACGGAGTATTAACTGATTTAGGGAGGTGCCGGGAATGAAAAGCTATCTTGGTCTTATTCCGATTTCTGCCAGAGTAAGGAAACGGCAGAACCGTATGACTCTGCTCTGCATCATTATTTCCGTTTTTCTTGTAACGGCTGTTTTTAGCGTATCGGATATGTTTATGCGGGCCCAGAACAGAATCATGCAGAATAAACACGGGAGCTGGCATCTCCAGATCAGCGGCCTCTCTTCGGATATTGCGAAAGAGATCGGCCAGCGTCCCGATGTGGCAGTAGCCGGATGGTCGGATTCTTTTAACGTTGACGCAGAGCAGCCTTATTACATAGGAGAGAGGAAAGCCGCACTTTACGGAACAGACGAAGTATATTTTACCCAGATAATGAACGGACTGGAAGAAGGCGCTTTTCCAAGACGGGATGACGAGGTTGTCCTTAATCCTGATGCCAGGATTGCCCTGGATGTTCAGCCTGGAGATCAGGTAACCGTGCATACGCCTGCGGGAGACGCGAATTTTACGGTAACAGGTTTCGGGACGGATGATAAGGGATATTATCAGGGCCAAACTTATCTGGTCGCTGTATATATGACGTGCGATGCTTTCCGTGATCTTCTGTCTCAAAATGGAATTTCGGAAAATCCCATATACTCGATTCAGTTTCAAAACGCGAAAGAGGCTTCCAGAGAAAAAGAAGAGCTGTCCGAAAAGTACGGCATTTTGCCGGAATGTATTTCTGAGAATACGGCTGTCATGGGTCTTGCCGGCCAAAGTGAAAATACTTCTGTAAACGGAATCTATACCATTGCAGTTTTTCTGTTTGTGCTGGTCATGACTGCCGGTGTGCTGATGATTGCCGGGAGTCTTAACAGCAGCGTCGCGCAGCGGATACAATTCTTTGGTATGATGCGGTGCATGGGCGCGAGCCGCCAGCAAATCATCCGTTTTGTCCGTCTGGAGGCGCTGAACTGGTGCAAAACGGCTGTGCCGGCCGGTCTGATTCTGGGCACGGTCATCAGCTGGGGAGTCTGTGCCTGCCTTCGCTATGGAATAGGCGGCGGTGAGTTTTCTGCAATGCCGGTCATCTCTGTCAGCCCCGTGGGGCTGATCTGCGGTACGCTGGTTGGCGTGATTACGGTCTTGCTGGCGGCGCAGGCTCCGGCCAAAAGAGCGGCGAAGGTTTCCCCCATGCTGGCTGTTTCAGGAAATTCAGAATTGCCCAGAGGCAGCTGGCGCAAGATAAAATTTCATTTTGGACGCATTGAATCTATGTTGGGAATTCACCATGCGGCAGGCTCCCGGAAGAACTGGTTTTTGATGACGGCTTCTTACTCGCTGAGCATTATCCTGGTTTTGTGCTTCTCTGTAGGCCTGATTTTTGCCCGCGGTCTGCTGCCATCCCTTCACGCTTATCAGCCGGATCTTACGCTCAACGGGTATGCCAATGCCCTTGTGATTGAGCCGGAGCTGACGGATGAAATCAGAAAAGTTTCCGGGGTGGAGTATGCTTTTGAAAGTTCTTATATGAGTAATATTCCTGTAACGGCATCGCGGCCGGATATTGACCATATCAATCTGGAATCCTATGACGACACACTGCTTGAACTGACAAAAGACAGTGTCATGCAGGGCGATATATCCGACATTTTCGGAGACAGCGGCCAGGTAATGACGATCCAGAACAAGGATAATCCGCTGGAGATTGGAGATGTGCTCCGGATCGGAGGAAAAGAAGTCAGGATCACCTGCTCTGTATCAGGCGGCATATTTCCGGATGAACGGCTTGTCATATGCTCACGGGAAACCTTTGAGAAACTGACAGGGGAGTCAAATTACACGATGATAGGCATCAGACTGAATGACGAAGCAGATGAGATGACCCTGAAGCAGATCAATAAGTTTGTGGAAAGCGATGTGATTTTCTCGGATCAAAGAGAGAGCAATGCATCAAACAATGCAACCTACATGGCTGTCCGGATAGTTGTGTATGGGTTTTTGGCAATTATCAGCATGATCACTCTTTTTTATACCATGAACAGTATTTCCATCAGCGCCGTTGCCCGGACAAAGCAATACGGAGCGATGCGCGCGGTTGGCATGAATGGCAGACAGCTGACCAGGATGATCTCGGCGGAAGCC
>CANQUH010000272.1 GCA_947626965.1 uncultured Lachnospiraceae bacterium
GTGATCATCAAGGAATCTGCGATCACCTACACGATCGGCGTGCAGGATATCATGTCGGCGGTCAACGCGGTGAAGGGCGCGACCTTCATCATTGTGGAGCCGCTGCTGGTGGCGACCGCGATTTATTTCTGCCTGTGTTTCCCGACCTCGAAGCTGATCGCGTATTTTGAAAGGAGGATGAGCCGTGGCGACAAGAGATAACAGCCTGATCCAGGTAACTGATCTGAAAAAACATTATAATATGGGCGCCATCAAGGCTCTTGACGGCGTGACGACGAATATCTGCAGAGGAGATGTGATGGTGGTCATCGGTCCCTCAGGTTCCGGAAAATCCACGTTTCTGCGCAGTCTGAATCTCCTTGAGGAGCCGACCGGCGGTTCAATCATATTTGACGGTGTGGATATCACAAAAAAGAAATATGTGAACAGCGAGGGAAAAAAGGTGAAGCTCAACATCGACGAGCTGCGCCAGAAGATGGGGATGGTGTTCCAGCACTTTAATCTCTTCCCACACATGACGATCCTCGACAATATGACGCTTGCTCCGGTGAAGGTAAAAGGCATGGCAAAAGCTGAGGCCGAGGAGAAGGCTCTCGCACTTCTGGACCGTGTCGGTCTCAAGGACCGCGCCGGCGCTTATCCGATCCAGTTGTCCGGCGGACAGAAACAGCGTGTGGCAATCGTGCGCGCGCTTGCGATGGAGCCAGAGGTCATGCTGTTTGATGAACCGACATCCGCGCTCGACCCGGAGATGGTCGGAGAGGTGCTTGACGTTATGAAGGAACTCGCGAAGGAAGGTATGACGATGGTGTGCGTGACCCATGAGATGGGCTTCGCGCGCGAGGTCGGCAACCGGGTGCTCTTCATGGCAGACGGAAAACTGCTGGAAGAAGGAACACCAGATGATATCTTCGGGCGGCCGCAGAATCCGAGACTGAAGGATTTTCTGGCGAAGGTTCTGTGATTGCATTTCCTGTCGAATTATGGTAGTATTACTTGGGACTGCCAGGATGGCAGGCGGTTAGCCCTCTTCGGAGAGAAATAGGATATTCTTTTGGTAAAGATAGTAACAGGACACAGAAATAGCCGCCCCGGTCTGGAAAACTGAGCGGCTGATTTCTTAGTTATTTATAATCCGGGCTAACCGTCTATCGGCAGCTCCTGTGGGGCATCTGTTAGTGCAGATGTCCCTCTCTAATGTTTAATATACCACAATCTCTAAAGTACCGCAAGCATTTTTCAACGTAAAAAGAGAATGGAGTTTAGAGAAACGGAGAAAAGCTATGAGGATGGGTCATGAACAGGAATTGAAAAAAGAGGCAATAAAAAAGATAGAGGAAAAAGCAGGATTGATCACAGAAGTGGCAGACCAGATCTGGGAATTTGCGGAGCTGTCTTTGCAGGAATTCAAATCGGCGGCTTTATACTGCAAAGTCCTGGAAGAAGAGGGCTTTACTGTGGAGCGTGGAATCTGCGGGATCGAGACCGCGTTTGCGGCGAGCTTTGGGAACGGCAGACCGCTGATCGGGATCCTCGCGGAGTACGACGCGCTTTCTGGACTTTCCCAGAAAGCCGGAAAAACGGAACGGGAAGAGATTCAGCCAGGCGGCTGCGGTCACGGCTGCGGCCACAACCTGCTCGGAGCGGGAGCATTCGCAGCAGCTCTTGGTGTGAAGGAGTTTCTTGCGCGGTCCGGTCAGGAGGGAACGGTCGTGCTGTATGGATGCCCGGGAGAGGAAGGCGGAGCGGCAAAAGCATTTATGGCGAGAGACGGTCTGTGGAGAGAGCTGGACGCTGCGCTGACCTGGCATCCGGAAGATGTTAATGAGGCGGCGACTGGTTCGTCGAATTCCTGCATTCAGGTGCAGTATAAGTTTTCAGGCATTGCGTCCCATGCGGCGGGAGCGCCGGAGAAAGGGCGGAGCGCTCTTGACGCAGTGGAACTGATGAATATCGGCGTCCAGTTTCTGCGGGAACATATGAGCGATAAGGCAAGGATCCATTATGCGATCACCGACGCAGGCGGCTGCAGTCCGAATGTAGTTCAGCCGCGGGCGAGCGTGCTCTACATGGTGCGGTCGAATCATGTAGCTGAGGCGGTAGAGTTGCAGAAAAGAGTGGACCGGATCGCTGAGGGAGCGGCGCTGATGACGGACACGACGTTTGAGCGCAAATTTATCGACGGGGTTGCGGACACGGTCAGCAACTTTGTGATTGAGCGTGTACTGTATGAGAATTTTAAAGAGATTGGAGTTCCGTCCTATACAGAGGAGGAGAATAAGTTTGCCGATGCGCTGGCAGAGACGTATCCGGGCAGCGACGGCATACCGGGTGTTGCCGCGGAATTTGATACGAATCTGCGCGAGGAGGTACAGAGAATGCGGGCGGAGACAGGCCATGCGATGAATGCGTTTCTTGCGCCGCTTTATCAGGGGGAGGCGTTCAAGGCCGGGTCCACGGATGTGGGAGATGTAAGCTGGCTGACGCCGACCGGCCAGATTCACGTGGCGTCGTGGCCGAACGGCTGCCCAGGACACAGCTGGCAGAATGTCTCCTGTGACCGGACGGAGATCGGACATAAGGCGGCCCTGTGCGCGGGAAAGGTGCTGGCAGCGTCCGCGATTGATCTTCTGACGAAACCGGAGATTCTGCAGGAGGCGCGCCGCGAGTTTGAAAAGCGTACAGTGCAGGGCTATGTCTGTCCGATTCCTGCCGATGCGGTGCCGGTGATTCCGGACTGAGGATACCAGGTTCAAAAGGTATTTTGCCTCCGATTCAGCCGGTGTCAGGTGAAGGTGAAATGGGCCAAATCCTGCGCAGCGCGTGCAGGAACGCTTCAGGACGGCTCCTTCGGAGGTTCGGAGGATGGATTGAGTAGGGCTCCCCGCATAATGGCATTTTTTCCAAATTTTTGACGGATCTGGCTGACGGCTTCGTCGAGGCGCTTCTGACGATTCAAAATGGAGGGATCCGGAAAGAGGTTTTGATTTTGACGGTTTTGTGCCGCAGCTTTGGAAATCGTGGAACTCTTTTTTGCTCCTCCATCTGCCGTCTGTTCTCTGCCGGAAGAGAGTACGCCGGTTTTTTGCGTTCTGGTAGAGGAAGGCATACTTGTGGGTTCTTCTCCTCTGACGGGAGAGAATGTCCTTCCAGGATTCTGTGTGGAAGCGGGCAGTACTTTTCTGCCAGAGGCAGCAGGGATCTCTGATGCAGGCGTTCTCTTTTCCTCTGGCAGGGCAGAGAAGCCAAAGTCAAACAGAGAGAGCTGTACCGGCGTGTCATCAGACACCAGTTTTGTCGTGCGCAGTCCGAGCAGGCGGACTGGTGTACCGTTCCACAGTTCATCAAAAAGCTGACAGGCACACTGAAAGAGCTCGTCAGCGGTGTTGACGGGGGACAAAAGCTGTGTTTGTCTGGAGCAGGACTGAAAGGTGTTGTACTTAATTTCAACAGTGACAGTTCCGGCGATCTGTCTGGCTTTCCGAAGTCTCTGGGAGACTTGTTCCGCCAGTTTCCGAAGTACTTTCCGGGCATCTTCCGTCCGGGTGATATCTTCCGAGAGCGTGGTGGAATTGCCGATTCCTTTCAGATCGTGTTCTTCGGAGTCCACAAAAGAATGGTCGATCCCGTTTGCATGCTCCCACATGGAGATGCCGTGACTTTTGAAATGAAGCTGCAGAAATGCCGGATCTGCGTGAGCAAGCTCACCGATCGTGTGGATGCCGAGCCTGGCCAGCCGTTCCGCGCTTGCGTGTCCTACCATAAAAAGCTCTCCGACGGGAAGCGGCCACATTTTTGTGGGAATCTCTTCGGGAAAGAGCGTGTGTATGCGGTCCGGTTTCTCGAAATCGCTTGCCATTTTTGCGAGAAGCTTGTTCGGGGCAATCCCGATGTTAACAGTGAAGCCAAGCTCATTGCGTATTCTGTCTGCAATTTCCCTCGCAGCTGACAGAGGGGAAGAAAACCGGTGCGCAATCGGTGTGAAGTCGAGATAGCACTCATCGATGGATACCTGTTCAATATCAGAAGTATAGGTGTGAAGCAGAGACATCAGTTCCCTGCTTTTCTTTTTGTAAAGTTTGTGGTCGGGCGGTTCCATGTGCAGAGTCGGACACTTGCGGAACGCGGAGGCCACAGGTTCGGCTGTCCGTATACCGAATTTTTTCGCAGGGATTGATTTTGCGAGAACAATCCCATGCCGGCTCTTTTCATCGCCGCCGATGATCGATGGAATCGTGCGCAGGTCGAGGGAAGGGTTTTCCCTGAGTTTTTCGATCGCGGTCCAGCTCAGATACGCGGAATTTACATCAATATGAAATATGGTCGGCAAGATGTCACCCTCTTTCCTGCGGATAAAAGTTTTTGGCTGCTGACTATCATAGCATAAAATCTGAAGTAGCGCAAATATGGCCGCCGTCCGGGGCTTTCACAATAACAAGTACCATGAGTAGCGCACAATCTGAAAGAAAAAACGCAGAAATTTTGTGGAAAACAGGAGAAAGCTGGTATATAATACGAAAAGACTGTGTCCAGTGTGGCAGTGTCGTAAAACAAATACCTGAGTTTTACAGTTTTGCCATAAAATCAGAGTCGAAACGACTCGAAAATCCCGGAAAATTCAATGTTTCCGG
>CANQUH010000273.1 GCA_947626965.1 uncultured Lachnospiraceae bacterium
CTCTACGGCGTGATCGACCCGAGAGTGAGGTGCAACTGATGCTGCAGTCCGTCAAACGACTATTCAAATCCAACTATCTCTTTACGCTCGGCGTCATTATCTGCCTGGTGTGGATACTGGCGGCTGTGCTTGCTCCGGTGATCGCGCCCTACGATCCGATCGAGCAGGATCTGGTACTCCGTCTGAATGCGCCGTCCGCTGCGCATATCTTTGGTACCGATAATTTCGGGCGCGATATTTTCAGCCGTGTGATCTACGGCGGAAGGTATTCTTTGCTGGCCGGCTGCCTGACCGTGATCATCGCCGGCTTCATCGGCACGTTCTACGGGGCGGTCGCCGGTTATGTCGGCGGGCAGGTGGACAATGTGATGATGCGTTTCTCAGAGATGATCCTCTCGTTTCCGTCGCTGATCCTCGCCATGATCATCAATGCGGTTATGGGTTCCAACCTGTTCAACACGATGTTCGCGCTGGTGATCGTAGCCTGGCCGACTTACGCGCGCATGATGCGAAGCGTGGTGCTGAGCGTCAAGGAGAACGAGTATGTGACGGCCTCGGAAGCGCTCGGTGCCTCGAAGCTGCGAATTCTGATCAAGGAAGTGATCCCGAACAGCATCAGTTCGGTGCTGATTATGGCCACGACCGACATCGGAAACCAGATTCTGATGTTCTCGACCTTGAGCTTCCTGGGACTTGGCTCCGCGCCGCCCACGCCGGAGTGGGGCATGATGGTGTCTGACGGCGTCGGTTATTTTAACAAATTCTGGGTGGCGGGATTCCCCGGCCTTGCGATCTTCACGATGGCGGTGGGGGCGAATTTTATCGGCGACGGTTTAAGAGACCTGCTCGATCCGAAGCTGCGCAAAACTTTTTCATAATCGCGAAAGGAAGCTGATCATATGAATACGAGCCGTACAGAACGTGTTCTGGAGGCATTGAGAGGGATGGGTCTTACGCAGATGCTGATCGTGGACCCGATCTCCATCTACTATCTGACAGGAGTGCGCGTAGAGCCGTTCGAGCGGTTCTACGCCCTTTATATTCGAGCGGACGGAAAGCATAAATTCTTTCTGAACCGCCTCTTTCATGTGCCGGAGGACGTCGGTGTCGAGAAGGTCTGGCACACGGACACCGATCCGGTGATGGAGATCGTCGCAAAGTACGTGGACCGCGAAACGCCGCTCGGCGTGGACAAGGATCTGAAGGCGCGGTTTTTACTGCCTCTGATGGAATTAAAAGCGGCGAAGGGTTTTGTCAACGCGTCGCTGGCGGTCGACTTAACCAGAGGCGTCAAGGACGAAGAGGAGCAGCAGAAAATGCGCGCGGCATCCGCGATCAACGACCGGGCGATGGCGGAGTTTAAGAAGCTGATCCGCGAGGGTGTGACCGAGCGGGAGGCTGCAGAGCAGATGCTGGATATCTATCTGGGTCTGGGTGCGGATGGGTTCTCGTTTGAGCCGCTGGTCGCTTTCGGGGCAAACGCGGCCGATCCTCATCATGCGCCGGACGATACGCCGGTCTGCGCGGGCGATTCGGTGTTGTTCGACGTCGGCTGCATCAAGGACGGCTACTGCTCGGACATGACGCGGACGTTTTACTATAAGGAGATCAGTGAAGAACATCGCCGTGTTTATGAGACGGTCCGCCGGGCAAACGAGGCGGCGATTCGCAGGATTCGGCCAGGCGTTCCGCTGATGGAGCTCGACCGCACAGCGCGGGATCTGATCAGCTCGGAAGGGTACGGGGAATATTTTACGCACCGGCTCGGGCATTTTATCGGACTCTCGGAGCATGAGTACGGTGATGTGTCGTCCGTGAACGCGCAGAAGGCGGAACCGGGGATGATCTTTTCAATCGAGCCGGGCATCTATCTGGGCGGCGATACCGGCGTGCGCGTGGAGGATCTGGTGCTGGTGACGGAGGATGGCTGCGAGGTACTGAACCATTATCCGAAAAAACTGGAAATCATCGGTCAGGAGGGATAGTTTGCATCCGACTGCGACATTATATATGGAAAATAAGAGCCGTATCGTCATCGAGCTTCTGCCGGAGCACGCGCCGAATACGGTCAGCAGTTTTATCTATGCTGCTTCGCGCGGCTATATGGATCATCATGCGATCGAGCGCATCGTGCCGGGAAACTGGGTGGACGTAAGCTACACGGCGTTCGGGCGCCCGGAGTGCCTCTACCTGATCCCAAATGAATTTGCTTTGCACCCGGAGCTTACGCCGCTTGACTCCCATCCGGGGATGGTGGCGATGGGCGGTTACGGGGAGGCGGGACTGGCAGGCTGCGAGTTCTTCTTTCCGCTGCGGGACTGCCCGGAGCACAAGGGAATCTATCCGGTGTTCGGGCGCGTGGTTGAGGGAATGGATGAGATCTGGCGGCTGGAAAAGGTGCCGATTGTCCCGGTCACGGATTTCCCGATCGCGGGCGTGGAGGTTAACCGGCCGCTTGAACCGCAGGTGATCGAGCGGGTGGAGCTTGAGCTCCATGGACAGAGTTATCCGGAGCCGGTGCGCGTGGAGAACCCGCAGCTTCCGCCGTGCTGGAAATGAGAGACAGGTTTTATGGACAATAATTTGAGTGGGGCTGTCGGAAAATGCCTGATGGGTTTTCCGGCAGTCCCATTTACTGTATATAAGCTGAAAAATTTTTCTCCTTATGAAAAATATTTGCTTCAGAAGAAAAAACAAGGTATAGTATTTTCAAAGAGGAAAACCTGAGGAATGAAAGGGGCGTGGCAAAATGAAGATGTCCAGAAAAAAACTTCCGATCGGGATTGAAAATTTCGAAAAACTTCGTTCTGACGATTTTTACTACGTTGACAAGACCGGACTGATCCGCGATCTGCTTAACAACTGGGGGGAAGTAAATTTATTCACCCGTCCGCGGCGGTTCGGGAAGACGCTGAATATGAGTATGCTGGAGCATTTTTTCTCTCTGGACGGGGATAAAAGCATTTTTGACGGGCTGGAGATCGCAGAGGAGAAGGCGCTCTGTGAGGAATATATGGGGAAGTATCCGGTCGTCTTTATCTCACTGAAGGGGATTGACGCGCGTACTTATGAGACAGCATTCGAGATGGCGGCGATGACTCTGAAAAGCGCGGCGGGAAAGATGCAGTATCTTTTGAACAGTGATGCTTTGAGTGAACAGGACAAAGCAGACTACCGAAAACTTCTGGATGATAATATGAGCGAAGGCGTCTTTGGCAACGGTCTGAAGAGGCTGTCGGAACTTTTGGAGAAGCATCATGGAACAAAAGTGATCCTGCTGATCGACGAGTATGATGTTCCTCTGGCGAAAGCCCATGCGAATGGATACTATGACCGGATGATCTCCCTGATCCGCAGCCTGCTGGGGCAGGCGCTGAAGACAAACAGCAGTCTGAAATTTGCGGTGCTGACCGGGTGCCTGCGGATCTCAAAGGAGAGTATCTTTACCGGGCTGAACAACCTGAAGGTCCGCTCCATTACGGATGTGCACTTTGACGAGTATTTCGGTTTTACGGATGCGGAAGTAAAGGAACTTCTGGAGTATTATGGCTATCCGGACAGCTACCATGCGGCCAGAGAGTGGTATGACGGCTATCACTTTGGAAATGTAGATGTCTACTGCCCGTGGGATGTTCTGAACTACTGCGATTCTTTACTGGGTGACAGAGACGCGCAGCCGGAGAATTACTGGATCAACACGAGCAGCAATGACGCGGTGAAGAGGTTTATTCAGGAAACGGGAAACGCGGCGACGCTCAAGCGGGAGATCGAACGCCTGGTGGCCGGTGAGACTGTCACAAAGGAGATCCGGCAGGAACTGACCTACCCGGAGATTTATCTGACGGTCGACAACATCTGGAGCCTGCTCTTTACGACAGGTTATCTGACGCAGAGAGGGAAGGCGGAAGGAAGGATTATGAAACTGGCGATCCCCAACCTGGCGGTGCGCGACATCTTTGTGACGCAGATCATGGAATATTTCAAGGAAAATGTGCGGGAGGACGGGGAGACGCTGAACCGCTTCTGTGAAGCACTGCAAAACGGGGAAGCGGAGAATGTAGAGAGGATCTTCACGGACTACCTGAGAAGGACGATCAGCATCCGCGACACAGCCGTGAGGAAGGAAATGAAGGAGAACTTCTATCATGGCGTGCTGCTTGGAATTCTGGGAGTGAAGAGCCGGTGGGGAGTCACATCCAATCGAGAGATGGGGGAAGGATACGCAGATATCCTCGCGGAGCCGGACACGGGAGATATGGGGATCATCATCGAAGTAAAGTATGCGCATGACGGGGATCTGGAGGCGGCGTGCAGGGAAGCGCTGAAGCAGATCGAGCACACCGGGTATGAGGATGATCTGGAGGACTATGGGATAGAGAAGATCCTGAAGTACGGGATCGCGTGCTATAAGAAGCGGTGCAGGGTGGCGCTTGCGTGAGCTGCTCCCTTTCTTTCTGGTGTCTAAGGGGCGCATTTGCCCGCTCGGTGAAGCCAAACAGGAGGAGGTAACAGTATGAAACTTTTGATTGTTGAGGATGACCGCGGGCTGGCAGACGGCATTACGTTTTCGATGGAGCGGGACGGCCACACGGTCTTTGCCGCCGGGACGATTGCGGA
>CANQUH010000274.1 GCA_947626965.1 uncultured Lachnospiraceae bacterium
ACTTCGTTGTCCGCAAGCGTCTCGTTCCGGCCGGTCAGACGGTTGTAATCCTCAAGCGGAACAAAATACACGTCTCTCACGCTGTTGAATGTGACCACCGCATGCGACTGCGTCATGTCAAGCTTATTCTGATCCAGAATGACCTGATCCCCGTCAAAGTACCCTCCAAATGACAGATACCGCCAGTTCTGCTCATTCTCCGCAGAAAGGCCGTGCGCTGCGAGTACTTCACCCACTGCGTCAAACTGCGCCTGATATTCGGCCTCGTCAAATGAATAGACGCAGAACTCGATCTGTCTCGGGTAGCGCCCGTACAGCCGGTCCTCGTTCCCGATATACAGGCAGAAGACGCAGGCGAGCATGACCATCACAGAGGTGGACAGGATACAGATGGATGCAAGCCCCGCGCCGTTGCGCTTCATCCGGTACACCATCGACGAGACGGAGATAAAATGATTCGCCTTGTAATAGTAACGCTTATTTTTCTGCAGCAGGCGGCACAGAACGACGGAACCGGCAACAAACAGCAGATAAGTCGCCAGGATGACCATGCCGACCGCGACAAAAAATGCGAGCAGAGCACTGAGCGGATCCTGAATGGTGCCCGCGATATAGTAGGCCCTCGCAAGAATCGCGGATCCGAGAAGCGCCAGGATCCAGTTCGCCTTCGGCGGCTTTTCTCCGACTGCCGCGCTGTGCAGCAGATCGACCGGCTTCGACTTTCCGACCTGCCAGAACGCGTGCAGCAGAATCAACACGAAAATAACCGAAAATATCATCAAAGTCTGGATGATGGCTCCTGTCCCAATCTGAAACCGCATATCCGCCGTGTCGTTCATCACATACGCGATCCAGATCTGCGCCAGCTTCGAGAACAGGATTCCGCAGGAAAGTCCTCCTCCAAACGATACAGCCGCCATGATCAGGCATTCCCACAGAAGAATCCGGGCGATATTTTTCTTGTCCATCCCGAGTATATTGTACAGACCGAATTCCTTTTTCCGGTTCCGGATCAGAAACGAGTTTGTGTAGAACAGAAAGATGACTGCAAACAGAGTAAACACCCAGCTTCCCATCATCAGCATACTCTGCAGGATATCGCCGCCCTTCATCATTGTCACCTGCGGACTGTCCTTCAGATAATTAAAGATATAATACATCATAACCATGATGACGCAGGTCAGAAGGTACGGACCATAGGTTCTCTGGTTCCTTCTGATCCCGGTCAGCGCCATCTTCGGGTAAAACAGAACGCGCCGTTTCATGAGCGGTCACCTCCTGTCGCGAGCATCGTCAGCGTATCCGATATCTTCTGATAGAGCTGCTCGTTTGTGCAGTTTCCCCGGTAAAGCTGGTGATACACCTCTCCGTCTTTGATAAAAAGCACGCGTCCCGCGTGGCTCGCCGCCTTGACCGAATGCGTCACCATCAGGATCGTCTGCCCTTCCTCATTGATCGAAGCAAACAGGCGCAGCAGATCGTCAGTCGAGCGCGAATCGAGCGCCCCGGTCGGCTCGTCGGCGAGCACAATCTTCGGATTGTTGATCAGCGCTCTCGCCACAGCCGCGCGCTGCTTTTGTCCTCCGGAAACCTCATACGGATATTTTTTCAGAATCGAGTCAATTCCGAGTTTTCTGGCAAGCGGAGCGAGGCGTTCCTGCATCTCCCTGTACGGCTTTCCAGCGAGCACGAGCGGAAGGAAGATGTTGTCCTCCAGCGAGAACGTATCCAGCAGATTAAATTCCTGGAACACAAAACCGAGATTGTCGCGCCGAAATGCCGCGCGTTCCGACTCCTTCACCGTCGAAAACTCCCGCTCATCGAGCATGACCAGACCGCCGCTTGGCCGGTCGAGAGCAGCCAGGATGTTGAGCAGCGTCGTCTTTCCGGCCCCGCTTTCTCCCATGATCGCCACGTACTCTCCCTTTTCCACCTCAAACGACACATTCGAGAGCGCCTGCACCTGATTTCCGCCAAAGCGTGTCGTATAGACCTTTTTCAAATGTTTGACTGATAAAATTGCCATCTTTTTCATCCTCCCTGAAAATTCTGCAGTTCACGCAACAATACCAGTCAGATATCAGTTTCCAGAAGAATATTACGTCCATTTTTTCTTCTTACAGCGTCCGCAAAACGGAACTTTCTGACCTGCCGGAACATCTGCTGCGTAGAACTATCCGTATTTTATCAGTCCTCCTCTCATCCTGCCATTCATCTTCCTTACACGAACCTTACATTCTTGTAAGTTATTCCACCACGATCCCCGCGTTCTGCAGTCCGATGCGCACCTGCGTCCCAACGCCGGGCTCAGACGTGATCGAGATCGGATGCCCGAGATTTTCGCAGATCCGGCGGCAGAGATACAGTCCAAGGCCGCTTGCCCGGTTCTGTACTCTTCCATTTGCGCCTGTGTAGCCGCGCTCGAACACACGCGGCAGATCCTCCGGCGCGATGCCGATTCCTTCATCCGTAATGCAGAGCGTCTTCGGGGCCTCCAGCGTGACCGAGATCGTTCCCTTTTTCGTATATTTGAGCGCATTCGTCAAAACCTGGTCAATCACAAACTTCAGCCATTTCTCATCCGTCACAGTCCGCACGGACAACGGCTCATACACCAGACGCAGCTTTCTGCGAATAAATGCCGAAGCATGGCGGCGCACCACCTGGCGCACGATCTCATCCAAATCATATTCCCGGAATACATAGTCCGTCTCGTCCGCGTCCAGGCGCAGATAGCAGAGCACCATCTCGACATACTGCTCGATGCGGTTCAGCTCCTCTTTCAGTTCCTCTCTTTCCAGAAAATCTCCGCCCTGCAGAAGCAGCCGCATCGCGGCGATCGGCGTCTTGATCTGATGCGCCCAGACTGTATAGTAATCCACCATCTCCCGGTATCGCTCCTCCATCTGCTCAGCCATTCTCTGCCGGTCCGCGCACACATTCCCCAGCATTTCCTGATACTTTTCTTCCCAAAGATTTTCCGGCGGCCAGAAATTCCCCGCCGTAAACGCAAGCTCCTTTTTCAGCTGCTCCAGTCTGCGGCAGCGGGCGCAAAAGCGCCTGTATCCAAAAAGCAGGAAAACTGCTCCAAAAAAGAGACAAAGACTTAAGGCATATCCCACCGCGTCCAGGCGCAGCCCAAGCAGCAGGAAAATCAGCGTATTCATCATATAAACCAGAGCCAGCAGCAGCATCTGGAATCTGTAATTTTTCAGATATTGTATAAACATGCAGCCTCGCATTATCTTTCTCCTTCCTGTCTGTCTTTACTTCCCGGAATTTCGTGCAGGGCTTTCACACAAATTCCGGTGCGGAAATCGGATCCTGCTGCAAATCTCCTGCATCATTCCCGAATCATATACCCAAGTCCTTTTCGCGTCGTGATAAAATCGTCCAGCCCTTCCCGTTCCAGTTTTCTGCGCAGCCGCGTGATATTGACCGTGAGCGTATTTTCATCCACAAAACTGTCCGTCTCCCACAGGCGGAGCATCAGCTTGTCCCGGCTCACAATCCGTCCCTTTTCCGCGAGAAGCGTCTGCAGGATGCGGTACTCATTTTTCGTCAGTTCAACCCTCTTTCCCTGAAAGGACAGGCTTGCATCCGATGTGTTAAGGACAGCTCCCTTGTGTTCCAGAACCGCCGCGGCCGGTCCGCTGCTCCATGATATGCCTCTCGGCGCCTGCTCCAAACCAGACGCATCTGCACCGGGATGTTTCATCCCCGATTCAGACATGTCCCCGCTTCCGGGCCGCGTCATCCCCGGAGCGCCTGCATTTCCGCTGTCAGACCCTGTCGTCTTCAATGCGGACACACCGCCGCCAGACTTTGCCATCCCCGGAGCGCTCGCATCTCCGCTGTCAAACTCTGCCGTCTTCAATGCGGACATACCTCTGCCGTCAGGCTTTGCCGCTTCCGATGCAAATACATTCCCGCCGCCGGACTGCGCCATCTCCGGCGCAAAATCGTATGTACGCCGGAGTACTGCCTGAATCTTCGCTGTCAGCACATTCAGATCAAACGGCTTTGCAATAAAATCGTCGCCTCCCATATTCATCGCCATAACAATGTTCATATTATCGGAAGCCGACGACAAAAATACGATCGGGACTTTTGAAAATTTTCGAATTTCGCTGCACCAGTAATAGCCATCATAGAATGGCAGCATGATGTCGAGCAGAACCAGATGCGGATCATAATCTTTAAATTCCCCCGTAATATCCCGAAAATCTTCTGCACATTTTACCTCAAATCCCCAAAGTCCGATCTGCCGGCACATGGCGCCGGCAATTACCGGGTCATCCTCCACGATCAAAATCCGGTACACAGTCTTATCTTCCCCCTCATTCGGATTCTCAAAACTTATTTCGGCCTCCGCGCTTGTCTTCGCGTACAACGGCAGGGCCAGCCGGCACATTATTCACCGGCTGGCCCTGCTGCGTCATCTGCGCTCTTTTTTATTTTTTCTTTTATATTCATACATTCGATTATCGGCAATCTGGACCACCTCGTCAAACGTAAGTTTCACTCCCGCGCCTGCCACCTCCATAAGTCCGTAGCTGAAACTGCGGGGATAATC
>CANQUH010000275.1 GCA_947626965.1 uncultured Lachnospiraceae bacterium
ATCTACAAAAATTTGCCATTATGATGCATTTTTTCTTCTGACATACCAGTTGGACAGTTTTCGTGTCAGAAGACTGAGATAGCGGAATGTCGGTTCCGTCAGAACCGCAAAGAGTACAAGCAGCATGAGGCTCTTTTTCGAGATGCTTGTGACCGCAAAAATATTGTTCATAAAAATCATGCAGTACAGAAGTCCCGCCGCCATACAGCACCAGATCAGCCAGTGATAGCGTGTCATGGGCGAGGCGATCTGATACAGAATCATCAGTCCGACAATCGCAAGCACGATTGTGGAGGAAGTGGAGACATCCCTCGCGCTGACCTCAAACTCGATACAGAAAATATACAGCGCACTCACGATCAGAAAATCCGTCAGCCCTCCCGGAAGCGCCTTAAACAGGACATTGCTCAGGAAATGGCCTTTGATCTGTTCCGTATTTTTTTCCTGCGACATCAAAAATGCCGGGATCCCGATCGTGAACATGCCGATCAGGGAAATCTGAGACGGTTCCAGCGGATAATTCACCGTCAGCACAATCGAATAAATGGACAATAAAAGTGAAAAAATATTTTTGACCAGAAACAAACTGGCTGTCCGTTCTATATTATTGACCACACGCCGACCTTCGCTGACCACGGAAGGCATCCTTGAAAAATCAGACTCGAGAAGCACAAGCTGCGATACCTGAGCGGCTGCGTCGCTTCCTGAAGCCATGGCGATGCTGCAGTCCGCGTCCTTGAGCGCAAGCACATCATTCACGCCGTCGCCCGTCATTGCCACGGTAAGTCCCCGGTCTTTCAGCGCATGCACAAGCTGCCGTTTCTGTTCGGGATTCACGCGCCCGAACACCGTATAATTTTCTGCCGCCTTGCGCAGTTCTTTCTCATTCGACCAGACGGACGCGTCCACATACTTCTCTGCGTGGGGAATTCCGGCTTCCTTCGCAATCTCGGAAACAGTCGCCGGATTATCCCCGGAGATCACCTTGACCTCAACCCCCTGGCGGGCAAAATAGGCAAATGTCTCTCTCGCGTTTTCACGCACCGGGTTTGCGAGCATAACCATGCCGAGCGGATCTGCCGTTCCGGTCAGCGCCTTTCCGTCCAGAAGGCCCTCGTATTTTGCGAAGACCAGCACGCGGTAGCCCTGAGACGTGTATTTTCCAATCTCGCCGGCGTATCTGTCAAGCCGGTCCCGCAGAACATATTCCGGAGCGCCAAGCACATACTGATCTTCTCCAAACACAGCGGCGCTGTATTTTGTCTCGGAAGAAAACGGGAAAACCTGCTCCGGCCGTCTTCCGCTTCTCTTTTTAAAATATTCTTTCAGCGCCTTCATTGTGATATTGTCCGTCGCCATCGCGGCGGCAAAATCTCCGATTATCAGCTCCAGCTGCGCAAGCGTTTCCATATCGGCGGGCAGAGCCCGCTGTTCTGCTTCTGATTTTTCCGCCGCATTCTCTTTTATCTCCTGTGTCTGTTCCGTCCACGGAGGAAGCTGCAGGACTTTCTTTACGGTCATCGTGTTCTCAGTGATTGTCCCAGTCTTGTCCACGCAGAGAACATCGGCTCTTGCAAGCGTCTCAATACATTTCATATTATGAACGAGAACCTTCTGCACGGCAAGCCGCATCACACTCACAACAAGCGCGGCGCTGGTGAGAAGGTAAAGACCTTCCGGAATCATCCCTATGATAGCCGCCATCGTTGTGACCACACTGTCCCGCACGGATGTCCCGTTGATATAATACTGCTGGCTGAACAGGATAATCCCGATCGGAATAATCAGAATTCCGATCATCTTCACCAGGCGGTCCAGCGCGCGCATCATCTCGGAATCTTCATCCCCGTTCATCGTCTTCGCCTGAAGCGTCAGTCTGGATACGTAGGAATCCTTTCCCACCTGGTCTGCTCTTGCCCTGCACTCTCCCGATACAATAAAGCTTCCGGAAAGAAGCACGCTGCCTTCCTGCTTTTCGATGGAATCAGATTCTCCTGTGATCAGGGACTCATTGACCAGGACGGATCCCTTCTCCACGATGGCATCCACCGGGATCTGATTTCCCGCCTGGAACACAATGATGTCGTCGAGAACCAGATTCTCCGCCGGGATCGTGGTTTTCTTTCCCTCGCGGATCACGGTATTTCTCGGCGCGTTCAGAATATTCAGTTCATCAAGAATTTTCTTTGCCCGGAGTTCCTGCACAATCCCGACCAGCGTATTGGTAAGGATTACGGGCAGAAAAGTCAGACTCCGGAACGATCTCACCAGACACAGACAGACTGTGATCAGGAAAAAAATCAGATTGAAATAAGTAAATATATTGCTGTAGATAATTTCCTTTTTTGTTTTTGAGGGGGATCCCACCGCCGTATTGACAGCGCCGTTCTTTATACGCTCAAGCACCTGAGATTCCGTGAGTCCTTCCTCAACAGATGGAGTATATCGCTTTACCGTTTCTTCCTGTCTCCCCGCATGGATCGTCTCCGGGGTGATTTTTGCCCGCCTGTATTTGCTGACAACTCCCTTCATGCTTTTCCACAAAGCTTTGTCATGCGGTCTGTCCCCGCTGTTTTCCTGCATGTCCTCAGTCCTCTCTTATACTGCTTCCATATTTTGCCGCCTTTTCTCTGCAGGCAGCCGGTTACTGTTCACTTCGTGTCCAGTAATATACAACTTTATACCGTACTTGTCTATTCTATCATATGCCTCCCCCTCTTGTCATCCCCGGAGTTTTCTGTTATACTAATAAACCTGTTATGATTAATTTCTGGGAAAGAAAGGGCGCCGCACGCGCCTTCCCGCAGCGGATACAAAGGAGAATGCTCATGTCTTTACAAATCCAGAAAAAACTGATGAACGTCACAACGTTCTTTTATCTTATGAGACTTGAAAAAAATTTTAACCGGGACCGCAGAAAAGTCAAGGCCCGGCAGAACAAAAACATCCGCAGACTCATGAAGGCCGCCTGGAAAATACCGTTTTACCGGAAACGTTTTGAGGAAAACAATCTGCGCCCGGAAGACTTCAAATGCAGTGAGGACCTTGTCCGGTTTCCGGTTCTGACAAAAGCAGAACTTCGCGAATGGATGAGAGAACTCTATGAGCAGAATCCCGGCAAGCGTGATCTCTGGGACGCGACCAGCACCAGCGGTTCTTCGGGAATCCCGCTGAAGCTGTACCAGTCTCAGCGCGAGCATGCGGTCGCGAACGCCAGCTGGATCCGGATTCTGATGAGCTTTGGCTACGACCCGTTCTTCGGGAAAATGATCTCTTTCGAATCGAGCTACCGCGACACAAAGACAAAGCGCGATTCCGTTGTGCAGAAGCTCGGAATTCTGCAGAGGCGTATTCTCTCCGAAAAACGGTGTACGGATGACGGCATGGACGATGTCATCCGGGAACTGAATGAATACCGGCCGGATCTGATCTGCCTGCGCAAAAACTGTATCGTGCGCCTCGCTCTGTACGCGCAGGAACATAATCTCCCCGTACATAAACCAAAATGGTACATACCGGTCAGTGAGATGGTCGATGAGATGACGGAAAACATTCTTGCAAAGACATTCGGCGCCGGACTTGTGGACGCCTATGGCTGCGACGAGACGGGAAGCTGTGTGGTAAAGTATCCCGGCAGAAAATACTATGATATCTGCAATGACACCCATGTCGTGAATATTTACGATGAACAGAATCACCTGGCCGACAATGGAAGAATGATCCTGACTCCTCTTTATAAGACAGATTTCCCGATCATCAATTACGACGTCGGAGACCTGGCCTCATCCTTCACCTGCGAGGGAATCCGCTATATCACAAAGATTCACGGCAGACTCAACGACATGATCCGGCATGAGGACGGAAGCGAGTCCTCCGTGCTGGAGCTCCGCAAGATTCCGAACGGAATCACCGGGATCGCCCAGTTCCGCTATGTTCAGGAATCTTTCCATGATCTGCGGGTTGAGCTTGTGCGCGATCCGAAGGATCACACTTACACGGACAGCCAGATCGAAGAATTTTTCAGAGAACAGCTTGACCGGCTCTACGGAGATGAGTTCCGCATTTCTGTTACATGGATGGACGTCATTCCGCCGGATCCGAACGGAAAGCTGCGCTGTTTCGTATGTAATATACAGTAACATTTATGCTTGCAAGTCTGACGCCCCGCTGTTTGCAACGGGGCCTTTGATTATAAAACAACCTTAAACTTCAAAACAGGCGTTCTATCCCTGCGCCGCAGGGTTCCGCCATGAATGAAAGAAGCTGATATATTGTCTGAAAAACGAAAGAACCAATCCTTAAACAGTCTTGCCATGCGTGCAGGTATTTTCTATATTATCTCTCAGCTTTTTGTCCGGGGAATTTCTTTTCTCACTGCACCCGTATTCTCGCGGCTGCTCTCGAAAACGCAGTACTCCGATTTCAGCCGCTACGAATCCTGGCTTCTGATCTTCGCGCCGATCATGTCTCTCTGTCTGTGGCGCAGCGTTGAGCGGGCAAAATATGATGTGAAGGAACGGTTCAATGAGTTTGTGTCCAGCGTGCAGAC
>CANQUH010000276.1 GCA_947626965.1 uncultured Lachnospiraceae bacterium
TAATGAACGAAAAATATGATTGTTGATTCAGGACAGTTGTCCGCCAGGCGGGCATAAGTGTTCAGACAGGAGAAAGAGCAATGAGATTTAAAAGAATTACAAATTTATTAAGCGCGGCCGCGCAGCCGCATTTTTCAGGTTTCTGCCGGAGGACGGGAGCGGCTGCCCTTTTCTTTCTGGCGATGTCGGCGTGTCTGATATGGGGGTCTGCCCCTGATGTGCAGGCGGAGGAAGCAAAGGATGAGGTCGTCGTCACGATGCCGCCTTCCTCGGAGCCTTCTTCTGGTTTTGACCCGGCGTATGGCTGGGGTGCGGGCGAGCATGTACATGAACCGCTGATTCAGAGCACGCTGGTGCGCACGACGAAGGATCTGGGGATCGAGAATGATCTGGCGACGGAGTACGGCTGCAGCGAGGATGGACTGACCTGGACGGTCAAGATCCGTGACGACGTAAAATTTACGGACGGCGAGCCGCTGACCGCGTCAGATGTCGCGTTTACCTACAATAACTGCCGCGATGTCAGTTCGGTCAATGATTTTACGATGCTGAAGGAAGCGGTGGCGGTTGATGATACGACGGTGGAGTTTCATATGAACGAACCATACTCGATCTGGCCGTACACGATGGCGGTTGTGGGTATTGTGCCGGAACACGCATATGATGAAAACTATGGTCAGAACCCGATCGGTTCCGGACGTTACATTATGAAACAGTGGGATAAGGGCCAGCAGATCATCTTTGAGGCGAATCCGGATTATTACGGGGAGGCTCCGAAGATGAAAAAGGTGACGGTTCTTCTGATGGAGGAGGACGCGGCGCTCGCGGCCGCGATGTCCGGGCAGGTGGATGTGGCTCACACGGCGGCTTCCTACTCGGATATGGAAATTTCGGGGTACAGTCTTTTCAGTGTGGAGTCGGTGGATAACCGCGGGTTCAACCTGCCGGCTGTGGAGCCGGAGGAGATTGACGGAGTTACGTACGGCAACGCGTTTATGGCGGATGTCAATGTACGCCGCGCAATCAATCTCGCGATCGACCGCGACGAGATGATTCAGAATGTATTGAACGGACATGGTTCCGCGGCCTACAGTATCTGTGACAAGATGCCGTGGTACAATGACGAGGCGGTCACAGAGTATGATCTCGATGCGGCGAAGCAGCTTATGGATGAGGCCGGCTGGGTCGAAGGAGAGGACGGCATCCGGGAGAAGGACGGAGTGAAAGCCGCGTTCACGCTGATGTTCAGCAGCGGAGATTCCGTGCGACAGGCGCTCGCGGAGGATACGGCGAATCAGCTGAAGGAGCTCGGAATTGAAGTGACGACGGAGGGTGTCGGCTGGGATACCGCCTACACCCGCGCGCAGTCGGACGCGCTTGTCTGGGGCTGGGGCGCTCATACGCCGATGGAGCTCTACAATATTTATCACACACTGGACGATGGATTTGCGGAGTATTCTCCATATACGAACGAGACCGTGGACAGCTATATGGATCAGGCGCTGCAGGCGACCAGTCTGGAGGAGTCCTATGAGCTCTGGAAAAAAGCGCAGTGGGACGGCACGACCGGCATCACCCAGGAGGGAGACATTCCGTGGATCTGGCTGTGCAATGTTGATCATCTGTATTTTGTGCGCGATGGCCTGAAGGTTGCGGATCAGAAGATTCATCCGCACGGACACGGCTGGTCGATCGTCAATAACGTAGATGAGTGGGAATGGGAATAGGATTTCCTTTCCCGTCATGAGCGGGCGGAAGAACTGCGGAGATCCGGAGCATCTGCTGCAAAAGCGGTCCGGATCCCGCGTCAGGACCCGCGGATAAAAATTTTCAGTGAATGGGAGAAAAACTTTGTTGAAGCATAATCTGTGGTTTGCCGGAAAGAGCTTCCTGCGCATGATTCTGCTGCTGATCGCGGTGAGCATCGCGACCTTCGCTCTGGTGTCGGTCTCGCCGATCGATCCGCTGCAGGCGAATGTGGGGCAGGCGGCTCTGGGCTCAATGAGCGAGGAACAGAAGGAAAAACTGCGTTCTTACTGGGGGGTGGACACACCCCCTGTTGAACGTTATATAAACTGGGCAAAAGACGCGGTAAGAGGAGACATGGGAACATCCCTGCTTTACCGCCAGCCCGTCATGGAGGTTATCAAAGTCAAGCTGGCGAATTCGCTGTTTCTGCTTGTGCTGGCCTGGCTGATATCCGGGACGCTTGGCTTTGTGCTGGGTGTGCTGGCCGGGGTTTTTCGGGGCAGCCCCGCGGACAAGGCGATCAAGGGATACTGCCTTGTGATTGCGAGCACGCCGGCATTCTGGCTGGCGCTGCTTCTGCTGATCATTTTCAGCGTCTGGCTGAAGATACTGCCGATCGGACTGAGTGTGCCGATCGGTATGGAAGCGCAGGATGTCACATTCCTGGACCGGGCGCGTCACGCGATTCTTCCGGCGGTGACTTTGAGCATCACGGGCGTCTCCAATATCGCGCTGCACACGCGGGAGAAGATGATTGACATTATGGAGAGTGACTACGTTCTCTTTGCGCGCGCAAGAGGAGAAAGTCTTGGGGCTATCGTGCGCAGCCACGGACTGCGCAATGTGCTGCTGCCCGCGATGACGCTCCAGTTTGCCTCGATCAGTGAGATCATCGGCGGATCCGTGCTGGTGGAGCAGGTTTTCTCCTATCCGGGACTTGGACAGGCGGCTGTTACGGCCGGGACGGGGAGCGACGTGCCTCTGCTGATGGGAATCACGCTGATCACGGCGGCCATCGTATTTCTCGGAAATTTTATCGCCAATCTGCTGTACGGCGTGGTGGATCCGCGCATCCGGAGAGGAGGGGCCAGAGAATGAACCAGAGACAGCGCGCGAAGATGCTTCTTGCCTTCTCCGTTTTGTTTCTCGCATCGGTCGCCGTTGCGGGACATTTCTGCCGTGAGGCGTCGATGGTGACAGATTTTTCACGGAAAAATCTGGCGCCCTGCCTTGCTTATCCGTTCGGGACTGACTGGATGGGGCGGAACATGTTTTACCGGACGCTGACCGGCCTCTCGATGAGCATTCTGATCGGCGTCAGCGCGGCCGCGGTCAGCGCGGTCATGGCGCTTGTGCTCGGAATTGCGGCGGCGACGCTCGGGAAGAGGGCCGATTCCGTGATCAGTTTTGTGATTGACATGGTTATGGGGATTCCTCATATTCTCCTGCTGATTCTGATCTCCTATGCCTGCGGCAAGGGATTAAAAGGCGTGATCGTCGGCGTGGCGCTGACGCACTGGACTTCGCTTGCCCGCCTGATCCGCGGCGAGGTGCTGCAGCTGAAGGAGAGTGAGTATATTCAGATTGCGGAGCGGCTCGGTCACAGTAAGCTTCAGGTGGCGGCAAAACATATGCTGCCGCATCTTTTTCCGCAGTTTGTCGTGGGTCTGGTGCTGATGTTTCCGCACGCGATCCTGCACGAGTCCAGCGTGACGTTCCTCGGAATGGGACTGTCGTCGGAACAGCCCGCGATCGGCGTGATTCTGTCGGAGAGCATGCGGTATCTGATCATGGGAGAGTGGTGGCTTGCGCTGCTGCCCGGGATCATGCTGGTGCTGACAGTTGTGCTGTTCGATCTGGGCGGGACAAGCCTGAGACGGCTGCTGGATCCAAATAGTGTGCACGAATAAAAACAGACAGGCCAAACCGTTTTCAGGACAAGTGACAGATAACGGGAATCGAACCCGTCTCCTGCCGTGAGGCATTTTTGATGAGATGTTTTCTGCATATATGCAGGGCAATTTGACGAGATGTAAAAATACAGGAACATACGGAAATGGAGGTGTGGATTTTGAGCTGTACGAACAAACGGCATATTCTTGAGATTGATGAACTTTCGGTTTCATTTCTCCAGTATGAAAACAATCACAGCAGCCGGCAGATCGAACTGCCGGTGATCTCGAAACTGTCGGTTTCGGTTCATGAGGGGGAGATTGTTGCGGTTGTGGGTTCGAGCGGTTCCGGAAAAAGCCTGCTCGCACACGCGATTCTCGACATGCTTCCCTATAATGCCAGGATCGGGGGAAGGATGTATTTTGACGGAGAACTGCTGACGCCGGAAAAAATCCGGGAGTACCGCGGCAGCCGCATCGCGTTTGTACCGCAGAGCACGACCTACCTGGATCCTCTGATGAAGGTAGGGGAGCAGGTGCGCGGCGGACGGAGCGGCTCCGATGGGGAGGATTTTAAGCGCAGCGGCCGTCCTGTGAGAGGCAGGCGGAACGACCCGGAGAGGCGGAAAAAGCAGAGGTCGCTTTTTGCGCGGTATGGGCTGAATGAGGAGACGGATACGAAATATCCGTTCGAGTGTTCCGGCGGAATGACGCGGCGCGTGCTGCTGACCTCCGCGCTGATAGGGAATCCGGAGCTGATTATCGCGGATGAACCGACGCCGGGCATGGATCTGGCGCTGGCGAAGAAATCCATGGAAGACTTCCGGACATTCGCTGATGAGGGAAACGGCGTGCTGCTGATCACGCATGATATTGAGCTGGCGCTGGAAGTCGCTGACCGCAT
>CANQUH010000277.1 GCA_947626965.1 uncultured Lachnospiraceae bacterium
ATTTACCCCAGCGGAAACCAACATTTCGAGAAATCCCTTTCTCCCATCGTGTCCACTCTATAGGGTACATTATAACCTTCAAGCGCCTCTTTCCTCTTCCGGTAAAAATAGCTGCAGATACCAAGCACCGCAAACGTCACAGTAAACGTTATAACCACGCACATAGTCGTGACCCCGATAAACCTTTTTGTCGAAAGATTCCTCCTGGGTATCCCCAGAAAACTGCACAGCGCTACGATAAAGGCGCTTATGCAGCTCACCCTGAGATTTGTTTTCCAGTCCGCCTTCAGACGGCGGTCCCAGATTCCCTGCCGCAGACATGAGAAAACCAGAAATACACTGACCGCAAAAAAGCAGATCATTTCGGCGCCTGCTTCCCTCAGGCGTCCCCCCATGCTGACCTGTATTATAACCGCCACAAACAGCATCCCGTACAAAAACCAGAAGCTGTTCTTCTCAATGTGAAGCAGCTTCTGTTCCTGCATCTCATCAAGAACATTCTCCTGACACAGTCTCATACGGATTCTCTTTCTTCCACATTTTTTCTGTTCGTACAGTTTTTCTTCCTCTTGTTTTTTCATATACTACCTCTCTTTGCACCGTTTTCTTCCATTTCCTGTCCCCGGATTCTTCCCTTTCTTGTTCCTTGACACCGGCTGCTGGTTCTCCGCCGCCTTACACTGACTGCCCCTTTCAAACGACTTTCCTGCGCTGTCCTGCTGCCCGGAACTGCCTTGTTCTCTCACAGGAAATCCACTTTGTTCTAAATTGTTCTGTTTTCTCCTGGCTCATCTTCCTCATCCTCCTCCCAGAACAGTTCATCCAGGCCTTTTCCCAGTACCCGGCAGATCGCCCTGCACAGCTTGATCGTCGGATTGTAATCCCCTTTCTCGATCGCGTTGATCGTCTGGCGCGATACATGCACCGCCTCCGCCAGATCCTTCTGCGACAGATCAAGCAGCGCGCGGGCCGCCTTCATTTTCAGATTCTTCGCCAAAGCATCGCCTCCTTTTTATCACTGCTCTCCTCTTTCATCCACGGTGATACTCACAATGCGGGCATGAAAATTTATTTCTGCTATGAAAGTATCATATTTTATTCTAAAAGTCAATTATATTTTACTTTTAAGGTCGAGTAGGAGGCGATTTTTTCCCTCCTGCTCGCCGCGCGGCCCGTGTGCTGCGTCAGCAGCTATTTTCCTTACACGGGCCTGCGCATATAAAAACTCCCAGGTATTCACACCTGGGAATCTGTTTATCTACGCTTCCACCATATCCGCCGCAAACAGCGCCGCTCCGAGCGCTCCGCACAGCTGCGCCATATCGCTGATCACAAGCTTCGTTCCAAGTTTCTCCTCAAGGGTCATCACAAGTCCCTGATTTTTCGAAACGCCGCCGGTCATCATGTACTTCTCTTCTCCTCCGACACGGCGCGCCAGAGCCGCCGTCTTGGAAGCCACCGCCTTATTCAGCCCGTGAACAATATCGTCCGTCGCCTTGTTCTGGGCGATCAGGGACACCACCTCGGACTCAGCAAACACCGTGCACATGCTGGAGATCGTGATATCCTCCTTGTATGTGAGTCCGGTCTTGCTCATCTTGTCAAGGCTCATCTCCATGGTGCGCGCCATCATCTCAAGAAATCTCCCGGTTCCGGCAGCGCATTTGTCGTTCATAACGAAATTGACGACCGCTCCGTCGCCGTCAAGCCGGATCACTTTGCTGTCCTGCCCGCCAATATCCACAACGGTCCGCACCTCCGGATCGAGATAATGTGCGCCGCGCGCATGGCAGGTGATCTCCGTAATGCTCTTGTCGCCGGCCTGGATCGCCGTGCGGCCGTAGCCTGTCGTGACAAGCGCGTCAATGTCCTCCCGGTTCAGACCGGATTTCTTCAGTGCCTCTTCCAGCGCGCGCTCCGCGCCGATCGCGGCTCCGGCCCCGGTCGGCAGGATGATCCCCGTCACTACTTTCCTTTCCTTATCGAGAATGACGACGTCCGTGCTCGTCGAGCCGCTGTCGATTCCCGCAAAATAACCTTTTCCCATTTTCTTTTCCTTCTCTGTTTTCTGTTCCGGGGCAATGCTTTCCGCAAACGCCTCCAGACGTGTCAGAAGCTGCCCGCTGCTCTGCACCGTATAGTCAGACTCAATCTTCAGCAGCGGAAGCTCTGTATGATTCTTTACATCCGCGTATTCAAAACTATAGAAGTCGCAGAATTTTACCGTATGATAAATAATTCCCCGCAGATTCGGGTCGTTGTAAAGCTGTTTTCTGCCTGTATTGTCCGTCATGCGCATACACGGCATCTGCCGCAGGATCTCCCCGGCATACCACTCCATCAGCCTGTCAAAGTCCAGTCCATCCGGCGGCGGAACCTCCCCGACAGACCGGTTGTGAACACAGGAATCATTCTCAACCGGCAGCGGCATGCACCGCTCCACCATATCGAACAGTTCTTTTCCCATACGCGCGCCCAGCACCGCCAGATGCGGGCCGCGCACCTTCTTTGGCGGCTTAAAAGCGGCGCGGAATAATTTCTCATCAAATTTTTTCCCTGTATGTTCCGCATAAGCCCGCGCCAGTCCTTTCAGCTGCGAGACCATGCGCTCCCTGCTGCAGACGCCGTCGCAGTGCAGCACGTCCACGAGATACAGGAAATCCAGTTTCCCACTGTCTTCCAGAACGTCGGCGACGCTGCGGATCGTATCGCAGCAGTTGACCAGCACCAGCTCTTTCACCTTTCCCTGCATGACCGCCTCGAGCAGCGCCTTCCCAAATCCGCAGAGATTCGGATGCGCAATCTGATCAGCCAGGTCAAAGCCCTCCGGCATCTCATTCAGATTCTTACAGTCTGCCCCGAACGCGGCCAGCAGTTCGACCGGCGTGTACTTGCAGACATAAAATACTTTATTCTCACTCATTGCATCATCTCCAGAAAACCAGACAAAAGGGGACATATCGTCCCCAATTGTCAGGCTGTGTTTATTTTGCGGCATCTCCGGAAATCCGGACAAAAGGGTATGCTCTATCCCTTCTGGCAATTTATTCCGGCATCCCCGAAAAGCCGGACAAAAGGGTATGCTCTATCCCTTCTGGCAATTTATTCCGGCATCCCCGAAAAGCCGGACAAAAAGGTACGTATCACCCCTCAATATCCGGCTGGTCGCCTATTTCAGCATCTCCAGAAAAGCTCCGAGGCGCGTGGCCGTCTGCCCCTCGCCGCCGTGGCTGCGGTCGCATCCGTCGCCGTCCAGGATCAGAAGCGGAATCCCCTGCTCCTCAAATTTCTTCTTCGCGAGCTGCGCCCCGCCGAGCGTGTGCTTGCAGCCCCAGTGGCAGAACCACACGGCTCCGTCGGCTTTCGCCTGTTTCGCGCATCTGATCCCATGCTCGATCCTGCGCAGAACGCTTCCATTCAGTTTGTTGTAAACCATCCTCCGCGCCATCGCCTCGTACGGCCTCTCCGGATCAAAATCCGGGGCGCACAGCTGCGAGATCTCGCATCCGACAATCTGCGCCGTCTCCTGCAGACACAGCTCCTTCTTGACCGCGTCAGACCAGAACGGAATCGTATGCATCCAGTAAATCCTTTTCCCTTTTGTTTCTGTCGTGTTCTGCACATCGTGCAGCAGCATGTTCGTGTACGTCTCCTGCTCCCTGGTTCCAAGCAGAATCTGATTTGCCATGCTCGAAAACAGCGGCGTCACCAGATCCGACGGCACATAGCGGTCTGCCCGGATCTCCTGAAATTTCCAGTAATTTTCCAGTGTACGGCGGCTTCGATCCAGTCTCTTTACCAGTCTGCTCTCGTCGATGATTTTCCCGGTCTGTCTCTCGAGAAAAACCTTAAGATCCCGCAGCTGCCCGGCCACATACGCGACGTTCTCCTCATTCGACTGCATTGGCACATCGATAGCGAACGAAGGCACATCAAACAGATTTGCCAGATATTTAAATGTGACCAGATTTGCATCGCATGTCAGGTTTGTGTAAACGATACACTTCGGCTTTGGCAGAATACCCCTCTGTGCCGCGCCGATAAACGTCTTGTGATAACTGCAGAGCGTCTCTGACAGTCCGTTGTTCTCCGCCTCCTGCTGACATCCGCGCTCCGCCTGCGACGCGCAGATATAGCTCGAAAAACTCTCCACGTTGTACGGACCCAGCCCGACTTCCTGCAGAAGCTCGCACGGCGTAAACACGCTGACAATAGCGGACTGCTCCGGCTTTTTCAAAGGGCGCACCATCGCGTCCATCATAATGCGCGCCAGATACTGGTCCGCGGGGAGAAGCCTGCGGTCCGGCAGCATCCGGTATTTGACGTCCTGCGCTTCCCAGCCGCTTTTGAGCAGCCATCTCGCGCGCCCCGGATGAACAGCGCCAAGCTGTTCCAGATAATTTCCAAATGTTTCTGTTACCTGCATTTCCTGTTACTTCCTTTAAATAAATTTCCTGCCCTGCAAAAAAGTTCATGAAATAAACTTTTCGGCTGTCCATTATCATAATATGGACAGCCGAAAATGTCAACCCTACGCAAT
>CANQUH010000278.1 GCA_947626965.1 uncultured Lachnospiraceae bacterium
AGATGCAGTTTTGGAACTCCGTATCCCACCCAGATTTCATTCCGGTCCGTGATTCCCTTCTGTTTGTCCGCTTCCGCGATATAGGATTTGTCCAGAGACATATCCGCGGTGATGCGGGTTCCGGTCAGATTCGTGTTCGCAAGCAGAAAATCTCCGGTCAAACGCGTTTCGATGTAGGAATCCAGGCGAAAGCTGTGCATCGCGGTCAGCACAAAGGAGAGCAGAACGATCGAGAACGTCATCGACAGTATAACCGCACAGGTCTTCGATTTGCTGCGGCCAAGGTTCGCAAGCGCCATACGCGGGATTCTGCCTGCAAACGCAGATCTTTTCTGATTCTTCGGAGTTTCAGAATGCAGTTTTTCCTCTTCCAGAACGTTTTGACTGTTCCATGATTCCTCTGTCCCTATTCTGACAGAGTGTCTTTTTGCCTGCTTTAAAATTCTTTTCCTTTTGCCGGATAGCCGGGAACAGGATCCGGAAATCTCCATCCCTGTGTAGCGCACCGCTTCCACCGGCGAAATTCTGCCCGCAATCTTTGCAGGCTTCCGGCAGCTCACATATACGGTCGCCAGAGAAAACAGCGCTCCAAACACAAAGATCCACGGTTCAAAGGAAACACCTATCCGCATGCCTTTCATGTCCAGAAAACCAAGCGCAAGCGGAAACAGCAATTTGCCGAGGATAAATCCCAGGAACAGCCCTGCTGGAATCCCGACCGCCGAGAGAATCCAGGCCTGCCGGCGCACCAGCTTTCTGATCTGTCTGCCGGTCGTCCCGACTGTCTTCAGCAGACCGTAAAACCGGATATCTCCCATTATTGATATCTGAAAGATATTATGGATGATCAGATAGCCTGTGAAGATCACGACAAGCAGCGCACTTACGCAGATTCCGATCTGGGACGGATCCAGGTTTTCCATGCGGCTGCTCATGTAGGCCCAGTTGATTCCGTAATTAATTTCTTCTTCCGGCTCGTACCCAGCCTCCTCTATGACCGCGCGCATGTGCTCCTCGATTCCCCGCGAGCTGTCAAACCATATATTTACATTATAAAGTCCCTCACCATTGCCTTCCGGATGAGTCTTTCCCCAGGCGGCAAAGTCTTCATCCGTGCGCGCGCCGCGCAGTTCCTTCCAGTAACTTTCCGAGAGGTACAACTCGCTGGCATGGCTGACGTAATCCCCGCGATACCAGCCGCAGAGCGTGAACGTTTCCCTGTAATGTTCTCCCTGAAATTCAAACTCGATCGGCACCTGCGCGCCGATTTCCGGCTTTGCGCCAAGCGCTTCCAGCACAATCGTATCCGCGATCAGATCAGACCTCTCCTTCGGCATAGCGCCTTCCTCCAGCTCAATAAATGAATTTTTCAGTTCATCCTCGCCGGAGGCATAACGCAGTTCACTCTGGCGTGTCGTTACATTCTCTGCAGTCCCGATATAAATATTCCAGGAAAAGCTTTTTATCTGCGTATTTCCAGTGATTCGTTCCATCTGTTCCCACGTTACATTTTTCAGGCCGGCATGCGTGCGTGTTCCCACCTCGCGCATTGTCTCTTCCTCCGCAATCTGACCCACTCCGATCATAAATGTGAATATCCCGGAAAACAGCAGGCTTGTGAGAATGATTGCCAGAACCGCAATCCGGTTGCGCACACGGCTCTGGCGCAGGCTGCACACGGATAGGCGGCGGATGATTTTCTGATTGTTATTTCTCATACCTGATTCCTCCCCACGTGTTCCGCGCAGCCATTTCCCCAGCGTGTTTTCCGGTTAAATTCTGCTGTTGTCTTCCTGTCACGTTTTCTGCCGCTTTTTGTTCATCTGCTCCCACGCCGGTCCGCTCCCGCTTCTCTGTCATGTTTTTCGCAGCTGTTCCATCTTCGCGCACTCCGCTAAAACCATGCCGCTGTGTCCCTGTCCCATAGTTCTGTGCAGAATTTTTCCCATCCTTCCAGATCTTTCCGTCCTCAATGCGGATCACGCGGCTGCAGAGCTGCGCCAGCGCCTCATTGTGCGTGATCATCACGATCGTCTGCCCGAACTGTTCCCCGGTCACCTTCAAAAGTCCCATAACCTCTTTTGAATTGCGCGAGTCAAGATTCCCGGTCGGCTCATCGGCGAGAATGATCGCCGGTTTTGACGCCAGTGCCCGCGCGATCGCCACGCGCTGCTGCTGCCCTCCGGACAACTGGTTCGGCATGCTGGCCTGCCGCTCGTAAATCCCCAGCGTCTCCATCACCTCACGCACAAATTCCCTGTCCGGTTTCTCCCCGTCCAGTTCCAGCGGCAGCACAACATTTTCATAAACGTTCAATACCGGAACAAGATTGTAATTCTGGAAAATAAAGCCGATATTCCTTCTTCGAAAGATCGTCAGTTCCGTCTCCTTCATTGCGGAAATATCTTTTCCATCCACAATCACTTTTCCTTCTGTCGGATAATCCAGTCCGCCCAGCATATGCAGAAGCGTCGATTTTCCGCTCCCGGAAGTGCCGACCACCGCAGCAAACTCCCCTTCCTCAATGCTCATGTTGATCCCGTCGAGCGCTTTTACCAGACCGGCTCCGCTTCCATAATACTTCTTCAGTCCGATTGTCCTTAAAATTTCCAAAGCCTTTTTCTCCTTTCATGGCGGTGACAATTCTTCAGATTCCATAAACAGTACGACCGTCTTCCGAATATCCGGATTTTCTCCCGGTACTCCTGTTTTTACTTTTATCCTGCTGTTTTCTCTGCAGCCTGTGCTTCCAATTCTACCGCCTTTTCCTGACAGAGCCCTGACAAACCCATGAAAAAATACTGACAGTTTTGTCAGTATTCGCTCATCCCTATCATTCATTTCTGAGTACTCCTCACTTTGCCTTCACTCGTTTCTCTCACAAAGAATTCCGGTCATTCAGCAGGAACACAGAAAAACAGCTTCCGCCCTCCGGATTTGCCGAAACCGTGACATACCCTTTCTCCTGTGCGAGAATTACCTGCGCAAGATACAGACCAAGTCCGGTTCCTTCTTCCTCACCCATATGCCGTCCCCGGTAAAAACGCTGAAAAATCCGGTTGTATTCATCCTCCGGCACACCCGGCCCCTGATCCATAATATTGATCTTGGTGTAGATAGACAATGGCTCGATCCCAATCTGAATCCGTGACCCGCACGGACTGTACTTAACCGCGTTTTCCAGTATATTTGTAATCGCCTCCGCCGTCCACTTCCGGTTGTGGTACAGCTTTCGGTCCTTGTCTGTCTCCGTCTCAATGGATATTTCCTTCTCCTGCGCCTGACTGTACACGGCGCTGACACTCTGCGCAAGTGTCGGCCGTATATCCTGCATTTCGGCCTGAAAATGCAGAATTCCATGTTCCAATCGCGAAGATTTTATCAGAGCCGACAACAGCCACTGCATCTTTTTCGTCTGTTCTTCCATATGATCCAGGAACCTTCTCCGCTCCGCATCCGAAAGACCATCCTCCCGCAGAAGCTCTTCATCCATAACCAGGTTAGCAAGCGGTGTTTTCAATTGATGCGACAGATCAGACAGAAGTCCTGCCAGACTTTCCTGATCCTTCTGCGCCTGCTCCCGAAGCGTCAGTGACTGCCGCAAAAGTTTCCGGAGCTGTCCTTCCAGTTTGGATTCCCGCGTATCAGAAAGCGTTTCCTGTTCCCATACGCCGCTCTGATACATCCGCAGCATTTTCGACATTCGTCCGATCAGCCGGCGGTAATACAGGAAGCTGCCGGCGCCTGCCAGAATCCCAGTCAATGCAGCTATGACGGCCGCGATATACCAGATATCAAATCCCTTCATTTTTTCCCTCACTTTGCCTCGCGCAAGATATACCCCATACCACGTACAGTCTGGATATACTGCGGTCTGGCCGGATCATCCTCCAGCTTCCGGCGCAGCCTGCGCACCGTCACCTGCAGGGTGTTTTCATCGACAAAACTGCCTGTATGATCCCAAACATGAGCCAGAATCTGTTCTTTGAGCAGCACCTGTCCGCAGTTTTCCATCAGATAGTACAGCAGCCGGAATTCTGTCGCGCTGCACTCAATTTCTTTTTCTCCCCTGAAAACTTTCACGCTGCCGGGCAGCAGGCGGATTTCTCCCACACTTAGAACATCCGAACCCGGAATATTCTGAGGACAGTTCTTCTTAGCTTCAGAAAAATTTCCGGCGCTCTTTAGCCGATCCTCGTCCATTCCACCCGTACTCCTGCGCAGAACCGCGTCGAGCCGCGCTTTCAGCACCGCCAGCGAAAACGGCTTGGTCAGATAGTCGTCCGCACCGCTCAAAAGCCCCTGCACTTCGTCTGTCTCCATATCGCGGGCGGTCAGCATCAGAATCGGCGTTCGGGAGACTGCGCGGATCTCCCTGCAGAAATCCATGCCGTCTCCGTCCGGCAGGTTCAGATCAAGCAGAACCGCATCCGGCTTTTCCTTCTCAAATACCCTCCGCGCATCCGCAATCGTCCCGGCGGCAAAGACCGTGTGGCCGTCCCGCTCCATCGAAAACGTAATGCCGTCTGCCAGCCCGCG
>CANQUH010000279.1 GCA_947626965.1 uncultured Lachnospiraceae bacterium
AAGCTGCTGTTCGTACATCTCTCCCTCTCCTTTCTCGGAGAAAAACTGCAGTCCTGGGAGCATAAGCAAAAACAGCTGCGCCTCTTTGGCGATGTTATGGAACGGCTGATTCGTTACCAGAATCAGCAGAAGCTTCCTTCCCTGACCAGAGCCGTCGAACCATTTCTGGCAAAAGAAGAAGAAGTGCTCTCGATCCGGCATCAGCACGGCCTGTCCTCCGATGAGGAAATTCAAAACACGCGGCAGATCCTGTACGAGCTCCGGGATCTCGCGTACCGCTGCCGCAGTGCCTCGCCCGCATTTGCAGAAGACAATCCTGCCAGTTTCCACATCTGTATCCGGCCGACATCAAATTCTGGAACAGCCGGTGTTCCAATACCGACACCCCGGCCGGACAGCCGGAACGGCTCAGATGACCGAATTTTCTTCGAAGCAGAAAAAAGAGCCCGCCAGGATTCCCTGCAGACGGACGCAGACGAACTTCTCCGTATGCTGGAGCGCTGCGCCCTTCTCCTGGAAGAAACCGACGGGCCGGAACTTACCTTATTTGCTTCTTCGATTTACCAGAACAAACTGGCCGTCTCCTTTCTGAAACAACATCCTTCGCCGCTGTTTGACCGTCTGAAAGAACGGCTGCAGTTTGCATCGAGGGAAGAACAACTGCGGCAGGCGCTGGAAAATACCCTGCTGTGATATGAGTATGAGAAATCCTCTTTTCGGAAATACTGAATCTGGAGCGCTGCCCTCTTTCCTCGGATCATGGAATGTCACGGTTCTGCAGCTCGATGACACGCGAAACCTGTACAACGTATTTTGATTCGAAAAATGGCAGGAATTCATTTATCAGGCCGCAGTCTGCACAAAAATCATTACATCGATACAACACCGCATTGTACCGGACTGCGGCATTACCGAAAGGAGAAACCACAGCAATGAATGAAAAATATGAAAGACCTTCCGCGCAGAACCCGGATGATACAGATAAATACGGCATTTCTCATGTATCACTCGACGGATATGGACACATGGGAAACGCCTGCTCCGCAACAGACTGTACCGGCCTGATCCCGGCGCTGCCAGAATCCGAAGAAGAACTGGAAGCTTATGAGGAAATGTATCAATTCTGCGCGCAGAAGCCACGTTCCGCCGCAGCAGAAGCCGACACCATTTCCTGACAGACGCTGATGTAATTTGACAACGTTACATTCCACCGTTTTCGCGCAGCATGAAACACGCTGCGCGAAGGAGAATGAAAATCTTCAATTTGCTATCTTTCTTCATCTAAAAACTTGATTTCCGTATGTTGTTCCTATATAATAGTATCAAAAAGTATGAGATAAATGAGAATTACCATGGAAACAAGTTTGATTCAGACAAAAATTGACATATGTCTTTCTTTCCCAGTCAGTAATAATATTGTCCATTTCGATCAATTTCTCTGGTATGGGGAAATCTATTTCATTTTCAACCCATTCGATTAACGTAGAAATATTATGTGTTTTATATCCTTTATCAGTTTCAGTTTTTCCTGCTTCTGTTTGAAGTACATATTTTAACGCCTTTTCGATTGCCTGCTACGCATGATATGCAACGGCACCAAGCATAAGCTCATCATTAGTAGGATTGCCTTCTGGAGAAACAGCATATTTTGCAAGTTTGATATCAACCTCAGCATTATCCAGCAACATATACGATTACCCCCTTCTTGTCGACCTCTTTCTTTATTTGTCCACTTAAACGCCGATAAATCAATATGTCACAGTTAGCATCACACGTCTTACAAAGTTCAACATGCAAATTGTGTAAGTCACGCCCTCTATCTGGACAATCAACATCTGCACAGACATCGATATCGCTTTCTTCCGTACAATAATCGGTAACGCTGCTCCCAAAAATAATCAGCCGCTTTACAAACGGGTATTTCCGGGCCACGTTAATCATCTCATTTACAGAATCCAACTTAATTCGGTTAACTCTGGAAGTATCAATTCTTTCCATAAAAATCCTCCTGATTATTGTCTGATTCATTGTACCACAGTTCCCCAAAAGCGAAAAGATATACAATATGTCCCTTCCTGTCTTTCAGACCAGTCATTGTCCCTTGATCAGAAAGGGACTATGTCTAAAGGCTGTCTGATCATAGAGCAAAATCCCGTTTCTTTGAACCTCACCCTCAATCATAAGGGAATGTTTTAACCTTCCTTTACGTTCAAATCTTGAATTCGTTCCAACAATGATATCTACAGGTCTTTTCTTGACATACATCACCGAATTATACGCTTTATCAATAGCTTCTCCTACATTACGGCCATCATCAATTATAAGGTAAAAATCATAGTCACTTTCATCTGTATATGTGCCATTGGCAAACGACCCGAAAAGGATCACTTTCAGAGGATCAACCTGTGAGACAAAGTAATCTGTCAATTTCCTGATGTTATCGACAAAAGTGTCTTGGAGTACTTAATATCTGGTTTCCGTATTTCCAACGTTGTTCCATGATACACAATCATATATGAACTCCTTTTTCTTTTACAAATTCAGTGATATCTTCCACCAGATACTGCTTCCCCTGCGTATGAAGCACGTCATAACAAGGTAAAATATAGCCGTCCAATATTCCTGATTCATTCAAAATCTGATATACTTGTCCATAAGTTCTGTTCCATGTTGCGGCCAACGCATGAATAAGAAACACAGAGAATTCCAGCATCTTTCTATCCATAATATCACCTCCCTAAACGATACAAAAGGCAATAGTCAGCCGCTTTACAAACGGGTATTTCCTAGCCACGTTAATCATCTCATTTACAGAACCCAGCTTAATCCGGTTAACTCTGGAATTTTGTTTTTAACACCTGTAACTGATTGACCTCCCAGCTGCTAATCGACATCAAGAATTTCCTTCAATTGATTTATTAAAATTGGCAGCTCATTGAAAACTACATCAGCTATAATATTCCAATTCGTTCCATCGTAGTCATGAACCAATCTATGTCTTACCCCGGCAATCATTGCCCACTGAATATTTCGATGAGCTTCTTTATAATCTTTTGACAAATTATAGGCATGCTCACCAATATTATATAATGGTGTTGTAACAAGCCATTGCAAAGTAGTTTCTTCTAGCAAATCCTCTTTTTTGATTTGATTATCTATAATATATTCACATAATTTTACTGCATTGTCATATATTCTCTGAATACGTTGCTGGTCTGAATATTTCATGCTACAAGCAGCCTCTCTTTCATAATTGTACTGTAAAATTCACTATCCGGATTAATCTCATGAATTTCAAATACATCCACTTTCTTTTCCAGTACTTCGCGTAATTCTTCAGCAAGTGAAAAAATCATAGTAAGTTTAAATTTTTCTCCTCCATATACCAAAAAATCCAAATCACTATTTATTCCCGCCTCTCCTCTGGCATAGGAACCAAATAAATATATCTGATCTACATGATACTTTTGGGCAATCGGTTTAACTAAGCTAACTATAGTTTCTATTGTAAATACCTCATTACTCATGTTAATCTCACCTTCCTTGAAAGAAAGTTATCTCATATCTGATATGCTGCATCATCCGTTCTCACACAACAGTCTTTCTCTGAAAAAGATATTCCGTACTGGATCACCTGATATTTTCTCCGCTCATACGGCCAGGCATACTTCTTCTCCCTGATCTGAGCAAGCGCCCTCTCTGCATCCCGCTCAAGATCGTCATAGTCCTCCGATCTCTTCGTCTCGATAATCACCGCGCGTCTCTTCTTCGCATCCTCCACCACGATATCGCTCCGCCCCTTCCCCATCTCATAATTCGAGCGCACCAGCAGATTTCCGCCCAGAAGCACTCCGGCCAGCAGCGCGTGGTAGTAATTCTCATGATAGTCATAGTAGCTGATCGTATCGAGAAGGATATTCCCGATCTCCTCCTCCAGCGCTTTCGTGTCCCGCTCCCAGATCAGCTCACAAAGCCGGTTGTGGGCCGCAGGTTTTACCGTCTCCGAAAACCACTTCCGGATCTTCTCTACAAAGATTTCACGGACCTCTCTGTTCGGGATCACCAGGCGCGTCAGCCCATCCTCCGTATCCTCCGCTTTCCGGTCCAGCGTCAGATATCCGGTCAGGTAGAGCACGCTCCACAGGTGCTCCACATCCTCATCCAGCTCCCCATACGTCAGCGTCTTATGCAGATGCTTTGCTACGCTCTCCCCCGCGATCAAGCGCTCGATGTCCTCCCGCGTTGCCACATCCGCCAGGTCAATAAATCGGCGTACCATCTGGTTGGAGCTTGTGTTATCCCAGTATGCTTCCGGCCTTGCCTTCGGGTTCACCAGCAGCCTGTCGCAGTGATTCAGCACATCCCACGGACAGTACACCTCCTCCGTTCCGAACCGGTAGCCGTCATACCACTCCTTCATCTCCGGGTACGCCTCCGGCACGCCGTAATCCGCCAGCAGCTTTTTTACGTCCCTGTCCGTAAAGCCGAAGAACTCATCATACCGCTCATC
>CANQUH010000280.1 GCA_947626965.1 uncultured Lachnospiraceae bacterium
AAGCTTTTCGCGCCGCGGTAATGCAGCACAGCGGCCTGACGGATGCCATCATCCACCCGGTCGTAAATACCAAGCGAGTAGTCTGTATCCGTGCCTGTGTCCAGATTACGCAGGAACCCGTCGAAGCTGGACAGCGTTCCGACGGAATACCCGCCTTCCATAAGCCGTCCGGCCAGGTAGTCCGCGATGAACGCGTTTTTCATCCAGTAAAAATCGATGAAGCTGCCGATTTCTTCTTCCCGCGCAAATGCGAGGTATTCCTCCGACACGTTCAGACGGACCCGATCGCCGTCCAACAGTTCCAGATCCACCTGAGTCGGGTCGGCAGCGTACGCGCAGACTTCTGCGAACCAGGCGCGCAGCGTATCATTCTGCCGCGGATCAAACTCAGCGGTCTGAGAAGGATCGTCACAGTGAAACACGCCGTCGTAAATCTCATAGACCGGCGCGAGATAGAGCGACCGGTCCCCGCTTGCGGCAATCTGCTCAAAGGCTGCGTACAGCGCCGCATCCACCGCGACTTCCTCATTCGGATGGTCATTTAAGAAGCGTACATTATGCACGTAGCCATCATCAACATCATTAGTAAAAATGCAGTACGCGTCCTCGCAGGCTTCTGTATAGAGGGCCGCAAGCGCTTTCTGCTCCGCCGCGGGGGAACCGGTCGTCCCCAGCGGATAGAGAAACGTAAAATCCGCGGAGCAGTTCGCCTCCCCTGCCGACGCCTCGATCTCCGTCCAGCCTGCCCGGGCCGCCGGTCTGGAAAACAGTGAGTAAAGGATCAGGCCGGCCCCGACGACAAGAAAAAACAATGCCAACACCAGACGTATTTTCGTATGTCCGGTCTCCAGTTCTATCTTCTGTACCGGCCGCGGAAGATGTTCGCGCCGGTCTCTGGCCTCGCGCCCCAATCAGATCACCACCAGGAGAAGCAGCAGCGCAAAGATCAGCAGGATTGCCAGAATAACGGCAAATCCGATGACTGCTCCTTTTTTGCATGCTTTATAATTTCGTATGTACTTATTCCGCCGAAACAGAAGCGCGGCGATGATACCGGGCAGCGGCAGGAAAAACGAGAGTACCGTATACCAGATGTTCCCCGTATCATGCACAGGAGCGCTCAGGAACTGAGCATCCGCCGCAGCCTCAGACATAGTATCATGGGGTATCTCCGGCAGCGGCGTGTCCGGTCCTGCGATCTGAATCGGCTTGAGCGGCACGCCGCGCTCGCGGATGGCCTTGTACTCCTCAATCTCCTTCTTATTGCCGTAAACGTAATGGTCATGTCCGATGCAGACAAACTCCGGCTTATCCTCGCTGTAATCGTGCATGGATGGATCGTAAATGTACTGCACTTTGTTCTTCTCCAGCTTCGGATCCGGGATCGGGATCGCGGAAATCAGGGAGTGTGTATACGGATGCAGCGGGTAGTCGAACAGTTCCACCGCGTCGGCCACCTCCACGATCCGCCCTTTATAGATCACGCCGATGCGGTCCGAGATGAAGCGGACGATGGACAGATCGTGCGCGATGAACAGGTAAGTGACCTGCTGCTCACGCTGGAACTTCTTGAGCAGATTCAGCACCTGCGCGCGGATGGACACATCCAGAGCGGAGATCGGCTCGTCCGCGACCACCAGTTCCGGCTCCATGACCATGGCCCGCGCCAGTCCGATGCGCTGCCGCTGTCCTCCGGAAAACTCGTGCGGATAGCGAGTCAGATGCTCGGGGAGAAGTCCAACCTCGTTGATCATATTCTCCACCTTTTGCACGCGCTCCGCCTCATTCTTATACAGATGAAAGTTACTCAGGCCTTCGGAGATAATATAGTCTACGGTAGCGCGCTCATTCAGCGAGGCGGCGGGATCCTGGAATACCATCTGCACATTGCGGATGACCTCGCGGTCCAGCGAGCGCGGGATTTTTCCCGAGATCCGCACACCCTTGTACTGGATCTCCCCCGCGGCCAGCGGGTTTACACGGATCACGGCGCGTCCGATCGTGGTCTTGCCTGAACCAGACTCGCCTACCAGCGAGAAGGTTTCTCCTTTATAAATATCGAAAGAAGCGTTCTGCACCGCACGCACGGCATTGTCACCCTTGCCGAAGGTGATATCGATATTTTTGAGCGACAGCAGAATTTCCCTGCCGTTCTCCGCGATCGGCCCGTGCTCCGGAAAGCGGGAGACGCGTCCGGTTTCTTTTTGATTTTTTTCAGTCACGTTCATCCTCTCCCCCTCCTCAGATATTAAACGCTGCGATCAGCTTCTCGTGAATGTTCTGGATACTCTCCGGCTTCTCCGTCTTCGGCGCGCGCGGGTCGAGCAGCCAGGTCTTGGCGTAATGCGTGTCGGTCACCTGGAACATCGGCGGCTCCGCCAGCGTGTCAACCCGCAGACAGTACGGATTGCGGGGCGCGAAAGCGTCTCCGGTAATCGCGTTGTAGAGCGAAGGCGGCGTGCCGGTGATAGAGTAGAGCTCCGTGTTGCGCTGCGCCAGCTGCGGCAGCGACGACAGCAGAGCCCAGGTATAGGGATGGCGCGGATCGTAGAAAACCTCCTCGACTGTCCCGTACTCCACCACCTGTCCGGCGTACAGCACGGCCACGCGGTCCGCGATGTTCGCCACGACGCCCAGATCGTGCGTAATAAACACGGTGGTGAATTTAAACTCCTTCTGCAGATCCTTGATGAGCTGAAGAATCTGCGCCTGGATCGTCACGTCCAGCGCCGTGGTCGGCTCATCGCAGATCAGAATCTTCGGCTGACAGGACAGAGCGATCGCGATTACGATTCTCTGGCGCATGCCGCCGGAATACTGGAACGGATAATCGTCAAAACGCTGCTCCGCCTTCGGGATACCAACCTTGTGCATCAGTTCCAGCGCGCGCTTGCGGGCCTCCGCCTCGGAACAGCCCTGATGCTTGATGATGACGCTTGTGATCTGCTTTCCGATTGTGATGATCGGGTTCAGCGAAGTCATCGGATCCTGGAACACCGTAGCGATCCTGCGGCCGCGGATCTCCATCCAGTCCTGATTGTATTTGATGCTGGCCAGGTTGAGCACGCAGGTTCCGTGAAGTTTGTCCGGCGTCTCATCCAGATAGCGCACGCGGAAAGCGACCGTGTCAAATACCTTGTTGCGCTGCTCCTCATCATTGAGGTCAACCCCCATCTGCATCGCCTTTTTGAGCGCCTTAAGCAGCCGGTGCGTGAGGATCACGCGCTTGAAAAACGGATAGCGGCCCACAGACAAGCGGATTTCCTTCCCCAGAATCTCATTGCGCGCTCGGGTCTCTGAGCTGACTTCACCCTGGATTTCCTCTTTATAGCGCTTTTTGAGCTCCGCCATCTCCCGACTGTACCGTTCATTAAAGGCGGCATCCCGGGAAGCGGCCTGTCTGCGCTGCTTTGCACTCTCCTCCTCCTGCCTTCGCAGCGCCTTGATTTTCCCATCATATTCTTTAATCTTCCGATCCGCCTCGCGCACACGTTCTTTCTCTTTGCGGGGATCGTACGTCTGCTTCTCATTAAACAGTTCGGTGCGCGCGTCCTGCAGCGCTTTGATCTCCCTTTCCGCCCTGCCGCGCTCTTCCTCGCTCAGCTCGCCATAGTGTTTCTTTTCACTCTCCAGCTCAGCCATCCGGCGCCAGGTCCCTGCTCCAGCCTCATAGCGTGAGATTTTGTTGAGGCGGGACAGCGTGCCGCGCATCAGCGTTCGCGCGCCTGGCGTGAGTTTCACGCTGGTATCCGCCAGTGTGGGATCGTTGAAGATGATCTCTCCCTGATCGATAAAACCGTTGGACTCCAGCATACCCGCAAAAGTCTTCGTGAACACCGACTTGCCCGAACCGGACTCTCCCACGATCGCGATAGATTCATTCTCATAAATATCCAGCGAAATGCCGCGGATCGCGGTCAGAATACGGCCGCGCACACGGAACTTCACGTACAGATCCTTGACAGACAGCAGTACTTTTTTCTCTTCCATGCGTCAGCCTCCTCACATATGCGTCCGGGGATCCGACGCGTCGCCAAGATTCTGTCCCACGACGTAGAGAACCACCGTGATGATCGACGCGATGGCAACGGGACTCCAGAACTCCATCTCCCATCCGGGCGTGACCATCGCACTCTCCGCCTGGTAGATCAGACGGCCCAGCGACATGTCCGACATGCCCAGCCCGATGTAGGAAAGAAACACCTCATAGGAAATGTAGGAAGGAATCTCCGTGGCCAGCAGCGTAACGATCACACTGGTCATGAACGGCAGAATATTCTTCATGGCAATCTTAAATGTGGACGTCCCCAGGCATTTGGACGCCAGATTGTACTCCCGGTCGCGGATGATGACCACCTGCGTCCGGATAAAGTAGGCAATAAACAGCCATCCGATGATCGTCAGCGCAAACACCATTGTCCAGAACGTGGGGGCAAACAGCATCGCCATCACCGAGATCAGAAGAATCTGCGGGATGTTTCCGATGATGTTGTA
>CANQUH010000281.1 GCA_947626965.1 uncultured Lachnospiraceae bacterium
GCCGGCGATCTGCTGATCGAGTTTGATCTGGATGCGATCAAGAAAGATTTCAAGACCTTCACACCGATTCTGGTCACCAACGCGGACGACTATGCTTCGATCGATGTAATTAAGAAAGCAGGCAAGGTGTCCGTCGGCGAACCGCTGTATGAGGCGAAGGCATGATTCTGAATCGCTGAATATATATAAAAAAATTTAAAAGACAGGCCGGAACCCGTGCAGCGAGTTTCGGCTTGTTTCCCATAAGGAACGAGAAGGAGAGATCGTTATGCTTACAAGAACACAGGAAGTCGGCATGGTCTGCTTTCTGGTCGCCATCGGCCTGGTTTTTCTGGGACGCCAGGTCTGGAAGAATCAGAGGACGAATCTGATTCCCATCTATAAACCGAAACCGGGAGAAAATACGGCGGCTTACTGCGCGATGACCGGGAAAGGGATGATGCTGGGCGGCGTCGGCATGTTTATTCTGTCGATCCCCCTGTCTCAGGCGGAGCCGGACCGGTATTTTGCGCTGATCTGTCTGATCTGCTGTCTCATTTTTATCGGGATGGGGATAAGCATGTATCTCCGGGCGGAAAAACACTATCATTCTGGTTGAAAAACACAGTATAATAGTAAAACATTATTTAACGAATAGCTATCAAAAATCTGTTTTATTCTATAACAATCCTGCATAAAGGAGGGAGGATTTTAACATGGCATTTCCAAAAGATTTTCTCTGGGGCGGAGCGGTAGCCGCGCATCAGCTTGAGGGCGGATGGAATGAGGACGGCAGAGGACCCAGCGTCAGCGATGTGCTGACTGCAGGTACGGTCAGCATACCGAGAAGAATTACGGACGGAGTGATAGAAGGAGAGTCCTATCCGAACCATAAAGGAATCGATTTCTATCATACATATAAGGACGACATTGCTTTATTCGGCGAGCTGGGATTCAAGTGTTTCCGGACTTCCATCTCCTGGAGCCGCATTTTCCCGAACGGCGACGAGACGGAGCCGAACGAGGCGGGACTGAAATTTTATGATGACATGTTTGACACGATGCACAAGTACGGAATCGAGCCGGTCATCACGCTGAGCCACTTTGAGATGCCGTACGGCCTCGCGAAGAATTACGGCGGCTGGGTCAACCGCAAACTGATTGAATTCTTTGTCCGCTACGCGACGACAGTCATGGAACGCTACAAGGACAAAGTCAAATACTGGATGACCTTCAACGAGATCAACAACCAGTCCAACACCTCCAACGATATTTTCGGCTGGACAAACTCCGGGATCCGCTTCTCACAGTTTGACGACCCGAAGAAAGCGCTCTATCAGGCGGCGCACCATGAGCTGGTGGCATCCGCGCTGGTTGTGAAGAAAGGGCACGAGATTAATCCGGACTTCAAGATCGGCTGCATGTGCTCCTTCGTGCCGTTCTATCCGTATTCCTGTAATCCGGATGATGTGATGCTCGCGCTTCAGTCCATGCATGAGCGGTATTATTTCATGGATGTCCATGCCAGAGGACATTACAGCGCGTACGCGAAAAAAGCGTGGGAGCGCGAAGGCAACGCGCCTGTCATGGAGCCGGAGGACGAGGCGATCCTCGCAGAGGGGAAAGTGGATTACATCGGCTTCAGCTATTATATGTCCGATGCGGTCAAGGCGGGCAATGTCAGTACGATCGAGACGGTAGGCGGCGGCAACCAGTACTCAATCCGGAATCCTTATGTCAAGGCGTCTGACTGGGGCTGGCAGATCGACCCTGTGGGACTGAGGTATTCTCTGAACACAATGTACGAGCGGTATGAGCTGCCGATGTTCATCGTGGAGAACGGCTTCGGGGCCATCGATAAGCTGGAAGAGGATCACACCTGCGACGACAGCTACCGGATCGATTATCTCCGGGCGCATATTGAGGAGATGAAGAAAGCCGTGGAAGAGGACGGTGTGGAGCTGATGGGTTATACGCCGTGGGGCTGCATCGATGTGGTGTCCTTTACCACGGGAGAGCTCAGAAAGCGGTATGGCTTTATTTACGTGGATCTCAATGACGACGGAACCGGAAGCGGAAACCGCTACAAGAAGAAATCCTTCGCGTGGTATCAGAAGGTGATCGCCTCGAACGGAGAGGAACTGTAACAGGAAGATGGGCCTGCGAAGAGATGGCTGAATTTTGAGAAAAGAGTGTTCCTGGTCGGATAAAAATATCCGGCAGAGAGCAGGCTGTACTGAAAAAAGGAATCGAGAAATGAAGAACCCCGCAGATCCTTTGTGGTCTGGCGGGGTTCTCTCTCATATAGTGCTCAGGTCCGCACATGGAAATCAGCTGTTTCCGCGCATGTGGGCCGCGCGGCGGGCAGGAGGGAAAAACCGTCTCCTGCTCGACTACTTTATTTCTGGATAAATTTTTTATCGTTGTCTGAGAAGCCGTCCGCATCCGTGACGTAGCGTTCTGCCTTCACGCTGAGCGCGTATTTCTCGCGCAGCTCCATGATCTTTCCCATCATCGGGGAAGCGTGATGGATGTCGAGCGACTGCTGATCCTTCCAGCTGTCGATCAGAAGCACCGTTTCCTTGTCATCCATCGGGAAAAAGTACTCATATCTCACATTGCCATCCTCCGCACGGATATCGCTGACAATTCCGGAAGAAACCATTTCCCGCGCGAACTTTTCCGCGTTCCCGTTTTCGCCTGTGTAATAAATGTTGACTGTGATTGCCATAATACTGCCTCCTGTCCGTTTTAAATCGTTTCTGTTTACGGTCTGCTATATATGTGTAATTATCATAACATTGTTATGAAATTGCGTCAATACAGTGAGGGTAACACGTTATCGTGAAGCACTGGTCACGGAGTGAACGGCAGATGTTTATTAACTGCCCGCAGTTATAAATGAAAGTGATCCGCTTGAACCTGTTCATGTGCATATTTCTGAAGGACGCGCGAATGCGAATGCAACCAAACTGTGGATTACAAACGCCGGGAAGGTTATTCTCTGCAATAATAATTCAAAAATTCCCGAAAATGTTCTGAGAAAGTTAGTTCGGGTCGTGGAAGCAAACAGTGCCGATATTGTGAATGAATGGATAAATCGTTTTGGAGAAATAAGATACTTCTGTTAGCTGACAGGAAACAGCCGCCGTGAAATAATCAAGGCAATCTGTGCTGATCCCCCCACTCGCACATCCCGTCAAGGATCGGAATCAGGGATTTCCCGCGTTCCGTGAGGCTGTATTCCACCTTCGGCGGGATCTGGGGATATTCTTTTCTGTTTACCAGCTGATCTGCTTCCAGCTCTTTTAAGGTGGAGCTGAGCGTCTTATAGGAAATTTCACCGATATATTTTTTCATCTCATTAAAACGGACGACGCCGAATTCCATAAGGGTATAGAGGATCGTCATCTTGTATTTTCCGTTTATAAGAGACAGGGTATAATTGAATCCGGTCGTTTCGAGACGTTCCTGTGCGATGCAGCGTTCACTCATTTTACACTTTCCTTTCAGTAAGTATATAATCCTAATGTAAGTATCGCACCTAAATGTGCGTACTTGTCTTTTGTTTTATTCTTGTTAAAATTATAGTATCAGCGGCAGGAAAAGTCAATCCTGCGGATAAAGAAAGGGGAAAAGTCATGAGTAAGAAAATTGTTGTAATCACCGGAAGTCCCAGGAAAAAGGGGAACAGCTTTGCGATGACGGAGGCTTTTATCAAGGCGGCGGAAGCAAAAGGGCATACCGTGACGCGGTTTGACGCGGCGTTTAAAAAGGTAGGAGGCTGCCATGCCTGCGAAACCTGTTTTTCAAAAGGAAAAGCCTGTTCTTTTGACGATGATTTCAATACGATCGCCCCGGCGATCCTTGAGGCGGACGCGCTTGTGTTTACAATGCCAGTCTATTGGTACTCGTTCCCGGCGCAGATCAAGGCTGTGATTGACCGCATTTTCTCTTTTGTTGTCGGGGGAAAGGACATTACGGGGAAGGAATGTGCGCTGATCGCCTGCTGTGAGGAGGATGATCTGTCGGTACTGGATGGCGTCCGTATCCCGATGGAGCGCACTGCCGCTCTGAATAAGTGGAAAATGGTCGGTGAAGTTCTGGTTCCGGGTGTGCTGAATGTCGGAGATATCGAGAAGACGGACGGATGCGCGAGAGCGGCGGCTCTGGCGGACGCGATCTGATGTGCGTCCGCTCTGCTGATGGCTGCGGAAGGGAATGGTTTCGGGGATGTCGTTCTGTATTACGATCATCTGATGGAGCATCTGAAGTGGAAAAACCTCGGGCATGTTCTCGCGGGAGGCAACATGGATGCGGGAGATGTCAGGGGCAAGGCGGAAGTGGAAGAAGCGCGGAGGCTTGGCGCGTCCATACGATAAAAAAGAATCTTCGCGGCATCAACGTTCAGCACAGATTAAAATGCGTTACTGTTCACTCCCAATGTCATTTAGTTTAGAGGTCCCGGTAAAGGAGATACATGCTGTTAATTAACCTTGCACC
>CANQUH010000282.1 GCA_947626965.1 uncultured Lachnospiraceae bacterium
AACATATCGGCCATTCCGAATATGGCGGCAATCAGAAAGACGGAGATCACAATGCACAGCCTTGTCATGCGGGTCTGTTTCCGGTGTAATTTTGCTGAGACAGGGATCAGTTCAAGATAACTTTTCATCGACATTCCCTCCCAGATCTTTCAGAACTCCATCCGTGATCCGCAGCACCCGGTCTGCCGAGGAGATCAGATTATTGTTGTGGGTGATCATCAGGATCGTCTGCTGATAGCGCCTGGAAGCCTGCGTGAGCAGGTCCATGACATCCTGGCTGTTTCTGCTGTCGAGATTTCCGGTCGGCTCATCCGCGAGAATCAGCGCCGGACGGGTGATCAGCGCCCTCCCGATCGCCACTCTCTGCTGCTGCCCGCCGGACAGCTGGCCGGGAAGATGACGGCGGCGGTCCGCAAGGCCAAGCAGTTCCAGAATCTCTCCGACTGCCGCAGGATCCGGCCTGCGATAGTCCAGAAGCAGTGGAAACATGATGTTCTGCTCCACATTCAGCTCAGAGATAAGCTGGAACGACTGAAAAACAAAGCCGATATTGCGCCGTCTGAAAATCGTGCGCTGCTCCTCTTTCATGGAAAAAAGATCCTGCCGGTCCACCATAATATTACCGGAAGTCGGCGTATCCAGCGCGCCGATGCAGTTCAGCAGCGTGCTTTTGCCGGAACCGGATTCCCCGACCACCGCGGCGAACTCCCCCTTCTCCAGAGTAAACGACACATTTTTCAGAGCGTCAACCCTGGCCTCTCCTTTCCCGTAGGTTTTACATAGATTTTGTACGTTCAAAATTTCCATGATGTCAATTCCTCCTTCCCTGAGAGGATAACAGACCAGCCTTACAATCCGGTGAATTTCAGCTTACGATTCCGTAAGGAAAGAAAGAAGAAAAACAGTCCCTTCGCCCGGTGTGCTGCGGACAGACAGAACGCCTCCCTGCCCCTCGACGACGGCTTTCGCCAGAGGCAGACCCAGGCCGATTCCCTGCGTATCGGAGGAACGGCTGCTGCGGTAAAAGCGTTTGAAAATATGAGGCATATCCTCCGGAGCAATGCCGCTCCCGTTGTCGGCTATGAGAATGCGGAGCATCGCCGGCATACTTTCCCACGTGATATGAACTGTCCCGCCCGCTCTCGTATGGTCCAGCGCATTCTTGACAATATTCCCGATCGCCTCGCCGGTCCACGCAGGATCGCAGATCAGCTGCTGCCTAGGATCCCCGTCCGCCAATATTTTCTTACCCTCATTCTCTGCCCGCGTTGTCAGTTCACTGACAGAAAGCGCAATCAGTTCCGGCACTTTGCAGCATCTTTTCTCAAATACAATATTTCCGGCATCCAGGCGGGTGATTTTCAGCATGGTTTGAATCAGCTGCTCCATTCTCTTTAAGGAAATGCCTGTTTTTGAGGAAAATTCTTTTACGGTTTCCGCGTTGTCCGGCTCCTCCTCCATGATTTCCTGGTACATGGAAAGGGCCGCGAGAGGCGTTTTCAGCTGATGAGATATGTCCGAGATGGTTTTCTTCAAAAATTCTTTCGTCCGGCGCTCCGCCTCCTTCTGAGACTGCAGCATGGTGGCAAGCTGATCCACCAGGGCAAACATCTGACAGACCGCGCCTTCCCCGTTTTTCGGCAGACGGTCAGAGTAATCTCCGCCGAGATAACCCTCCAGCACCTCTTCTGCCTGTCGGTACAGGCGCGTCCTGCACCAGATGAAAAGGACGGTTCCGGCGGCAAGAATCAGCAGGAGAAGAACGGCAAGAACCGTCAGGGAAGAAAGGGTGTTCTGCCGAAACTGATAAACAAAAGGAAGCAGACGGGTTTTTGTCCGGTTTCCTATTCCGGCGGCGGTCAGCAGTTCCCGTCCGGCTCCGCTGATTTTTGTGCTCGTGAGCGCGGCAGCAATCACCTCCCTGGGAACGCCCTGTTCTAAAAGAGAGGACGCGGCCGCCCCGTCATGAGAAAGATACATCGCTTTTACGGCGTTTTCCTGCCCCGAGGCAAACAGAATCCCGGCCATCCAGACAAGCAGCGCCCAGAAGGCCAGGAAACAGCAATAAGTTTTGATTTGTTTATCGCGAAAAAAACTCATAAGGATACCTCTTTCCACTGGTAGCCGAAGCCGCGGACAGTCAGCAGATGCCGGGGATGCGACGGATCCGTTTCCAGTTTTTCGCGAAGCCGCCGCACATGGACGGAAAGCGTATTGTCATCCACAAAGTTCCCGGCCCCGTCCCACAGCTCGTTCAGGATAACCTCTCTTGTGACGACCCGGTTCGCGTTGCGGACCAGAAGACACAGAAGACGGTATTCCGCGCCTGTCAGATCCAGCGTCCTCCCATTCAGCTGCGCGCGGCTGCCTAAAAGATCGATCGTTATATCCCCACATGCAAGCAGTGAATTTTCTTTATTATCAAATACGCCGGCCCGGCGCAGCAGTGCCCGGATGCGGGAACATAACTCCCCCAGCCGGAATGGCTTCGTAATGTAATCGTCGCCGCCGCAGTCCAGCCCACGGATAATGCTGACTTCCTCATCGGAAGCAGTCAGAAAGATGATTGGGATCCGCTGATTTCTCTTTCTCACAGTCTCGCAGACCTCAAATCCGGTCCCGTCCGGGAGCGTCACATCCAGAATCAGCAGATCATAACAGCTGTCCGCCCCTCTCAGACAGTCCAGCGCCTCACGCACGGTGCGGGCCGTTTCAACCTCAAACCCGTTCTTTTTCAGAGAATAGAGCAGCCCATCGATAAGACCTGCATCATCTTCCAGAAGTAAAATCTTATTCATGTTCGGTTCCTTTCCCAGCTGCCCTGCTGCCTTCGGTTTATTTCCTCAGTTCTCTTAGTCTGCTCTCACACAGCAATCCTTCTCTGAAAACGATATCCCATACCGGATCACCTGATATTTCCGGCGTTCGTACGGCCAGGCATATTTCTGCTCTTCAATCTGCCGAAGTGCTTTCAGTGCATCCTGCTCAAGATCATCATAGTCCGCGGAACGTTTCGTCTCAATGATCACTGCCCGCCGCTTTTTCGCGTCCTCCACCATAATATCGCTCCGGCCTTTCCCCATCTCATAATTCGAGCGCACCCTCAGATTTCCGCCCAAAAGCACACCGGCCAGCAAAGCGTGGTAGTAATTCTCATGATAATCGTAGTAGCTGATTGTATCCAGGAGAATATTGCTGATCTCCTCCTGTAAAGCCTCCGCGTCCTGCTCCCAGATCAGAGAACACAGACGTCCATGGGCTGCAGGTTTCACCGTGTCGGAAAACCACTTTCTGATCTTCTCCACAAAGATTTCACGAATCTCCTTATTGGGTATCACCAGAGGCGTCAGTCCATCCTCCGTACCCGCCGCCCGCCGGTCCTCCGTCAAATAGCCGGTCAGGTAAAGCACGCTCCACAGATGCTCCACGTCTTCATCCAGTTCTCCGTAAGTCAGAGTCTTATGCAGGTGTTTCGCCACACTTTCCCCTGCGATCAGCCGTTCGATATCATCCCGCGTCTCCGCATCTGCCAGATCGATAAACCTGCGCACCATCTGGTTGGAGCTGGTATTGTCCCAGTACGGCTCCGGTTTTGTTCTCGGATTTACCAGAAGTTTGTCGCAGTGGTTCAGCACATCCCACGGACAGTACACATCCGCCGCACCAAAGCGATAGCCGTCATACCATTCTTTCATCTCCCCATACGCTTCCGATACACCGTAGTCCGCCAGCAGTTTTTTCACGTCACTGTCCGTAAAACCGAAATATTCATCGTACCTTTCGTCGGAGATCGTATCCACCTTCAGATTATTGATCCCTGTGAAGATACTCTCTTTCGAAATCCTAAGACAGCCGGTCACAACCGCAAAAAGCATGTCCGGATTTGTCTTAAATGCCCCTCCAAAGAATCCCCTCAGAAACATAACCATCTGCTCATAATATCCCTGGTCATTGGCCTTGTCCAGCGGCACATCATACTCGTCGATCAGCAGGATCACCGGCATGTCATAGTGGGCATGGAGCATCCGGGAAAGAATTGAAAGTGAGTTCTTTATATCCACAGGCTTTCCCTGGAAGCTCTGCAGACGTTTTAAAATTTCAATATCCGACTTTTCCACAGCACTGCTGTCTGCCAGGAAAGACAGCCTCGCACATTCACAGGACACGAGGGAACCCAGCATATCGAGCGCCTCCTCGAAATTCGTTCCTTCCACGCCTTTGAGTGTCAGAAAGATCACCGGATATCTGCCCATATATTTTTCACAGAGTTCTTTTTCCCTGCTGATATCCAGTCCCGCAAAAAGCGCCGGATCCGTTCCGATCTCAAAGAACGCTTTCAGCATGCTCATGTTCAGCGTCTTCCCGAAACGCCGCGGGCGGGTAAAAAGATTCACCTCGCCGCGGTTGTTCAGCAGTTCCTTTATAAAAAGAGATTTATCCACATAGTAATAATCCGACCGCCGCAGTTT
>CANQUH010000283.1 GCA_947626965.1 uncultured Lachnospiraceae bacterium
TACTTACAAAACGTGAAAACGAATGTAAGCAATGCTATAAGGAACAGGCCAAATGCCATTAAGTCCCCAAAATCGAAATGATTTTTCATAAGCATCACCTCCATCCTGATAGAATGAAGGTCAACCACCCTGTAACACGACTGCCGTGTTTAAGTATATCATATCTTCCACAATTCGACAATCATTTCAGGAAATTTCCGCTTGAATCAGTGTGCCGAATATGGTATATTAAACATACAAAAAGACAGCCGTCCACAAGGTGGTTGATCTGATGAAACGACAAAGCCGCCCTTTCCGGTCAAGTTCAGGGCGGTTTTGCTATGTAGAATTACTTACAAAACGTGAAAACGAATGTAAGCAATGCTATAAGGAACAGGCCAAATGCCATTAAGTCCCCAAAATCGAAATGATTTTTCATAAGCATCACCTCCATCCTGATAGAATGAAGGTCAACCACCCTGTAACACGACTGCCTGTTTGAGTATATCATATCTTCCACAATTCGATAATCCGGAAATCTGGTTATTATCACCTATTGATGCAGCATGCGGGCCGCGTGGCGAACAAGAGGGAAAACTGTTTCCTCGATATGCACTTCATGTTGTAGGCTGTTCTTCATCCATCAGAAAAACTGCTGCTCCGGCATCATATTTTCGAACCGAATTTCCGAATATCGTTTCTTCCGTTGGCAAAATCTCTCCCTCAAGAATTTTCCCGACTGCAGCGTGTAATTCTCCGATCAGGGACGGCATGACAGGAATCGTCCCATGTGAAGGATAGATCTGATCAAATTTGTCCGTAAATTTCTCCAGTTTCTCAAGACTGTGGCGGTAGGCATGAATTTCCCGCTGGATGCCGAACATAAAAATACTCCCATCCTGTACCGGATCGCCGCCAATAAGTACCCTGCGCGTCATGTCAAGCAGCGCAATACTTCCCGGAGTGTGTCCCGGAAGAGTAATTACCTGCAGAGGACGGTTTCCAAGATCAATAATGTCCCCGTCCCACACAGGTGTGATACTGCCTGTACGATGCTGGGTTTTGTGATAATTTGAGAGCTCCGCCGGATTCATGTAGACCGTGTCAAATTCCTGGTTGCCTCCGATATGATCCGGATCCGCATGAGTGTTCAGCAGGCGGACAGGAAGAGAAGTCAGGGATTTTGCGATCTCTTTTAAATTATGTACTGTCATGCCACTGTCTATAAAGAGTGCTTCACTGTCACCTGTCAGCAGAAAAAAGCGTACTCCCTGATCTTCTATACGCCATGTCTGGCTGTCAATCTGAATAATTTTATAAGTCATTATTTTATTCCTCCATTTTTTTAATTTTACACCTTCTTACAGCATTTGGTTAATGTCATTCCTCTGTTCTTCAGAACAAACGCATAAATGAATCGTATTCGTCTGTCCTGAAAGTTCCTATCATCGACGTTAATCTCTGCAAGAAAGGCGGAAAAGTCTACTTGACATGCCTTATTGAAAGCTGAGACGAGAAATTGGAAAAATCTGCTTCGTTTGTAAAAAGGACAGTGTTCCACAACCTTTTTACATAATCACCCCCGGTGATATTATGATTGAATTTATTGCACCTGAGAATAGGATTATTCGTTCTGCCGCTGCAAGATGACAGATAAGGTATCAGATAATTTAGGTCAACTACCCATCTAAAAGTAATTGATCAGCCAGCCTGCCGCAGGAACGCAGGAAAAGTTTTTAACCACGATTAATCCCACTCAGAAGAGCAGCATTTTTAGCCAGGGATATCCACTATCCACCGTTTACGGTAATATTTGTATTGACTCGACCTCCTTCCTTTAGTTTTGGACACAAAAAGGGACTACGGCGTTCTGTCTGCTGTAGACCCATTACTAATGATATAATAAATTATCCTGCTGATTTGATACACCGCTCAAAAATCAAAATCGTCTGGTCTAATGTTGCATTAAGATTCGACTTTAAAGGCCCTCCGGGACCTATTGATTTCCCCAATTCATTTGTAAATGCAGAGTGTAACCGCCAACCATTTGTTGCATATAAGTCAAGCATTTTCTGTAATTCTGATCCATTGATAGTCCCATCTGTGTTATCATTCACTACAACTGTCTTGTATTCAAAAAGAGGGTTCTTTTTATACTGCCGCTCTCGTGCCTCTCTTTGTCTTTCCTGTTTTTCTCGCTGTTGTTCTTGTTGTTGTTCTATCGTAATTTGGTGTTGCTCTATTCTCTTTTCTTCTTCAATCCTATAATTGGTTACTTGTTCTCTATTCAACACTTTTTTAAGAACAAAATCAAAATCGCAGTTGAAACAGACCCTTACAGAATCCCCAAGCAACTCACCGCATTTTGGACACGTTTTCATCTTTTTAATCTCCTTTTTTTATTTCCTGAAATATTTTACATTATACATCATAGAAACACAATTTTCTACATTTTTTAACTATAAAAATTCATCTTCCAACTCCTGCTCCACACCCAGAGCCACGCCTGCCTTTCGCCGGATTTCGTCCAGCATGTCTGTCTCTCGCCACTGTCGGAGACATTCTTCTCCGTCGCAGTTACCCTTCCCGGACACGAGTGTGATCCACCGCTCAATCCCTTCATGGGTAAGTTTACCGAACACATCATATATTGCAGTTAGTTCTTCTTGCGTAAATTTAACATTCATGGCGTTCTCCTGACATTTAATGATTCCTACTTTTTACTACTTATTACGAATATAGTATATCACGCCCAAGATTAATGTACAATAGCCAAAGTAGGAAAAAGGAGCAGAAAGTATGAATAACAGTAAGCCGTACAAAGTCAAGGTCAGTATTTCGTTGGATGAAAATATAATTGAACGTGTCAGAGAACTTGCAGAAGAAGATGACAGGTCATTCAGCCAGTATATCAATATGGTGCTGAAAGAACACGTTGCAAAGATTGATGGGACTGCTAAGAAGTAGTCCTTATTTTTTGGCTGTGGGGATTTTTTGAAATAGATGAAGGCACATTTTCCGGAAGGGGTAACGCAAAATTTCAACGAGTCAAGCCGGAAAATCGGCTCTGGACTGTTCAATTTTCGGCTGTACTTTTCGTAATCCCACGAAATCCTGCATTTTGTCAGTGATATTTCAAATCCCGGAGCCAGATAATAAAACCGAATGGACTGGTCTGTAAGATAAAAGTCCTGTAAAAAATAAAGACCCTGCAAATACTGAAAAATATTATAAGTTCAGTATTTACAGGGCTTTTTCATGCGGTTAGTGGGACTCGAACCCATACGTCTTGCGACACAGGAACCTAAATCCTGCGCGTCTGCCAATTCCGCCATAACCGCAAAGCCAGAAGCCACCACCTATTTTAACATCTTACACTGACTTTCCGGCTTTTGTCAACTTATTTATCACCCGGAAAAACAAGCCGTATACGCTTCTCACCACAGCATGCACCGCATCTCTCAGCAGATACATCAGAAGCGAGGCTGTCAGTGCGCACGCAAACACCGTCAGCACCACTGCCGGATAATATTTCCAGCGTTCCAGGACGTCCGGAACACGTTCAAGAAAGTCCGCGTAGATAATCTTATCAAAAATCCAGGAGAGCAGATACAGCCCGAGCGACACGCGGGAGATTTGAACCAGGGCTTTCCGGATCGGCCACCACCACCGGTCCGGATGCAGATGCAGCAGAAAGATGAACAGCAGTGTCGCCGTGATCAGATTCTCTCCGCCCCAGGTACTGTTCGAACCCCAGACAAAGTCCTGGCCGTCGCTCCGGTAAAAATTATAGCTGCCAAATATAAACACAGTCAGAACAAACAGCAGAATATTTGCCAAGCGCGGCAGATCACATCCGTACTCGCGCAGATACATGCCGATAAAATAATAGGTGATCGGATACATTCCGGTAAAAAAGCTGGGGATAAGCTTCGTGTACGTGGTGGAGAGCGACGGAGAGAGCCACCATCCTTCCGTCACGAAATCAAAATTATTCAGGATCTTTGGCAGCATGGTCATAAAAATCATGGTCAGAACCAGAATTTGCTTTCTGCGCTTCCCCTCGTTTTTTATATCTTCTGCATTTTCTCCGCAGTCAGCTGCATCCACACTTCTCTCCTTCCCGGTTTCTTCAAAACTGTGGTAAGCGCCGTTCAGAAACGGAATGATCAGAAACAGGCCGATATACATCTCGATATACCACGCATAGTTTGCCCCGGAGAAATCCAAGATTGCAAGTACGGCGCTCTGCAGCGTCACATCTTCCCCCTGCACGTACTTTTTAAACAGAAGGCAGGCAATACTTGCCAGCACATAGATCTCGACCGTTTTCCAGAGTCCTTTATAGTATCCTTTTGTCAGCTTTTTCTGCCACATCAGATACCCGGTCAGAATCATAAACAGCGGCACGCAGACCATAAAGCACGCCCGCATGAGAGACATGATATACATATCGGTTCCGACAGTCGGAAAATAATAAAA
>CANQUH010000284.1 GCA_947626965.1 uncultured Lachnospiraceae bacterium
TCGTGGCTCCACCAGCCGAATCCGATGTTGGAGGCCGTGGCCGTAAAGTACGGCTGGAAATCCAGCGAGGCCCAGGTCATATGCGTATCGCCGGAAAACCCGGCCGGATATCTGTGCGAACCCGGACCAGCGTACCGCGAGAATGTCATCGGGCGTTTCCCGTCGCGTCCGCTGTCAAGGTAGTGGAAATGATTCAGCATCCAGAGTGGATCCAGCCCTTCCACCTTTGTATTTTGCCCCTGCTGCCAGTCAAGCCACCAGAAGTCGACGCCCTGCTCCTCGTTCGGATGATGCAGGATGGAAAAATACGCTTCCACAAACGCCGGATCCGTGAAATCAAAATTCACGGGCTGTTCTGTCGCCGGATCAATCCCCATCGCCTTCGCCATCTGCGGATACATCTCCTCATGCGCCCGCACCCCGTCAGCCGGATGCACGTTCAGCGTGATTTTCATGCCGCGGCCATGCAGCCAGTCCATGAACCGCTTTGGATCCGGAAAAATCTCCCGGTTCCATGTGTACCCGGTCCAGCCGCTGCCGTATTTCGGATCGATATCCACCAGATGCCAGTCCATATCCACAACAGCCACCGTAAACGGCAGGTTTTCCTCATCAAACCGCTCCATCAGCGCGCGGTAACTGTCCTCTGTGTACTCATAATAGCGGCTCCACCAGTTGCCGAGCGCATAGCGCGGAAGCATCGGCGTTTTCCCGCAAAGATAATAAAAATCCCTCAGACACCGGCGGTACTCATGCCCGTATCCGAAGAAATACAAGTCCTGGTTTCCTTTTTTTCTCGGCTCGACCCATCCGTCGTCTGTCAGCACAAGTGTCTGCGCATCATCCAGCACTGAAAAACCAGACCGCGACATCAGGCCATGTTCAAGCGGACATGCCCCGTTTACATTGTCAAGCGTCCTCGCGGTGCCTCCAAGATCGTCGGTCTCCTCCCCGAAATGCCAGACACTGTTATAATTGCTCACATTTCCAAGCACTCGTATGCTCAGCCCAAAAGAAGAAAACTCCTTTTTGTTATAGAACAGATGCAGATGCTCTGTGAAAAGCTCGAGCTGATCTTCCGTCTCCTTTACCGTGTATGAGACCTTCGGAAAATCCCTGTTTAGTACAGTCTGGGTCGCTCTGTCCTCAAACTCTCCCGTCCTGCTGTATTCAAGCCGAAGCAGAGAATCCGTCAGAACGGTAAGGCGGTAATTCTTCCCTTCCACTGTATTTTCCGGGCTGCACCAGGGACGTGTTTTTAATTTATACATTTCTTTCATGTAGTATGCTCCTTTTTGTTATGCGTATTTTATGATGCCAGGGTCAAAAGTCCAAATCCATGGCATGTTCACATGCCAGTGGATGAAGGACTTTATGACCCGCCCCGAGATGAGGAAAAAGTGGGGCAGGGGCCCCATGATTTCCGAATTTCGGACAGGATTGTGGGAGTGCGAAGCACGAAACAATCCGTCTGGCATCTTTTGACCCCAGCATCATTTTATGGCAAACGACAAAAATACCTGCCGATATGTCATCCGCATAAGCCTCATCCCCCCTTCCGGGGAGAGCTTTCAGCCATAGTATTTCTGTTCTGTAAGAACATTTTTCATTGTATCAATGCCTTTATTTTTTGTCAATCTTTTGGTCTGAACTGTGTTACAGTTCACTCGTCCACTGAGTTCGAGGTGATTTCCGCACGTTTTGTGCGGAAATCCCGAGGTCTGAGGCGCGAAATGCCACGAAAGTGGCATTTCTGTGCATCGCGAAGCGTTGTTACGTTCACGACCTGCAAGGGAGTGAACAGTAACTGGCAGGTGTGCTGCTTCTCTCCTGCACACCTGCCATAAAATTTTATGCTACAAGATATTTCCCGCGATATGCACGGATTCCGCCCACGACCGATATGACCCGGTAGCCTTTCTCCGCAAGTTTTCTTGCCATCGCCATGCTGCGTGACCCGCGCTCACAGTACAGAATCAGCGGCATATGCTGCGGAATGTACCATCCCGGTTTCAGTTCGCCCTGCGGAATGTTTACCGCTCCTTTTATGTGTCTCTCCTGATACTCTTCCTCCGAGCGCAGATCTATAATCCAGTAACCGCCGTCCTCAATGTACCAGTCCAGTTCTTTCGCAGCGATTGTTTCGAGTGTCATACTGCTTCACCTCACACTCTCTGCTGTTTCACAGAAGCGCCTGTCTGATCAGCCTGACATCTTCCTGGCCTGCCTGCCGTCTGATTTTTCCTGGACCTGCAGCCCGGACTGCCAGCCGTATTGTTCATTCTCAATCAGCACAGCAAAACTTCTGTACTGTAATATATGAAAAATACAGCGGTTTGGTTCAACTCCCGCTTGCCACCAGAACGGTTTTCATGCTACTCTGTCAGCAAAAGAATCAACAATCCTGCCGGCGTACTGATCGAACTCAAATACGCGGGCGACGGAGATCTTGGGAAAGGATGCGCTGACGCGCTTGCCCAGATTCGGCAGAAAAATTATGACGCTGCACTGCGCAAAGACGGGATGGAGAAAATCTTCCGCTATGGAATCGCATTTTACAAGAAGAACTGCAAGGTCAGAAGTGAACGCAGAATGCTGTATGAACCGTAACAAATTTCTATTATAATTTATAAAAACAGATCTTATCCGGAAAGGAAGTGTATATTATGCCCGTATTACAGCCACAACCGAAAATCATTTCTCTGGAGCAGTATGAATCTTTGCCTGAAGATATCCGCGTGGAAGTTTTTGAAGGTATTATTTATGACATGGCCAGTCCTTCAGAAATTCATCAGACCCTTTTCACTGAGCTGACCACCATCCTCAACAATTACATCCGAAGCAGAAAAGGTCCCTGCAAAGTATTTCATTCCCCATTTGATGTGAAGCTGAACGACAATCCCCTTACCATAGTTCAGCCCGATCTTATGATCATCTGCGATCGGGATAAACTTGACGGAAAACGCTGCAACGGAGCGCCTGACTTTATTATTGAAATCGTCTCTCCCGGCAATGCGTCCGACGATTACATCCGCAAAGCTTTTTATTACAAAAATTATGGGGTGCGTGAATACTGGATTATTGATCCGCTTCGCAAGATCGTTACCATCCATAATTTTGAACATGATATCATAAATGTTCAGTATTCTTTTGATTCTGTCATTAAAGTAAGCATTTTCGAAGATCTGTCTGTCAATTTCGCCGATATCGCCGAACTGCTGGATTTCTAACAAATTCAAGACTCGCGCGCGGGATTCAGGTCTTCGTCAGCAGACATTTTCGACTCAGAATCCCTGCTGAGCGTAGATCAGAACGTCAGCCGCCGCCCCGCCACTCTCGACAGCAGCGCCTCACTGTGCGAGATCACGATTAGCCCGATTCCTCTCTCCTTTGTCTCTTCCAGAAGGAAATTCCAGATCTGGCTTTGCGTGATCATGTCGAGCATTGTGCTGATCTCATCGGCAATCAGAAATTTTGTGTCCTGTCCAAGCGCGCGGGCGATACAGAACCGCTGAAGCTCTCCTCCGGAAAGTTCCTGCGGATAGCGGTTCATCCAGTCCTCCTCGATTCCAAGTTCCCGGATGATCCGATCCTCGATCTGCCGTCCGTCCGCGAGCGTCTCCCTCATCCGAAGGCGCGGGTTCACCGCGCGCTCCGGATGTTGCCAGACCATCTGCACCGGACAGTACCCTTTTTTCGGAAGCGGCTTTCCGTCCAGAAGCACCTCGCCGGACTGCGGCCGCAGATAGCCGCTCAGGATCTTGCACAGTGTCGTCTTACCAAAACCGCTCGGCCCCATGATCGCCGCCGGCTCCCTGCTGTCGATCTGCAGACTGACATCTGTCAGAATATTTCCTTTTTTTCTGTCGTACGCAAATGTAAGATTTTTTCCTTCGAGCAGCATACCGCTTTCCTCCAAATTATTTAATAAGCTTTTGATGACAGGGACAGAAGGTATTTTACTCCCATCATGTCATGGATTGCTCTGCATTTCATACATTTCCATGGGGACATGAAAACACATGACCTTTCAGATCTGACATCCTGTCACTGTTATACATGCGCGTGCGCACGCACCGCCAGCGGCTCTCCATGATATTTCACGCACCGCACCGTGCCGCATCCCACGCGCTGCATCGGGATCTCGCCCGCACATTCCTGCGAGTAATTTTCGCACCGTGGTCCGAACGGGCAACCCGCAGGCATGTCTTTCACATACGGCTGCGTGCCCGGAAGCGGCTGAAACCCGTTCTGCGGCATCGCGCGCCACAGAGCCTTTGTGTACGGATGACGGAGCAGCTGTTCCGACGCAAAATCCGTCACCGGCGCCTCCTCGATCGTCGTCCCCGCGTAGAACACTGCGATGCGGTCAGCGACTTCCAGCGCCAGCTCAATATCATGCGTGATCAGCAGCACGCCGTTTCCCTCATCAGCGAATGT
>CANQUH010000285.1 GCA_947626965.1 uncultured Lachnospiraceae bacterium
CAAGAAGTGATATTTTATAGAACTGGAAGCAGAGTTACAAAAAAGTACACTTTTTTGTAACTTTTAATTTTTATACAGAATCAATGTATAAAATTCAAATATACAGTTCTCAATACAGAATTTTCCTTTATAAATCCAGATTTCATTATGCAGTAAATATGCAAAAAACTGCCGGAAAATATATCAGACGGAAGCTTGTTATGATCCGATTGTACACATGTCAGCGACAAATTCCTGTTCTGAGACGGATATAGTCCGTCTCAGACAGACAAATATAGCGCAGACGAGGTGAACAATGACTTATAACAGACTTCACCAGATATTTTCCGACAGTTCCTTCTCTATCCGCAGATTTTCATGATCGCGTCCGCGAAGATCTTTGCGCTCATCAGCAGTGTGTCGATCACCATGAATTCGTCGTCTCCGTGCATATGATTATCCACGTCTGGCATCATACAGCCGAACGCTACGCCTCTTTCGAGATTGTGCACGTATGTTCCTCCCCCAGTAGAAAGAGGCTCTCCTTTGCTCCCGGTATACCGCTCGAAACTGTCGAGAAGTGTTTTCACAAAGAACGAATCTCCCGGGACACAGTGCGGATTGGAGATATTGGTATCTGCAATTTTCATTCCATAGGATTCAAACATCCGTCCTACCGGTTCCGATGTATTTGCGGCATTGCAGCCGATTGGAAGACGGGAATCGAACTCGCCTCTCAGTTTTTCCGGCGTATAATCGAGTATGCTGAAGCACATCGTCAGTTCTCCTGACTGCGGTTCGCTGCAGCGGATTCCAAGCGCCTCGCCGCAGGTATCCGCATACGGAAACATCGTGTGAAGTCCTTTCAGGCGGCGGTATCCTTCGGAATCGGCAATGGGAAGCGCTGCCAGCAGGTGCAGCATCGCGGTCAAGGCGTTTTTGCCGTCGGCAGGAGTTGATGCATGGGCTGCCTGACCTTTCGCATGAATTATACAATAAACCACAGCATCTGCCTGTTCAGCACCTGTTCCTTCGGGGCTGCCAGCCTGTTCTTTTTTTTCTGTCTCTTTCCCGGAAACTGCTTTCTCAAAATCTGTAAAGACCGGCCCGCTGCATTCTTCAAAGGTAAATTCTACACCTGTTTCCGCTGCTGCCTGCGCTGCTGCTTTTTCCAGAACTTCTTTCTCAATCCCCGCGACGACTGCCTCCGCTTTCTGTGGCACAACGTTCACCTTCGATCCGCTTTTCAGCATGACAACTTTGGGAAGCTGCTCATTGTCCGCATAGGCCGCCTCAAAGGATTTCGCAAAACGGCCTTTCTCAATATTGATCAGCGGAAAATCCGCGTCTGGCGTGAAGGAATATGGGGCTTCTTTCTCAATCCCGTAATAATACTTCAGATCACTTGAACCGCATTCTTCATCCGAACCAAGGATGAGCCGCACACTCTTCTTCAGAGGCAGCCCCAGCTCCTTGATCGCGCGGATCGCGTACAGAGCGGCGATTGCCGGTCCCTTGTCGTCAGCGGTTCCTCTGCCGTAGATTCTGTCGCCTACGATTTTCGACTCGAAGGGCTGTGTCACCGTCCAGTCTTCCGTCACCGGCACGACGTCCAGATGCGCGAGGATGTCCAGTTCTTTCTCTCCCTCGCCAAAGTCCCCTGTTATGACACGGTTTCCGTAATTATTCACTGCAAGACCGTACTTCTCCATAAGCGCTGTACCTGCGGCAAGCACTTTTGCCGGACCTTCTCCGTAGGGCATGCCTTCTTTCGCTTCGCCCCTCTGGCTGTCAATCCGCACCAAAGCGCTCAGATCCGCAAGCATTTCCTCACGCTTGCCGTCGATATATGTGTCAATCTTTTCCTTATACATAAATTTCCTCCTGTTTTTCAAATGTTTTACAATTTATATAAATTATTTATTATAACACTTAAGGTTTTACTCCCTAATATCAATGATAATACTTTTTTAAATTCGTTTTCATCGCCTACAAAAAATTCCGTTTCCGAACCGATCTCTTCTGCAATATCCTTCTGCAGAGATATGCCTGCTGGATACAACAGCACACCATAATAAATAAAACAAATCCTGTATTTATATCTGGGGGCATTATCCGCTGTCAGAAAAAATTCATATACCAGTTTGCTGTCATCCGTTCCATCTCCAAGTTCTTCCTGTATGTCAAACTTTTTTTCCATCGGTCCGCTCAGCATATCTAAACCTTTCTGAACAGCCCCTAACCCTGTCAGAACCATTTGACTTTTATAATTCCCATCATATTCAGCAATGCGGGCAATCACTTTCCCTTGTGTAATATCAGACAAAATTTTGCACTGCTCCTGAACGATATCTCGAGGCAATTCCTGTATTCCCTTATCTGGTTCAAAATTCCACATCCCTATACTCATAATTCACTCTCCTTTATACAAAAAAACACTGGCAAATGATCACTATAATTCTTTCTGTCTGGCAAACCTTTTTCAGACAACAGCTGATTCTTTCCAAACTCGGTTACTATTTCCAGTGAGTTTTTATCAAAACATTGCAGAATATCAGCACTCAGTAAAACCTGATCATAAATATACCAGTATAAATTGACAGCTCCGCCCTTGTCATAGTAGCAGGTCCCCAATGGCTTATTAAAGTCGCCTAAGAAATTCCACATCGGATTATAAAAGATTTCCTTTTCTCTATAATAAACATTTCGTTCCTTCTTTTTCTGTACAATATCTGCTATTGCAATCGAATGAAATCCCACACTGCTTATCATATTTATTTCAAAAGGATCTTCATTAAAATCACCCGTTATGATAAATCGGTTATGATCTACCCTCTCTTTTACATCCTGCAAGTCATTAACCAAATAACTGACAACTGCTTTCTGATCTTCGAGAGTGGCGTCTATTTTGCTTGGAAGATGAACTCCAGCTATTGCCAGTTCTCCAGAAGCCGTTCTAATATTATTTATAAAATAATACCTGTCATCTGCCAACAGCTCTAAAGGATATTTACTGCGGTACATTATTTCTACTCTGCATTTTTCATTAATTTTCTTCCCCACTTTGAAAGAATTTCCTGATACAGATATTTTATTACACAAGTGATTCAGATCATATGGATATTCTGCTAGAATCACAATATCACATTCCCGATTATTAATGAAATATTCTATGCATTTATCTATATTGAGTTTTCGATCATCTTCCCTCTCATCTGATCCATTCTTTTTCAAATCCGTATTCCAAAATAGAATGTTCACAGCTTACATTCCCCCACATATCCGGAAATAGAATCGAGTAGAGGAGAATCTCTCCCTGCTCGTCCGCGCGGCCCGCATGCTGCGTCAGCAGCTAATCTCCATATGCGGGCCTGTGATCGAGTAGGAGGCGGCTTTTCCTCCTGCTCGCCGCGCGGCCCAGGTGCTGCGTCAGCAGCTGATTTCCATGCCTGGGCCTGTGCATAAAACAGCTGCGATGCCATTTTCACACCGCAGCCATTCTCCAGAGTTCTTCCCCGGGTATCACTCTGCAGCGCAGAGCATGAATATTTATGTTTTGCGTGTTATTTCAGCTGCCCCTCCAGCACTTCCTTTGCCTTCGCGAGCGCCGCATCGATCCCTGCCGGGTTCTTGCCGCCTGCCTGTGCCATATTCGGGCGGCCTCCGCCGCCTCCGCCTACAAGCGCGGCAATTCCCTTGATCAGATTGCCCGCATGCGCGCCCTGTTTCATGGCGGCGTCTGTAGCGGCTGCCATCAGGCTGACCTTGCCGTCGTTTACGGACGCGAGCACGACAACGCCCTCGCCCAGCTTCTCGCGGAGCTGATCTCCGAGTTCGCGCAGGCCGTTCATGTCAACGCCCTCGAGCTTTGCGGCCAGGAGCTTCGTCCCTTTGACCTCGCAGACCTGATCCATGACGTCGCCGAGCGCATCCTTTGCCAGACGGCTCTTGAGGGATTCATTCTCACTGTTGACTGCTTTCAGCTCCGCCTGGAGGGAAGCGATCTTCTCAAGCAGGCTGGCCGGCGTCGTCTTCAGAATTTTCGCGGCCTCAGCAAGCTCTTTCTCAACATTTTTGTAATATGCAAACACACCGTTTCCGGTCAGAGCCTCGATTCTGCGGACGCCTGCCGCGATTCCGCTCTCGGAAACAATCTTGAACGTCGTGATATCGGAGGTATTAGACACATGCGTGCCGCCGCAAAGTTCTTTTGAGAAATCTCCCATTGAAACGACGCGGACCTCATCGCCGTATTTCTCGCCGAATAGAGCCATTGCGCCTGTTTTCTTCGCGTCCTCGATCGCCATGATGTCGGTGCGGACTTCAAGCCCCGCGGCGATCTCCTGGTTGACCAGAGCCTCCGTCTTTGCAAGTTCTTCCTCTGTCATGGCCTGGAAATGCGCAAAGTCGAAACGCAGCCTGTCCGGAGCGACCAGAGAACCTTTCTGCTCTACATGGGA
>CANQUH010000286.1 GCA_947626965.1 uncultured Lachnospiraceae bacterium
TGTCTGTGGCGCAGCGTTGAGCGGGCAAAATATGATGTGAAGGAACGGTTCAATGAGTTTGTGTCCAGCGTGCAGACTCTCTCCTATCTTGCAATCACGGCCTTTTTCATTCCGTTCTGGATCTTCCGGGACAAGATCGGCCCGCTGTTCGCCATGGACGGCTGCATGCTCCTTATCGCCTTTCTCTACACCTACGCGCACACCAGCATCTTTTACATGCAGCGCCGGGAAAAACAGATGATGCGTTACAAAGCGAGCACCACGCTGACCGCCTGTACCATGATTCCGGCTACCATATTGTCCGTTGCTCTGGTGTACTGGGGAAAGACGCACGGTCACGAAACAGATCTGGTCAGTCTCCGGATTCTTGGCTATCATGTCCCCGTGATCATTGGAGGATTTCTGGTCGCCATTCTGATGCTCGTCCAGGGACGGCGCGCCGTTAATTTCGCCTACTGGAAATATGCCCTCGTCTTCTCCATCCCGCTGATCCCGGAAGTTCTCTCCATCCAGATCATGAATCAGGCCGACAAGCTGATGGTTCGGGAGATGACCGGAGGAAACAACGGCGGCACAATCGCCCTTGCAACCCAGGTCTCCTACATCATCTGGATTATTGAGGATTCTGTCTGGAACGCATGGCTTCCCTGGATGTATGAGAAAATCTCCGCGAAGCAGACAGACGGCATCGAGGACTCCTGGACAGTCCTGATGCACGGCTTCGGCGTTTTCTCCTGGCTGCTTGTTGTCCTCGCCCCCGAGATCATTCTGATCCTGGGCGGCAGAAAATACGCGGACGCCGTCTATCTGGTGGCCCCTCTGGTGACAGGCACACTGTTTCGCTTTTACAGCTACAGCTACACCGCAATACAGAATTACTACAAAAAAACCGGCTTTGTGGCGATGTCCACGTTCTTTGTAATGATCCTGAATGTCATTTTAAATTATGTATGCATCCGCTTCTTCGACTATCAGGCAGCCGCCTACACAACCGCCTTTTCTTATCTGATGCTTCTGATCATACAGGCCCTGATGGAAAAACGGCTGACCGGCCGCAAGCTGATTCCGCTGCGAAAGACACTGCTGATCTCAGGCGCGTGGTTCCTGCTGTGCATGCTGACCATGCTCTCCTTTGGAGCACCCTTATGGAGCCGTTATCTTCTGATTCTTCTTGCGGCGCCGTTCATTTTGTGGTATTTCCTTCCAAAGATGAAGATGATTCTGGAAATCCTGAAAAAGAAATAAACAAAGCACTGAAAAACTCCGGAAGCGGCAGTTCCTTACTGCATACTTCCGGAGTCCTTGTTTGTATGAATTTCTTTTCATTCACTGTACTTCTATTTTTATTTTGGACAGCGCTTCATTCAGCTTTTCTACCGCCGCCTCCAGCGTCTCACCCTTCGTGATTACATGCCCGATTCTGTGCGGACCGACATGAAATTTTTTCACTTCATCTCCGACCTTGTAATCGAACTGCACTTCACAGATATCCTCATCTGCCTCGTTGTGATTTTCCATGGCCGTGATAACGCCGTCCTTATCGCTGCGCAGAAGCATGCTCGCGTTCGGCACCGCCATCTCCTGCGGAAATTCCACATCCTCGCCGAGCGCCGCCAGAATCAGCTTTTCATAATAGTCGAAGCCATAGTAGATGGATACCAGCTCAGCGAGGCAGGTCGCCCCTGAACGGCCTCCCAGTTCAAGCACATAGGTCTTGTCATCCTTCAGAATAAAGTCGGCATTGATTGCGCAGTTGTCCAGCCCCATCGCACGGATCGCCGCCTCCAGCTGCTTTTTTGCGTCCTCAATGACGCCCTCCGCAAGATCGTATGGAGCAAAATGGCCGATTGGAACACCCGTGTCTCCCTGAAATACATAATCGCCATGCGGCAGAATAAACTTCACTTCCCCGTGATGTACGAAAGCCTGCGCACCGAATTCCTTCCCTTCAATAAATTCTTCTATAATAAAGTGATCCGTGCGGGTATTCGCCTTAACAATATTCCTTGCATGTTCAAATTCATCCGCCGAATTGACGCGGATGATGCCGCGGCTGCCCGACGTGTCCACAGCCTTGAAGATCAGCGGAAAGTTCAGCCCTTTTGTCTTTTCCTGCATGTCATCTTCGAAAGTGACCTCGCGAAATCTCGCCGTGCGCACGCCATACTCCTCGTATTTCTGCTTCATGCGGATCTTGTTTGAGGCAGTTCGGGCCGCCTCAAAACTCAGGCCGGTCAGTCCAAGCTCGTCGCAGACCTTTCCGATCGTGACGACCGCAACGTCCGTGCCGGCTGTCACGATCCCGTCAATCCGCTCTTTTCTGGCCGCCTCGACGACTTTCTCATAATCCACCGTGTTTTCATAGATCACCTGATCCGCGATGGCAAACCCCGGATAATTGCCCGGAATGCTGACGGCAATCGTCCAGATTCCCATCTCCTTCGCTTTTTTGATCAGAGGCACCTGATAGATACCCGCTCCCATTATCATCAGCTTTTTCATGTCATATCCTCCCTGCACACTGCCTCATATGCCGTCCTGTTCTCTTTGACTTCCGGGACAGTCAGCCGTCATCCTTCTGCTCTGCAGTGCCGCAAACCGGTTTTTCCTCTTCCAGCGGCGGAAAATCCGACGTTTCATTTTTTTCCGTATTTCTATCCTCTGCTTTGTGCTCATGTACCGCGCGCACTACAAACTGCGGATTATTGCTCATCCCTTGGAATATCCTGCCCACATACTCCCCGATCAGCCCCATAAACAGGAGGTTGATTCCGGAGAAAAAGCAGATCGCCGCCATCATGGACGGCCACCCGAGCTGCATGTACGGACGCACAATCTTCTGAATCACGACGACGACCGCTCCGACCAGTCCGGTCAGAGAAAAAAGATAGCCCAGAGACATCGCAAACTTCAGCGGAACGATCGAAAAGCCGAGAATATTCGACCAGAGCTGGATCAGTTTTTTCAGCGTATAGTTTGACGTGCCGTAAGCGCGGTCAAAATGCCGGATCGGGACGGAACTGATATTCCGGGTTGTACGGAGAAACAGTCCCTGCAGATGCGTGTAGGCGCTCTTGTACTCGATCACATAATCGCGCACAAATTTCCGGATCACCCAGAAGCTGGACGTCTTCATGTCTTTTGGCTTCTTGAGGAGGAACCGGATCGTCATATGGTTCACAAAACTTCCAAAATTGCGGAAGCCGCTGTGTTTTTTCTCAGGATAGTAGGCATAGACGATATCATATCCCTTATCAAATTCCTCCAGCAGATATTTGAGCTGGGACGGATGTGTCTGCATATCGTCATCCATCGCAATAAAAATATCTCCTCGCGCGTTGTTCAGTCCTGCCATGACGGCATTGTGCTGTCCGGCGTTTTTTGCAAGCTCAACAAATCTCACGCACTCGTAATCCCTAACCAGAGACAAAAGTTCCGCCGTTGTCGCTCCTCCGTCCGGGGAAGCGTCGTCCACCAGAACAAACTCATATTCGTTCCTGTTCAGCTTGTTCAGCTCCTCCATCGTCAGCTCAACAACACTGCGGATTGTGTGGGATGACTTGTAGCATGGAATAATTATTGAAATCATAAATATATCATCCTTTGTGTATTCCGACCATTCGTCGTCATTTTGCCAGATATCGGTATGAATCTGCATCAGATTCCAAGAATCCGTGTCGCGATCTGGAAGTAGATTACCAGAGAAACCGCGTCCACGATCGTCGTGATAAACGGACTCGCCATGACAGCCGGGTCAAATCCGACCCGGTTTGCCAGCATCGGAAGCAGGCAGCCCACCATCTTTGCCACGACAACCGTAACGACCATCGTGAGGCAGACAATCAGCGCTACTACCATTGGCACACGGTCGAACAGCAGAAGCTTCCCAAAATTGACCACGGAAAGCGTCAGGCCGCAGAGCACCGCAACCCGGATCTCTTTCCAGAGTACCCTGAAAATATCGGAAAACTCCACCTCACCAAGCGAGATGCTTCGAATGATCGTGACGGACGCCTGGCCTCCGGCATTTCCGCCGGTATCCATAAACATGGGAATATAGGCGTTCAGCACGCTGTAGGTGGCAAGCGCCGTCTCATAGCGGAGAATAATGTTGCTCGTAAATGTTGCTGATATCATAAGAAACAATAACCACGGTATTCTTTTCTTCCATGTTTCAAATACCGTTGTTTTTGAGTAAGGTTTATCCGTGGGCGTGATCGCGGCCATCTTCTCGATATCTTCCGTGGCCTCCTGTTCGATGATATCCATGACATCATCGACCGTGATAATGCCCACAAGCCGGTTCTCGCTGTCCACGACCGGCATCGCGTCAAAATCGTATTTCTGGAATGTGCGGGCGACCTCCTCCTGGTCCGTCAGCGTACTGATTGTGATGACGTTCTCTTCCATCAGATTTCCGACCTTGTC
>CANQUH010000287.1 GCA_947626965.1 uncultured Lachnospiraceae bacterium
CGTTCCTGCTCGTTCAGCACATGCAGCTTCCGCTCAAGTTCCTGCAAAAATTCCTCTTTACTCATTTGCATCCCCCTCCAGGTAATTATTGACATTCTTCCAGAATCCATTCCACTCAGCGACCAGTTTTTCCCGGTACAAAACGCCGGACGCTGTCAGATGATAATATTTTCGCGGCGGACCTTCCGATGATTCGCGCAGATATGTTTCAAAATAATGTTCGTTTGTAAGGCGCTTCAGAAGTGGATAAATCGTCCCCTCGTTCACGTCGATCACCCGCGACACCTCGGATACCAGCTCATATCCGTACATATCCCTGCGGCTGACCGCTACCAGAACGATCATCTCCAGCACGCCTTTTTTAAACTGAGAGTTCATGTCCACCTCCTTTTTCCATGTGCAGTGAATCAGGCAATCATATCCATCGGCGCTGCGGGGGTGAGTTACTGTTCACTCCGTGACCAGCAACAACGCTCCGCGATGCACAGAAATGCTGCTTTCGCAACACTCCGCGCCGCAGACCTCGGGATTTCCGCACGAAATGTGCGGAAATCACCTCGAACTCAGTGGAGGTGTGAACTGCAACAGGGGTGATCCTCGCTGCCCACAGCGGAAGTTTTGATACCTTAGTATGCAGAAAAGCTGCCAGTGGCAGATTTTCTGTATCTGGTCTTTTTATTTATATTATACCTAGTACCTTGTAATGTCAAGTACTGATTTATAAATAATAGTGAGGCAAAAAAATCTCCCCGCAGGAGAACTTTTTTATGTTCTTCTCCAGGGAGTTCAAAATTCGCCCGCGAGTTTTTCGCGCGGAATTCAGGTCTGCGTCAGCAGACATCTTCGGATCCGAATCCCTGCGCATTCTCGCCATTTCACTTCGCGGTACAACCTCAGAACTCACTACAGCTCAAATCTCTCAAGATCATACGGCACGTAAAGATTTCCGGAAAAATACGGCTTTCCTTCCGCGGTGTAGAGCTCCTTGCGGTTCTCATAGTTCCGGTCCTCCGTGTGGTAGAGGATCAGATTTTTCACATGAAGCTTCTCCGCCGTCTCGCACGCCTCCTTCACGGTTGTGTGGAATTTTTCGTGCGGACGATAGATTTCCCTGTCTCTGTACAGGCAGAACGCCTCGTGCAGCAGCCAGTCGGCGCCTTCGGCATATCCGTACTCCCACTCTCTGCAGGGCTCATCGCCGGCAAACGTAAATTTCTTCCCGTTTTGCAGCTGCATCGTGAATCCGTACTGCTTCGCCTTCTCCGAACGAATATCAAAAAAGGTCGGACAGTAATCCAGAATCTGCGCCTGATCCCCGTCCTCCAGCGGATGCATGAGGATTGTATCTCCGATCAGCTTCACAAATTTGCCCTGAACAGTCAGACGCACGATCGTCATCAGCGGCTCAATCAGATCGCTGTGCATATAAATATGAAGCTTTCCTTCATACTTTCCCTGCTTCATGCGCTGCGCGATCATGCGGATCATCCAGATCATGCCGAGCAGATGATCCGTGTGCTCATGGCTCAGAAAGATGTGATGAATCTTCTCCATCGGAATTTCGGCCAGCTCAAGCTGCCGCAGAATCCCGTTTCCGCCGCCGGCATCCACCAGAAAATATTCCTCTCCGCTTTTGATTGCAAAGCAGGTGTTGTAGCATTTTGTTACATTCGCGTTCCCTGTTCCAAGAATGATCAATTCTTCCATAAGTTGCTCCTCATCTCTTCCTCTTATTTTTTCCGCTTCCTGCTCACTTCCCGCCGAGCAGCAGCTGGATCTTTGACTGCACAATATCAAACGCCACATCATTCTTCCCGCTGTTGATGACGATGTCCGCCATTGCTCTGGTCGGCTCCACGTAAAGGTAATGCATCGGCTTCACGGTCGTCAGATACTGCTCCACGATATTGTCAAGGTCGCGTCCACGCTCCTTGACATCCCGCACGATTCTGCGCAGGATTCGCTCGTCCGCATCCGCCTCCACATAAATCTTGATATCAATCAGGCTGCGCAGCCTGGGATCAGAAAGCAGAAGGATCCCTTCGATCACGATGATCTTTCTGGGCTCGATATGTATTGTCCTGTCGGAGCGGTTATGTTCGCTGTAATCATAGACCGGACAGTCAACCGCCCGCCCTGCCTTCAACTCCTCCAGATGATGAATCAGAAGATCCGTTTCAAGCGCGTCCGGATGGTCGTAATTGACCTTTTTGCGCACTTCAAACGGCACATTGTCCTGACGCCTGTAATAATTATCGTGGTACACGACGGCAATGTCATCCGCGAACTGATTTCTCAGCCTGTTTGTAAAGGTAGACTTGCCGGAGCCCGTCCCGCCTGCGATTCCAATAACGATGCAATCCATATCCTGCTCCTTTCTCTCTTGTAATTTAGACGTTTCTCAGCATGATGTCAAGCGGTTCATTTCAGTATTTTTCCCCGATGATACACTTTCTTCAGTTCCAGTTCCTCGTCAAGGAGCAGAATATTCGCATATTTCCCGGGGGCCAGCGTCCCGTAATTATCCAGAATTCCAATTGCGCGCGCCGGATTGACCGCCGCGCATTTTACGGCGCTCGCAAGCGGGATTCCCATATCCTTCACGGCCTTTCGCATACAATTTAAAAGGCTGGTCACAGATCCCGCGATTGTCCCATCCTCAAGCACCGCGCGATTCCCATGTACAATAACTTTCTGGCCGCCAAGGTCATACTCGCCGTCCTCCATTCCAGCCGCGCGCATGCTGTCGCTGATCAGGATGATGCGGTCGTCCCCAAACAGGCGAAACGCAGCCCGGACCATCGCCGGATGGACATGGATGCCGTCGCAGATCAGCTCCGCCATACAGTGCTCATCATCCGCGCCGGCCCCTATGGGACCAGGCGCACGGTGCGCAAGCGGCGGCATCGCGTTGTACAGATGCGTAAGCTCTGTTGCCCCGCACGCAAACGCTTCCCTGGCTGTCTCATAATCGGCGTCCGTGTGCGCCAGCGAGATATTCAGTTTCCCGCGGCATGCGCGGATAAAATCCATCGCGCCTTCCGTCTCGGGAGCCACCACGACCGTGCGTATCTTTCCCCCGGCCGCCTCCTGCAGGCGCGCAAGCATCTCCGGATCCGCCCGCCGGATATACTCGCCATTCTGCGCACCCTTCTTCTTCTCACTGATAAACGGACCTTCCATGTACAGTCCGCAGAGATCCGCGCCCTCTTCATATGTAAAATCCCGCACGGTCCTGCAGATTCCGGCCAGCACCTCTTCCGGCATCGTCATCGTCGCAGGCGTAATCGATGTCACACCCTGGCTCAGCTCATACTTCGCGATCGTGCGGAATGCTTCCGCTGTGCCGTCGCAGCAGTCGCTTCCCATGCAGCCGTGAAAATGTATGTCTGTCAGCCCCGGAATCACATAGCACCCGTCCGCATCCAGAATTTCTCCCTCCAGAGACGAGACCAGATATTCCTCTCTTCCCACGATCCGTTCCCCCACGGTATAGACGGACGCCCGTTCAAAATACCCCGCTTCCCGGAAGACCTGTCCATTTCTGATTTCCCGTTTTCTTTCCTGTCTCATAATAGTTCCCTCTTTTTCATTTCAACTCGCTGCAGGACAGCGCCGCCTCATCCGCCACGACCGTCACATCCCCATGGAATTGCAGGATGGAAGCCGGTACTTCCGGCGTTATCGGTCCAAAAAGCGCCTGATTCAAAATCCCGGCCTTTTCTTTCCCGGAAACGATCAGCAAAATCCGGCGCGCTGCCAGAATTGTCCCGATCCCCACCGTATACGCCTGGCGCGGCACCTCCTCCTCGGAAGCAAAAAATCTGCGGTTCGCGCGAATCGTGCTCTCCGCCAGATCCACACAGCGCGTTTTCTTTTCAAAACAGCTGCCCGGCTCGTTGAAACCGATATGCCCGTTGTGTCCCATCCCCAGAAGCTGCAGATCGACGCCTCCAACCGACCGTATAATCTCCTCATATCTGCGGCACTCCTGTTCATCATCCTGCGTCATCCCGTCCGGCAGAAATGTCCTGCTCCTGTCAATATTCACCTTACCAAACAAATGCTCCTGCATAAAGTAGTCATAACTCTGCGCATTTTCCCGCGGAAGACCTCTGTACTCATCCAGATTCACTGTCGTGACTGCTGAAAAATCAAGGGCTCCCTCCTCATACCATTTCACAAGATTCTCATACGCGCCGACCGGACTCGAACCGGTTGCCAGTCCGAGCACGCAGTCCGGCTTCATGATGATTTGTGCCGCGATAATCTGCGCCGTTTTCCTGCTCAGATCCGCATAATCCTTTGCCCTGTAAATTCTCATTCTCCACTTTTCCTTTCTTCTGCTGCTGGTTTCCATTCACATCCGGCAGTCCTGCCTGATTCCTCTCACAG
>CANQUH010000288.1 GCA_947626965.1 uncultured Lachnospiraceae bacterium
GTAAGCCCGGACTGCATCTGATCCTCAAGAGTCGGATCTTTAATCGCTCCTTGGGAAACTTTCGCCTCTACAGTGTACTCCACGCAAGGACCGCCCGGATCACTTGGTAAATAGCTGCCGGCAGTCTTTTCCAGACTGGCATCCGGTTCATTAACCGTTGTAAATGTTCCATCTATATTATCTTCCCATGGAAAAGTTATGCCTCCTCCTTCGCCTGCATCCGTCACGGTCAGGTCGAAGGTCATGTTCATTTCTTTATGCTGGGTACTCTCAATATAATCTTTATTAAGATGAACCGTAACTTTCCCGTTTTTATCAACAGAATAGGTTCCTACCTGTGTTCTTTCTCCTCTCTCATTTACATCATAAATCGGTCTGTCTGTTTTCTCTTCACACGTAACATTCGATGGAAGCTGAAATTCCATCTCTTCCTGGAAACTTTTTTCATCATCTTCCTCAAACTGGACTGTGTAAGTATAGTGTTCTCCCACTACTACCTGACCACCTGGCTGAATTTCGTCATTACCCTGATACAGATGGGAATCTGTTATGAAATCTTCCAGTCTGGGCAGCGGCGTATTCGCTATTGATTTCGTACCGTAAGTCCCTATCAACGCATAAGTATTGAGAGATTTCTGCGGTATCTTTACAGTCTTACTGATCTTCTTCACTGCCTTAACTGGCGCTTCCGTACTCTCCTGCTTCTTTTCTGCAGGTTCAGAGGTAATGGTGACTGTCACTCCCTCATCAGGGTCTTCCTCAGCATTTATCTCTCCGGCCTCGTTCTCCTCGTTTTCCGTTTCTTCAATCTGTACGGCTTCGCTCTCCGTCTCCACATCTTCAGCATATACCTCCCGCGGCATCCCCGCTGCTGGCAGCGCCGCTGCCAGCAGCATCAGCGCCAGCAGCCAGCACTTCCTCTTCGTCCCGAGAAGGCCTCTTGCGGCATTTTTTATATTTAAATTTTTCATTTTTGCCACCTCCTTTATGTCAATAAAGGTCCGAAGCTTTCCCGGCTTCATAACAGATCTTTTCCTTCTCAGTGTCTTTTCTCTGTTCTTCTTTCACAAATACGTAGGGTGAGAATGTCGTTGCCGAGAACTCAATCTTGTTCATCTGCTTTCCGTCCACTTCTTCCTCTGTATTCGTCACATTCAGGGCTTCCGGCTCTTTCCCGTCTTCCATGTGAACAACTTTGTTTGCCCCTGACGCAAAGCCCGGATCATTCAGAAACTCGATGCTGATCTTTACTTCCGCCTGCGGCTCGATTTCCTGTTCATCAACATAGAAGCCGATGTTGTAAATACGCACATACAGTTCCTTCTCTGCCTCCAGCTCCTCAGATGCGGCTTCGGTTTCGTCTGCCTCAAACATTTCATCCTCATTGGATACCGTGGAGATTCCTTCTTCTCCTGTCTCTTCTTCCGGTTCCATAAGCCCTTCATCGACCATCTTCTTCACGGTCTCATAGTGCTCTATATACCGCTCGTCATCCTGCGGGATCTCCGTCGCAATCAGGTGCGCGTTCTCCGGGATACCGGCCTCCGCCGGGTATTCGGCAATGATTCTTACACTGTCATCCCTGTATTCTTTCTTCTCCATCTTCTGCGCCGGTTTCTGCGGCAGCCTGCCGTACCCGACAAGCGCGGCGTCATCCTTTGCGTACACGACGGTCTTTACTTCGTCTTCCACGTCGCCGGCGATCACATTGATTCCGCCGACTCCGCTCTCTGTCGCTTCCTCCAGGATTCCCACATGATCCGCGGCTCCGTCGGCGTCCGTATCCAGGAATACCAGGTCACCCTTTGAGGCTTCGTACTCCGCCGGTTCCTCATACAGGCCGTATGTCTGCAGCATTCCTGCGAGTGTCCCGCAGCTTCCTGCTCTCGGCACGGAGCTGTGCGGCACTTCCGCGTAGTTCAGGCAGAAGGAGACAAACATCGCGTCCCAGTCTCCGTACGGTTCCCCGTACCACTGGCCGTATCTTGTGATTCCTTTCTGCTCCCCGTTCTCATTGAACGTGAAGTTCTCTGTGCTTTCTTTTACGCCAAGCTGTGTCTCAGCAATCATGGTCAGGTCATCTGCCCAGACGCCGGTCAGCTCTGTGTCTGCCACACTCGCTTCCCAGTCCTCACTGGTCTCAAGATCTGCTTCCGGATCACTTCCGGCTGCTTCTGTCTCGGTCTCGGCTTCCAGGTGATCCCATTCGTCCCACTCGGTCTCCGTCTCGTTCTCGAAGTCTTCCCCGATCGGATTCCAGCTTTCTGTCTCGTTCTCGAAATCTTTCCCGGCCGGATTCCGGCTTTCCGTTTCGTTCTCTCCGGTGTCATCTTTTATGGCAAAGTCTGTCCAGAGCCAGCCGCGGTCGTCGATCCATTCTTCTGTACTGGCTTCGTTCTCCAGGTCTTCCTGTGTCCAGCCCCAGTCACCGATATCTGTCTCATTTTCTTTGTCTTCGATTGATGGCATATCTGTGTCTGTATCTGCTGACATTTCCGTGTCAGTTCCCGCTGTCTCTGTGATGGTTTCTGTTCCCGGTTCTTCGATTCCGGTTTCCAGCTCAGTTTCCATGTCTTCATTCGATGACATATCTGTGTCTGCTTCTGTTGACATTTCCGTGTCAGCTTCCGTTTCCATTTCCGGCGTCTCCGCGATGAGATCTGTCTCCGGCTCCTCCGTGTCAGTGGTTTCCGGCTCGGTCTCCATGTCTTTATTTGCTGACATATTTGTGTCTGCTTCTGTTGACATTTCCATGTCTGTTTCCGCTTCCGTTCCCGGTGTTACCGCGGCGTCTTCCGTGTCTGTCTTCGTTTCGTCCGCCGGTGCTGTCACCTCGGAAGGTTCTGTTTTATCTTCTGCTTCCTGCGTCTGGCCGTCTGCCGCTGTATCCGCCGGTCCCTGGCCTTCTGCTGTCTGCTCTGTGGTCTTATTCTCTGTGTGACCTTCAATATCAGTTCCTGTGATTTCCTCTCCAGACTGGTCTTCCGCTGCTGTTCCTTCCGGTTTCTGTTCATCTTCAGCCGGTTCTGCAGTCTCTTCCTCTGTCTGGCCTTCCGTCACTGTCCCTGACGCTTCTGTCTGATCCGTACCGGCTTCCGCTTCTGTTCCCGTCATCTCCGGCGCTGCGTCTGTTCCCTGCACCCCAGTTCCGTTTCCGGATGCTGTGTCTGCATTCTGCGTCTCCGTAGGTCCGGCATCCTCTTCCATTCCATCTCCGGTCACTGTATCGGTATCCGCTGCCATGTCCGTGTTCTGCGTATCCGCAGGTCCGGCATCCTCTTCCATTCCATCTCCGGATGCTGTATCCGCGGTCTGTGTTTCAGCAGGCTCCGTGGTTTCTCCCTGCGTTTCCGCCTGGCTCTCCGTCTCTTCCTCCGCCGCTATCGCCGGGTTCTTCGGCAGCCTTGCGTAGCCCACGATCGTGTTCACGTTCGCCGGATCCTGCATGCTGTAGAAGTACGACTCGATCAGTCCGTCCGCATTGTCTGTCAGAAGCATGATGCTCTGCAGTGTCTTGACTTTCTCACCTGTTGCCTCGATCGTCCTCTTCTCCGTCTCCACATGGATCACAATCCCCGCGTGGTCGATCCTCTCGTCCTCTCTTCCCAGCGGCTCCCCGTTGTCCTCCCGGTCGATGAAGACCAGGTCTCCTGTCTTCGGGATGCTGGAAACGTCTTTATAACATCCTGCCCCGCGGATGTCCGCCACCCAGTCGGCGTATGACCCGGATGCGTCCGGGATCCCTGTAATCTGGTTGTAGGAGAGCACCTGGCGGATCATCTCCATCCCGCTCTCCCGGCATCCCTGGTGGGCCTTCGCCGTCGCCGCCGCGTCCTTCCCCCAGTTCCCTGTCAGGGCAACCGCCGACAGCTCCTGTGCGAGCTCCCCTTCTGTCTTTCCGGGGACCGGCTCTTCCGCGGGCTGCTGCTGCCCTTCCGGTGTGGATGTGTCTCCTCCCGTCAGGTCAACTTCCAGCTCCTCATCAGCGGGTTCCGGCGGCACATCCGCCACGCTGTTCCCCTGCGGGCCCACGATCACTCCTACCGTGATTCCCTTACCCTTTGCATAACATTCTTCCGTATGGACATGCTCCTGTTTCCCGCATATCTGCACCCCGTTCTCAAAACATTCCTCCGTGTGCTCATGCGCTTCCATCCCGCATATCGTCTGGCGCTCCGCCGTCATGGCAGGCAGGATCAGCGCGTATGTCGTGCAGAATACGACCAGCGCCGCCAGCACGCCCACGATCTTCCTCCAGCGTCTGCCCAGCCTCTGCTCTCTCAAAAACCTTGCCGCCCGTGTGAATATG
>CANQUH010000289.1 GCA_947626965.1 uncultured Lachnospiraceae bacterium
GCAGCTGACCCGTGAGGAAGGAACCGCTATGACGAACAAGTATCTGAATATCGGAAACTTCAAATAAGATTACTGCACAAGTCCGGCCCCATGCAGAGGAAAACGGCGTTACGATTCCGGACGCCGCAGGGGCAGGAACATCTCCGGGTGGACACCCCTGAAAGGTCCTTCCCGGAGACGCCCTGCCCCTATGCGGCTGTTAACTAAATTTTCATGCCGGACATGCCGGGTGAATCTGTGTGGGAGACGATGACAGATATTCAGGAGGAATACCATGCGTTTTGGAATTAAGACGTTGGACGAATATGATGTAAAAGGAAAGACTGTGCTCTGCCGTGTGGATATCAACCAGCCGGTCGACAAAAAGACCAACACATTAAAGAGCATCAACCGTATCCAGGGCTGTGTTCCCACGATCCGCGAGCTGTCGGACAAGGGAGCGAAAGTAGTCCTGATGGCGCATCAGGGCAGCGATATCGAATACAAGAATTTCTATACCACGGAACCTCACTCAAAGGTTCTGGCCGAGCTCCTGAACCGGGAAGTGAAATTTATCGACGATGTCTGCGGACCGGCGGCCCGCGAGGCGATCAAGGTTCTGAAGGACGGAGAGATCCTTCTTCTGGACAATGTGCGTTTTGTCTCTGAGGAGCAGACACTCTTTGAGATGAAGCTGAACCTGTCCCATGAGGAGCAGGCAAAGACGCTGCTGGTGCGCACGCTCGCACCGCTTGGCGACATTTATGTGTGCGACGCGTTTGCGGCGGCTCACAGAGACCAGCCTTCACTCTGCGGTTTCGAGCAGGTGATGCCGTCCGCGATGGGACGTCTGTTCGAGGCTGAATACTGCGCGGTATCCCAGGTGATGGAGAATCCGGAGCGTCCCTGCGTGTTCGTTCTGGGCGGCGCGAAGATCTCCGACGCGTTCCTGATGATGGAGACAGTTCTTGGACGCGGCATCGCGGACCAGGTGCTGACCGGCGGCCTCGTGGCCAACATCCTGCTGGCGGCGGCCGGTAAGGAGATCGGCAGGAGAAGCATGGACTTTATCGTGAAGTCCAATTACGCGGAGTGGATTGAGAAAGCGAAGCCTCTCTATGAACAGTACAAGGACAAGATCGTGCTGCCGCAGGATCTGGCCTGGGTTGAGAATGGAAAGCGCAAGGAAGCGAGAGTCAATTATATACCGAATTATGTGGGTCTGGTGGATATCGGACATAAAGCTGCCGAAGAATACCGTGAGATCATTCTGAATGCGAAGACGGTCTGCGTCAACGGACCGATGGGAATTTTCGAGGAAGAACTGACGGAGTACGGCACAAAGGCAGTCTGGGACGCGCTGGCGGATTCCGAGGCCTACACACTGGTGGGCGGCGGCGACAGCGTGACAGCTACGGAGAAATACGGCCTGAAAGACCGGATGTCCTATATCTGTACGGCAGGCGGCGCGCTGATCCGTTTCCTTTCCGGAGAAGAACTTCCGGTAGTGAAGGCGCTGCGCCATGCGGCGAGGACATTTGCGTAACGGAGATGGCAGAAAATGTGGGAGACACAGTTGTCTGTGCCTGACGGAAAGAGGATAAAAGTCCCGGAAAATCCGCAGGTTTTCGCAGCCGACAAGTGATACTGCCCTGCAGTGCGGGGCATGGAGGTAACAATGAAATTAGAGTTTGGTTTTGGAACAGGAATTCAGACGGTGGAAGTGCCGGATCAGAATGTGGTGGGTGTTCTCCATGCCAACGAAGTGGAATGTGAGCTGACCGGGGAAGCGGAGGTGCGCCGTGCGCTTTCTGCTCCGATCGGAGCTCCGCTTCTGAAGGATGTGGTGAAGCCGGGTGAGAAGATCGCGATTGTCACCAGCGATATCACCAGGCCGATGCCGACGTATGTGGTGCTGCCTCCGCTTCTCGATACGCTTTATGAGGCAGGTGTCCGCAAAGAAGACATCACGCTGGTGTTCGCTCTGGGCAGCCACAGGAAGCACAAACCGGAAGAGATGAAAAAACTTGCGGGAGAGAGAGCTTTCTCGGAGATTACCTGTGTTGACAGCGATCCTTCCGACTGTGTGCACATGGGGACGACATCCCACGGAACACCCGTGGATATCACGCGGGTCGTGGCGGAAGCAGACCGGAGAATCTGCCTTGGAAATATTGAGTATCATTATTTCGCGGGCTACAGCGGAGGCGCGAAGGCGATCATGCCGGGCGTGTCCACAAGGGACGCGATTCAGGCAAACCACAGCCAGATGGTGAAGCCGGAGGCATGTGCGGGACGGCTCGACGGCAATCCGCTGCGTGAGGATATCGAGGAAGCAGGAAAGATTGTCGGCATCGACTACATTGTCAATGTGGTGCTTGACGAGCACAAGAAAGTGATCATGGCGGCAGCAGGTGACGCGGTAAAAGCGCACAGAGAAGCCTGCCGTTTCCTGGACCGGATCTACCGCAAGGAGATCCCGCAGCGCGCGGACATCGTTCTGGTATCCCAGGGCGGCGCTCCCAAGGATCTGAATCTGTATCAGACGCAGAAAGCGCTGGACAACGCGAAGCACGCGGTAAAGAAGGGCGGAATCGTCATTCTGATCGGCTCCTGCAAAGAGGGACTGGGCGAGCGCGTGTTTGAAGAGTGGATGACGAAGTCGCCGACCGCTTCTTCCATGATCGAGCGGATCCAGAAAGATTTCCAGCTGGGAGGCCACAAGGCGGCGGCGATTGCGATGGTTCTGGAGAACGCCGACATTTATCTGGTGTCGGATCTGGAGGACGAGTTTGTCCGCGGCATTTTCCTTGAGCCGAAGCCGTCTGCGCAGAAAGCGCTCGACGACGCGTTTGCGAAGCTGGGGAAAGACGCGACAGTGCTGGCGATGCCGTATGGAGGATCCACGCTTCCGTGTGTAACTGAATGATATGAGACAAGGGTCAAAAAGTGATGCGTTCCATGCCTGCATGGAAAAGCATGACTTTGGGATCCATAAAATAGGAGAAAATAACAATGGATTATGCAAAAGAGTCTTTGAGACTTCATGAGCAGTGGAAGGGCAAGATCGAGGTGATTGCGACCGTCCCGGTTGCGACGAAGGATGATCTTTCCCTGGCATATACTCCCGGCGTTGCGCAGCCCTGCCTGGAGATTCAGAAGGATGAGGAGAAATCCTACGAGCTTACCCGCAGACACAATATGTGCGCGGTGATCACCGACGGCAGCGCCGTGCTCGGCCTTGGCGATATCGGCCCTGTGGCAGGCATGCCGGTTATGGAAGGAAAGTGCGTTCTGTTTAAGGCATTCGGCAATGTGGACGCGTTCCCGCTCTGTGTCAAGACGAAGGATGTAGACGAGTTTGTCAATACGGTAGCGCTGATTTCCGGTTCCTTCGGAGGAATCAATCTTGAGGATATCTCAGCTCCGCGCTGCTTTGAGATCGAGCGCAAACTGAAGGAAAAATGCGATATCCCGATCTTCCACGATGACCAGCACGGCACGGCAGTCATCTCTCTGGCGGGCCTTACGAACGCGCTGAAGGTTGTCGGCAAGAAGAAAGAGGATGTGAAGGTTGTCACTTCCGGAGCAGGCGCTGCGGCGATCTCGATCGTGAGACTGCTTCTGGCGGCGGGCTTTAAGAACATTACAATGTGCGACCGCTCAGGCGCGATCTACGCAGGCCGTGAGAAGGGCATGAACTGGATCAAGGAAGAGATGGCGCAGGTGACGAACCTGGAGAAGAAGCAGGGCACGCTGGCGGACATGCTGGTGGGAGCGGATATATTTATCGGTGTATCGGCGCCTGGCCAGGTGACAAAAGAGATGGTGCAGACGATGAACAAGGACGCGATCATCTTTGCGTGCGCGAACCCGACGCCGGAAATCTTCCCGGATGAGGCGAAGGCAGGCGGAGCGGCAGTGGTATCGACCGGGCGCAGCGACTTCCCGAACCAGATCAACAACGTGCTGGCGTTCCCGGGAATCTTCCGCGGCACGTTTGATGTGCGTGCGAAGGACATCAACGAGGAGATGAAGATGGCGGCGGCAAAGGCTCTGGCGGATCTGATTTCCGACGAGGAGCTCAGCGCCGACTATATCATCCCGAAGGCATTTGACCCGAGAGTGGGCCCGGCGGTAGCGAAGGCTGTCGCGGAGGCGGCGCGCAGGTCAGGTGTGGCAAGGTTATAACATAAGTAAAAAGTTCGTTTTTAGAAGATGAGGAGAAAAAAATGGATGCTGAATTGAAGAAAAGCTTACAGAAGCTGGCGGCTCAGATCCGCATCGGCACTGTGGAATCCATCAAATCCCGCGGATTCGGACA
>CANQUH010000290.1 GCA_947626965.1 uncultured Lachnospiraceae bacterium
CCTTTCATGGAGACGAAAACCTTCTGCTCAAACTGTAAAGTCCACTGCTACAAACCGGAGATGCGGGAGAAGATCCGCGCCGTCATGCGGTATTCCGGGCCGAGAATGATGCTTCATCATCCTGTCACTGCAATACGCCATGTTATTGAGACGGCGAAAGAAAGAAAAAGATTAGAGAAAACGCAGTGAACTGTAACATAAAGCCAAACAGCAGACATCATAATATTGGAGGTAAACTTGACATGAAGCTTGCAGTACGGTACTATTCAAGAGGAGCTGGAAAAAGCAATTCCTGTTTTTAAGGCAAAAATCAGGGAGCACCATTATGGTGACATGATTATACTGAAGTGTTGCTTGAATATCAGAGGCGTATTAGAGATAATTGAACCAAATCAAACCGAAAGGAGATATTGGAAATGGTTGAATTTGGTGAACAATTAAAAAAAGCGAGGGAAGCAAAAGGAATGACCCAGCAGACACTGGCTGAACATCTTTATGTAACAAGACAGGCTGTTTCCAGATGGGAACGCGGTGACAGATACCCTGACTTGATCATGGCTAAAAAGCTGGCTGCATTTTTGGAGGTATCATTGGATGAACTGCTGTCGGCGGACGAAATGAAAAAAGCTGCAGAAAGGAATCAGATTATTGAAAAGCCTTTCATGAAACATGTTCTGATTATTCTATACGCATGTATATCGTTTTCATTTTTACTTACTGCAGCAGATATCGTCATACGGTTTCCGATAACTTCTGCGTCGATTAACTATAGTGATATTCAGACTATAGCAGTAAATCTGCTGGGATTGCTCATCCAGATTATTGTTTTCGCTTATGGTTTTGTATTGGCGCTGCAGGGAACTCTTACTCCAAAGAAAACCGGAATATCAACAGCTCTTTATTTTGTTTCATTATGTCTGACAAATAGTTATCACATAATATATTCTGGCTTTGGATGGAAGAACGTGGCTGCAGCTTTGCTGCTGATTGCGCCGTGTCTGTTGGGCGCTGCATCCGCATATCAATATTTTTATATAGCGAAGACGAAATCAGTTTGGTACTGGTCGTTAACAGCCGTTTCAGGGTGGGAGATATTCCTGATCATTTGGAGCACATATTCAAACATCCGATGGGCGGCAGAATTTATATCTATGAATACAGCATTGAATTTATTGCTTAAGATATGTATTTATTTTTTGATCATTTATCAGGCATATATTATGAAACAAAAGAGAGAGCAGGCGCTTGCTGCAACAGCGGATTAAAAGCTGACCGCTTCCCTGTTCATAAAGTACAAAAAGGTAACTATGTTATAAAAAAGTGCGTTCTTTTGGGCTGCTGTGGGGGCGAATATCCGAATGGAAAACCGCGCAGGGAAAACAGAGGCAGGATCATTGAATAGAAACAGCAGAAAAATGTGAGGTAATTCTATGGGAATGGAAGAAAAGACTCGTTTTGAACTGGACAAGTCAAAATGTATTAAATGCGGGAACTGTATCAATGTCTGTTCCGGCATGGTATTGGAGGCCGGGCAGGATGGATAACCGGTCATGAAATCCTTTGAGCGTTTTGGATGGCGCGGCTGCTGGCGTTGTGAGCATTGCCTTGCCGTATGCCCTGTGGGAGCAATATCAATTTTCGGAAAGAAACCGGAAAATTCCCTGCCGCCCCCGCCGTCCGAAATGGGTGACTATATGGAGCGGTTGGTGGTGAACCGCCGCTCATGCAGAAGGTACTTGGATAAAAACGTATCGCCCGACGTGATCAGCCGGATATTGAAAGCAATGGAATCCGCGCCTACGGGCGGAAATTCCTGTGGCGTGGAATATACGGTCATTGACGATAAGGAAAGGGTGCGGGAAATCTGGAACGCGGCCTATCCTGTCATGGAGGCCAACGCCAAAAGGCACAGCTACACTTCCAGCTTCAGCGATTTTTACTACTCAAAGATGAAGCAGTCGGAAAAAACGGTCAGAAAAGACGACCTGTTATTTTGTGGAGCGCCGCACTTGTTCATCGCACATGAAAGGTGTGTGGGGAAATGGGCAGAGGACAGCAAGGTGAACTGCAATCTTGCCACCGCTTATTTTGAACTGCTCGCAAATGCTTTTGGCCTGGGCACGGTGATTATGAGCTATCCTGCTGATGTTTTACAGGAGCTTGCCCCGGCTGCGAGGGAAATGCTGAACATTCCGGCAGACCATTACATGAAGCTGATCGTCGGGTTTGGATACCCGGAAATCAGCTATGCGCGGGGCGTTCAAAAGGAGCGCGGCAGCAAAATCCACCGATGGACGCAAAAGAAAAGCCGGTAAGGAATATAAGGGGACACGGAGGTGATCTTTAATGTTTTCAAGGATGTCGATTACAAAATCTACCGGAAGTTACTCGGATAATATCCGGCGGCTTCGGGAGGCGCTGGATGCTGCAGACGCTGTCATGATTGGTGCAGGCGCGGGGATGTCCACCTCAGCAGGGTTTACTTATACAGGGGAACGGTTTGAGCGGTATTTTTCTGACTTTGCAGCCAAATACAGCTTCCGGGATATGTATTCCGGAGGTTTTTATCCGTTTTCTGAGCCGGAGGAGTTTTGGGCATACTGGAGCCGGTACATTTTCATCAATCGCTATATGGATGCGCCGAAGCCTGTCTACGACAATCTGCTTGCGCTGATAAAAGACAAAGATTATTTTGTGATCACCACGAATGTAGATCATTGTTTTCAGAAAGCGGGTGTGGATAAAAATCGGCTTTTCTACACCCAAGGCGATTATGGACTGTTTCAATGCTCCAGGCCGTGCTGTCAGGAAACCTTTGATAATGAGAGCATGATCCGGCAGATGATGGAGCAGCAGAAGGATATGCGGATTCCTTCTGAGCTTCTTCCTGTATGTCCGCATTGCGGCAGGCCAATGACGATGAATCTGCGTTCCGATGATAAGTTTGTGGAAGACGAGGGCTGGCACCGGGCGGCGGAGCGTTACGAGGATTTTTTGCGGACACGGGTACATCAGAGGATATTGTTTTTAGAGCTGGGCGTCGGCTACAATACGCCAGTCATTATCAAATATCCATTCTGGCGTATGACCACGCAGAATAAAGCTGCAATCTATGCGTGTATCAACTATGGCGAGGCTGTATGCCCGAAAGAGATTGAGAGACAGGCAATATGTATTGACGGAGACATAGGGAAGATATTAGAGGATCTGAATGAAATATAGCGTAAGAAAACGATAAAGGGGAGGTGATAACATGGGACGCATACTAATGATTGAATTTAATGATGGAGATAATTCTGTCCTCGATAAGATCATGCGGGCATTGGAACAGCATCCAAATTTTGAACAGTTTAGGCTGCGAAATGAGTCCATGTTATCACTTCCAAGTCTTGGCTCTTTATCAGATGAAGAAAAGTATATAGCGATTATACATCGTTTTCGATATCCTTTATCTTCTTTGCCGGAACGCCGCCTACGACACAGTTATTCGGCACGTCCTTTGTCACTACGGCTCCCGCGGCGATGACCACGTTGCTGCCGATTGTCACACCGGGGAGAATGGTCACATTGCCGCCGATCCACACATCGTTTCCAATGGTGACGGGCTTGCCAATGCCCAGGTGTTCACGGCGCCCCTTTGGGGTGATCGGGTGGTTGACCGTGGTAATCAGCGTGTTCGGTCCGATCATCACATAGTCGCCGATATGCACCGGCATGATGTCAAGAATCGTCACGTTGTAGTTGGCGAGAAACTGATCGCCCACATGGATGTTTTTTCCGCTGTCACACATGAAGCCGGGGCACAGGCTCACATCCCGCCCGACAGAGCCAAAGTATTTCTGAATCAGTACGGCCTGCTCATCCTCCGTCGCGTCAGCGTCCTGCATTTTCCGCAGCTCCCGGCAGAATTTGATTGCGTTTAACTTTCTTCCGTTGACTCCGGCATCCCAAAAATCATAGTAGAGACCCGCGTCCAGTTTTTCTTCTTCTGTCATTTTAGTATTCCTCCAATTTTAGAATTCATGGCATTATGAGGACAAAATCCATTTTGACCCCGGAATCATTATTATTTAGATTGTAGCATGACAGCGCAGGATATTATTGCATATATGTTGGTTTTATAATATAATTGTTTGCGGAAAGGAAGATGATTATGAGCGGGACGGTAGATGAAAAGAAACTGCGGTACATGGAGTATCTCCACCGCGAGACAGCCCTGAGTTTTACAGTTTTGATGCCAGAAAGTCCCTGCATTGCCTGTGAATAAAGGCTTTGCAGGGTTCTTGTTATGT
>CANQUH010000291.1 GCA_947626965.1 uncultured Lachnospiraceae bacterium
ACATCCTTCAGAGCCTGTCCGCCTTCTCCGCTCATGACCGCGTCGACATCGTCATACGTCTCAAAAATGTACGGAAGGGACACAACGTTAAAGCGCGGATCAAAGTTCGCATAGATCAGGTTGGAGTGAAGGGAAACCTGAAGCGTATTTCCGTCCATCAGAGCCTGGATGCCCGCAACCTGGTCGCCGTTGGTCAGCTGCTCGCCCGCATACACGTTTACCTGCACCTTACCGCCGGTAGATTCCTGCATCAGCGCGTTGAAGTAATAGCCCGCCTGTGCCCATGTGGAGGTGTCTCCTGTGGAGCAGTCAAAGTTCCAGCTCACCTCCGGCCACTCGTCAGAACCTGTGTACTCCGCGGCCTCATCTGCTGCCACAAAACGGTCGGACGCCTCATAGTCCGGATAACCCAGTTCTTCCGCCTGCACACATACAGCCATGGAAGAAACTGCCATAGCGCCGGCAAGCAGCAATGCCATTCTTTTTTTCATAATACTTTCCTCCTGTAGTTTGTTTTTTGTCCGCGGCAGCGCTTATATCAGCCGGAGATTCGGAGTCGAAGATGTCTGCTGGCGCAGACCCGAATCCCGCGCGCAAAACTCGCAGGCGAGTTTTAAACCAATGCAGCTGTCCGCCGCAGCTTTATGTCCCCGGCACTGAAAATCTTCTGCAGATGATTCTCATGCACCGATAAACAACTGTTTTAACTCCAAATTTGCCCACTCCTCAGATCGCAGAAAACGTTCTCATTTTTCAATGAAGAAACAGCAGGCTCACCTGCGGGATGTAGGTAACAATCAGAAGCACAATAAGACACGCCACGATCATCGGCACAACCGCGCGTGCAATCATCGGCAGGGTAACTTTAAAGTAGACATCCTTCCCCGCCTTCGCGGAAGCAAGCGCGTCTTTCACTTTCAGGCCGATCGCCACAAAAAGGTTGACTCCGACCGGAGGCGTTACCTGTCCAATCGCCAGGTTGACCGTCGCCACGATGCCGAACGCGATTGTATTGTAACCAAGCGCCGTCGCCACCGGAAGCATGATCGGGATGAAAATATACATCGCTGAGTTCGCGTCGATAAAGCATCCCGCGATCAGGAAGATAATATTCACAATCACCAGGAACATGAACTGATTTCCTGAAACGCTTGAGAGCAGCGCCTGTGCCGCCTGTGAAATTCCAAACAGCGTACAGCAGTAGGAAAACAGTGAGGCCGTCGCGATGATCAGCATAATCCCGCCGCTTGTCTTGCAGGAATCAATAAAAATATCAAACAGATCTTTCAGTGTGACTTCCTTGTAAATAAAGATGCCGACGATAAGACCATAGACCACCGATACCGCCGCTGCCTCGGTCGGCGTAAAGATTCCGCCGTAGATACCGCCAAGAATGATGACCGGCATCAGAAGTCCCCAGAAAGCGTCCCCGAAGCTCTTCAGACGCTCTTTCCAGCTGCGTTTCTCATGCGCCGGACGGATATCTTTCTTTCTCGCCTCGATCATGACAACCACCGCAAGCGCGACGCCCATCATGATGCCGGGCACGATACCTGCCATGAACATCTCTCCCACATTGCAGTTCGCGATGGAAGCATAAACTACAAACGCGATGGAAGGCGGTATGACAATCGCGATGGAACTAGATGTCGCCATCAGCGCCTCAGAAAACGCGGGCGTAAACCCGGACTCGATCATGGCCGGTATCAGAACAGCGCCAAGAGCCGCCACCGTAGCCGGACCGGACCCGGAAATCGCCCCGAAGAAACATGCCACGATGACACACACAATCGCCATGCCCCCACGGCGATGTCCCACACAGTCGTCGATAAATTTCACCAGCCGCTTGGAAATTCCGGCCTTCGCCATGATATTTCCCGAAAGCACAAAAAACGGAATGGCCAGAAGCAGAAACTTGGAAATACCTGTGTAGGTGTTTGTCGCAATAATGCTCAGATCCAGCATACTGAATTTCTGCACAAAATTTGTCGCGTACAGAATCGTCAGCACGGAACTCATTCCCAGACAGATCGCGATCGGAAGTCCGAGAATCAGCATGATAAAGAAGGAGATAAAAAGTATTGCGGTAAGCATTATTCTTCCTCCTCCTTCCCGGACAGATCCTGACTGCAGAAATCAATGCAGTTTTCAATAAAATGAAGGGCCAGCGAAATTCCTCCGATCACCACAAAACTCCAGAACACGGTTTTGGGAATATGCAGAATCGGACTCAGCATGCTTTCCACCCGCATCCTTCCCCATCCTTCATACGTAAGAACCAGAGAATAGATCACACAGATCACTGTGGAAATGACATTGAGAACCTTCTTTCCCTTCGGCCCCACGTTATCCGGAAGCAGCGCCAGATTGACCAGCTCGCCGCTGCGCGCCGCCACTCCTGCCGCGAGAAGCGAAAGCAGTACGAACACCGCGATCACAATCTCCTCGGTAAATCCCCAGGAATGATTAAACACCTTGCGCGCCACCACATTTCCGAACGTCAGGGCAGTTACAAGAACCAGGGCCAGCGCAAGCACGATCTCTTCCAGTCTCGTCACAACGGCCATGATCTTCTTATAAACCTTCATACTACGTCCCCTTTCCATTGCCGGCTTCTGGCAGAATAAGGAACGAAAACCTGCCACTGGCAGCTTTTCTGCATACTAAGGCATAAAAACGAACCGTCTGTCCCTCCCGTCAGAGAGGAACAAACGGTTCCTGCATACCGCTTTGTCTGCTCTTCCCATCCTTTAGTATCTCTGCCGATTCGCACGGCTTTTGTCAGCGTAAAGTATTATACGACGCTTACTGCATCACAGTCAAGTGCTAATTTAATGTGAAAGCCCCGGACGGCGGCCGCGCTCTGCGATACAGAAAAAACTCCGTGAAAGACTCTCGCCGTTTTTACAGACCGAGAATCTCCTCCGTCAGTGTCACCGCGTCTTTAATGCAGTCCGGACAGGAGTGCAGCATCTTCCCTGTCTCCACGCCCTTGATCTCCCGGCAGATGATGGAACCGGCCTTCTCCTGAAATTTATCCGTCAGTTCTCTGGACAGTTTACAGGAAGCCGCCTTGGAATCAGGCGCCTCCAGATTCGCGGTGCTGTTCTTCAGACCGATCACCATGGCCGCGCCGGACAGAGCGCCGCACACTCCTTTCATACCGCCAAGTCCGCTTCCAAGAGCCTCAGCCGCCTTGAATACCGTCACATAATCCACATCCATATCCTTCGCAAACGCACATGCCGTGCACTGGCAGCAGTTGTATCCCTTGCTGCGCAGCTCAAGCGCCAGTTCCTGTCTTGTCATCGTTCATTTCCTCTCTTTCGTTCTTTTATTTCAGATATCCGCATCCCCGAATCCTGATTTTCAGTTACCCGGGGCAGAAAATCTGCTTTATCCCGCCATCATCCCGCAGATATCGCTGATTTTTTCAGTATAACACCGTTTATACCGTGGGTCAACAAATCTTATACAACACACATAAGTCCATACATTATTACACATATAAATAAACTGATTATGCTTGCTTTATTTGTTTTATAGTTTGTATTTGCAGGATTCCATTTTTTTATTTTGGTGTTTTCAAATAAAAGTCCTATTGTTGCACTTATTATGCCAAAAACAACAGTCCACATATTTTCATTGCGGGCAAAGTATTATTTTCAATTCCTTTTACTTCAAATACCATACCTGTTATTCCCATTCCCACGCACAATACCAAGGTATATATTACGGTTACTGGAATGCTGCGTCTTGCACGTTTCTTATCGTCCTCTCTACGATATATTTTATTTATCATTTTATAATTGCTTATCTCTATGTTTGTGACAAAATTAAATATATAGACAACAATCAGAATGCCATTGAACCACTTCATTTCCAAATTTGTGCCATTTATCACGCAAAGCAGAAAAACATATACGGTAGACAAAATTCCAATATGCAAATCAATCTGTATCAGCAGTTTCTTCACCTCGCAAATATTATACTCTATCTTATCATCAAAACCTGCAATGCCACTAAAAGAATTATTTTTTATCGCATGAGAAAAATAAATATGCAAAAATAGTTGTATCGGAACACATAGAGTAAACATACAAATGAGTATTCCAATACTAAAAGTATCCGCTAATGCGCTGATGATTATATATCCCAATATACACAAAGCAGATATTCCAATAAAAACATACGGCATTTTTCCTATTGATACTTCCTCCTGGATTGATGATTTTTCCCTTTCCCCATTGCCTAACAATGTATCAACTTCAACTTCAAATAATTGTGCTAA
>CANQUH010000292.1 GCA_947626965.1 uncultured Lachnospiraceae bacterium
TCAAACGGAGCCAGGACATCCGCCCCCACCTCGTCGATGTTGCCGACTGTCCGGATCTCCGAATCCATCCGCTCCACATCCTCCGCTCCTTTTCCTGCCGGAAGATAAAACTGGTGGCTGACAAGGACATTTCTCTCGTCCTCATGAATTTCTTCCCTGGCGAGCAGTCTGCGCACCGTCTCGTGATACGAAAAATTATTTCCGTTCTCATCCGTCCCGACCACAGCCTTCACCATCGACGGCTTCACGAACGGAAGCAGATAAAAATTCACGCTGCCGTGCGCGTCCTGCAGCGTGACCTTCTCGATATATTCTTCCTGTGTCTGCGGCGGAACGCCGACCATATGCAGGTTCTGCTTCGCGAGCACGCTGCGGAAACAGTTCACCCGCGGCGCGCTGTCGTGATTGCCGCTGATCATCATGACCGCCGCGAACGGAACCGCAACGGTCAGCTCCGCCGTAAACCGGTCAAACACTTCAACAGCTTCCGCGGAGGGAACCGCCTTGTCGTAGATATCTCCGGCGATCACGACCGCGTCCGGCTGTTCCTGCCGAGCCGTCTCCACGATCTGATGCAGAATATATTCCTGATCCTCGCGCAGATCCCGGTTAATCAGCTTCAGACCGATATGCAGATCTGATAAATGTAAAAATTTCATGCGTTCTCCTGTTATCCAAGCACGGCATCCAGCGCCGCCTTCATATTCTTCTTGCAGTCCGCGTAACTCTCGGATGGATGCGCTTCATAAAGCTTTCTGTCCCCCGCAAAGATCGTCGGCACATAATAATAATTGTACTGCTCCGCGATCTCCGGCCTTCTGCTCTCTTCAATCCACTCGATCTTCACCGCGGCATACTCCGGCTTCTCACTGACCAGCTCCGCAAGCGCCCTCTTTGCGTTGTGGCAGTATGGGCAGTCCTCAAGATAAAACAATTTCAGTTCCTTCATAATTACAGTTCTCCTTTCTGTCCCTCATTCGTCATCACTCTGCAGCTTTTTCGATTACAGGCTATTCCATATTTTATGATATGTTTCATATTATTCTGAAGCAGACGGTCTGCATATCTCTTTTTTTCAATCTGTTCCAGCGCTTCCTCGCATCCTGATTCCAGAGCGTCACTGTCCGTATATTTGACTTCCGCCACAATGCCTGTCTGATTATCCGTTTCCACCAGTATATCACTGTACCCATCACCAGATTCCATATTTGAGTATACATCCCAGTCTTCGCGATGTCCCAGAAGTCCAAGAAGAATTCCATGATAAAAGCTTTCCTTCCTGTCTTTTCTGGCACCGGCATCCCGCACACTGATTGTCCGGTTCAGATAATCTGTAAACATTGTCTCAACCGTTTCTGCATCGCCCCGCAGAAATGCCTCACAGAAAGCATCCAGCTTTGGTGTATCTTTTTTCATCTCCGCCTGAAACCATTCCAGTATCTGCTCTTTGTATATTTCATGTATTTCCCGATTGGGGATTGCCAGCTCATACTGATTTTTACCTGTTTCCCTGACCATCGTCAGATATCCTGTCATAAACAGAATACTCCAGATATTTTCCGGCTTTTCATACAGCTCCTGATAGGTCAATTCAAAATTAATTTTTTTGATAACGGTCTTCCCCTCCAGCAAATTCTCAAGCTCTCTTCGCGTCCGCCTGCCGGCAATGCAGATAAATCTGCGAATAATATCGTTACCGCTGCTGTTGACCCAGTAAGAAACAGGAATTGTGTCAGGCTCCGTCCGAAGCTGGTCCACATAATTGATTACATCCCACGGACAGTACAGCGCAAGCCCTCCAAAACAGTATCCATCATACCATTCTTTTATCCGCTCATAATATTCTGAACATCCGTAATACGCCAGCATTTCCTGAATCTGTTTGTCCGTAAAACCAAAAGAGTTGTTAAACAGATTATTTGTGACAGAATATACTTTCAGATTGTTCAGTCCGGTAAAAATACTTTCTCTTGATATCCTCAGACATCCGGTAAGTACAGCAAACTGAAGGTAATCGTTCCCTTTCAGGGCCCTGCTGAACATACTCCGGATCACTGCCGCCATCTGATCATAATATCCATTCTGCCATGCTTTTTCCAGAGGCACATCATACTCATCGATCAGCAGGATCACTTTTTTTCCATAGTATCTGTACAACAGCTCGGTCAGCTTAAATAAACTTCCAAGCAAAATATCATTGGGAACAGGATAAGCGGAGGAACCCGGGGCCTGGCGGGTCATAAGTTGCTGATAATCATCTATCTCAAATTCTGACAGTCTGCCGCTGTCTTTCAAAAATGCAAACCGCAGCGCCTCACTTCGAATCCTCTCGTAAAGCATATCCCTCGCCATCTCAAAAGCAGTTCCGCTGACATCCTTCAGGCTTATGAATATTACAGGATACTGTCCCATGTGTTTTCTACAGAGTTCTTCTTCCCTGGATATTTCAAGCCCTTCAAACAAAGACTTATCACAGCCAAACTCAAAAAAAGTTTTCAGCATGCTCATGTTCAAAGATTTTCCGAATCTTCGCGGCCGGGTAAACAAATTCACTTTCCCCCAGTTATTCAGCAGATCCCGGATCATTCCTGTCTTATCAACATAATAAAAGTTTTCACGGCGTATCTCTTCAAAATTTTCAAATCCAACCGGCAGCCTTTTCTTTCCTTCCATAACATCTCCTGTTCGGTTCTTTCCTGCGCAGTTAACAGTAAACTCCCAGGCTCGCAGAGCGTTTTTGTGCCTTATACACTTTCGTCCCATACGGCTCAAGCCCGATCTGCCCCTGCTCCGTTTTTCCTGTATCAAGATCCTTCATCGGCTCTTCCAGCACGATCACACAGCCATTCCGCTCATAATTCAGAACGATAAAATACTGTTCGTCTCCTCTGACACGAACCGCCAGCTCACACTGAGACGGCAGCTTGATCCGGTTTTTCCATGGAGACAGAATTCTCACATAATTCAGGAACTCTTTCATATTCTTCCTTGTAAAAGTTCCTCCGAAATGCAGGACCCGGCCCTTCCCGACGTGTGTCTCCGTAAGCGCAGGACTTCCTTTATAATAATCTGTCCCATAGACGGCAAGGATCTGTGCCCTGGAAATTTCCGCATCATCTCTGCTCCGGCCTTTTCCCCCGGTCTGTCTGTCTTCATTTACGTCTTCGTTTCCGGTATGACCACCGCTCACAGCTCCATCTTTGTCTGCATAACCGCCGGCAGCCACTTCCAGAATATCGCTGAACAGTCCAGTCTCCACCTGCTGCCCGTTCCATTCCATGAAGGCAGGATCGTCCGCCGGACCGACGAACGTAAATTCCTGCACCATGGTGCCGGTCAACTCCGAGAGAAGTCCCGGCATCGGCCGCATCACGCACTTCCCGGTCAGGTCCTTCTGGCCGGCCCGCGCCCCGATCAGCAGCGTGCCTCCGTTTTCCACGTATGCCGCAAGCAGCTTCGTCCGTTTCTCCGTCAGGATCAGCGGATGCGGATATACAAGGAACGGATACTTCTCCAGTTCCTCCGCCTCCATATCATCGAGAAGATACACCATGTCCATCGGCGTGTGCGTAAGCTGGGAAGCGATAAAAATCTCCTTCTCGCTCACCCGCGCCAGACGGTCATGCCAGACATCCACCTGCGCGTCCCAGATATTATCATAGTCACGCACAAGCCCGAAAGACGCCGCGTAATCCGTGCCGCCGACTTCCTGAATCGCCTTTGTCCTCTCCCAGATTCTGTGTACCTCTCGAAGCTTTCGGTTATCCCGGTTGTCATAATCCAGAATCCCGTGCCAGTAGATCTCGGTTCCCATGACCGATGTTCTCCAGCGGAAAAAGCTGACGTAATCCGCCCCGTGCGCGATACTCTGCATCGCCCACAGCATCATCTGTCCCGGTTTGGGCGCCGGAGCCTCCATCCTCGTATTCCAGCCGTTCGCTCCCGACTGCTGCTCCATGATCCCGAAATGCGGGCAGATCGAGCGCACTTCCGTCAGATTCCGGCTCCATTTCCTGTCATTCAAATCATCTGCATGTTTCGGGTCCTCGCTCAGACAGTATGCAAAATTCGGATAAGAATCATAAGTATACACATCGAGACATTCATCTGTCATCCTGTGATTATCCAGATTGCCAAACATGCCGTTCGTCGTGATGAAATCCCCCGGCTTCACGTACCTGCGCAGAATATCGCTCTGCATCCGGCAGAACCGGATTGCACTCTCTGAGATAAAGCGGATATAGTCCAGCGTCTGATGCGG
>CANQUH010000293.1 GCA_947626965.1 uncultured Lachnospiraceae bacterium
TACATCATACCGGCCAAAACCGCTCTCGCGGTTGGAAGTGATAAGATACCGATCCTCCAGATCCACTATAAGCCCCAACACAAAACCATGATAAAACCGCTCCGGCTCCGCTTTTCTTCCCTTTCCAAAACCAGTATCAAAATAACTGAACACCGACAGGGCAATCCGGTTCATATATTCGTTCATGGCATCTTCATCCCCCTGAAGCATTGCCTTTTGAAAATCACGGTAATCCGACAGGGAACCTTCAAACCAGCCTGCAATTATACTTTGAAACATCACCTTCACTTCAAAATTGGTCAGTTCCAGCTCGTACTTCTGACGCCAGCAGGACTGTTCTCTCTGATCTGGGCGAAATGTGCGCACTTTCAGATAACCACTGGCCAGAAGCAGACTCCATATGGCATTTTCTGAATATTCCAGCTGATCAAATACAACCTGTTCATCCAGTTCCGTGATCAGACTGCCTCCGTTTAACAGATTTTCAAAAGAAAGCTTCATATCTTTGCTGCCCTGCTGAAGAAGTCTCCCTGCCAGACTGTTGGCGCTGGTATTCGCCCAGTATGGAGCAAATGTTTCTGTCTTCAGATAGTTGATAATTGACCAGGGATTATAAACATCTCTTGTCTCCCCAAACACAAATCCGTCATACCAGTCTTTTACCTGCTGCATCTTTGCATCCAGTCCGTATTCTTTAAGCGCCTGCAAAACTTCTTTTTCTGTAAAGCCAAAACAGTTGCTGTACATTCTGGATGTTGTCGTCACCACAACCAGATGATTTAAATCCGAAAATACAGATTCTTTGCTGATTCTGGTGATTCCGGTCAGAATTGCCCGCTCCATCCACGGATTCGTCTTAAACGAGGCATTGAAAAAGCTTCGGGTCAGCCCAACCATATCTTTCCAGAAGCCGTGGACATAAGCCTCCTGCATAGGCGTATCGTACTCATCCAGCAGCAGAATTACCTTTTTTCCATAATAACGGCAGAGATATTCTGACAGCTGATTGACCGACAGCGTGATATCCACATCCTCCATTCCCAGTTTTTTCCTCTGAAATATTTCTTTCTCTTCCGGCGAAAGGAGATCTCCTTCCAGCAAAAAAGAATGTCTGGCAAACTCTGCCGCCAGAAGCTGACTCAGTTTGTCCCGCGTATTCTTATAAGAAGTCTCTTTGATATTGGCAAAAGAAAGACTGATCACCGGATATGTTCCCTGCAGTTTGCGCAAATTTTCATTCTCCCAGACAGCCAGTCCTTCAAACAGATCGCTCCGGTTCGAATAATTCACTGAAAAGAACTGCTCGACCATACTCATGTTTAAAGTCTTGCCAAACCGCCTCGGGCGGGTAATCAGTGTAACAGCATCCTGATTTTCCCACCACTCCCGGATAAAATGTGTTTTGTCGACATAAAAATTGTGTTCCATCCTCAGCCTGGCAAAATCCTGGTATCCAATACCGACTGTTCTGGCCATATGCGCGCCTCCCTTATATCCGCTCTCACTCCCCGCTCACGATTCTTCTTCCAAGCGCAAACGCATTCTTCCTGTCAATCGGGAACTGCCTGTCTCTGTGCTCCGCTTTATGACGCTCGTCGAACATCCCCGCATAGTACTTCTGATAATCCGTGAACTGGTACGTATCGCAGGAGTACAGCGTCTCACAGCTGCCCAGGAAATTTCCGATTGTTTTCGCGACGCCGTCAAAACGTTCCCTATAGCCAATCTGATCAAGCATTGTTTCCTGCACGTTCATGGTCATGATCAGTCCGCAGCGCTTTGGCTTCTTCACAAGCTGGACTCCGTCATTTTCATAATGCATGGTCGGGAAAATCAGTCGATTGAAGAAAGATATGGTTTCTCCGGTCAGATTCCCGTAGTAGATGGGCGAACCGATGATCAGACCATCCGCATCCATAATTTTCTCATAAACCGGCTTCAAATCATCCTTTATGGCGCAGACTCCGTTCGTCTGATTCCCTTTCAGCTTGCAGGCAAAGCAGCTGCGGCAGTCCTTGAAATTCAAATCATAGAGATGAAACAATTCTGTTTCCGCTCCCGCTTCCTTTGCGCCGTTCTCCGCCTCCATCAGCAGATTGTGGGTGTTCCAGTTTTTTCTTGGACTTCCGTTTATCAGTATAACCTTCATTTTGATTCCTCCATACTTTACAAAATATTCTTCTTCAAATTTTCAATATCATTCTACGTATCCCTTCAGATAATTTTCTAATATTCTTTTTTGCCAGCGAATCGTCACATGTCTTCCTGCTGTCCTACCTCCTGTACCGGAGGGGTTGTTTTGTGAATGACCTTCCTCATACCTGAACCGCAGAACTCGTGCGGAATCCGCTTAAATCCAAGTTTCTCATAAAATCCTTCTTTCCCCTTTTCCGCAATCAGCTGCAGGCTGGATCTTCCGCCGATGGGCGTCCTGTCCTCCACATACTTCATTAGCCTGTCCGTTATCCCAGTGCCGATACCTCTTTTCTGATACAGGGGATGTACTACAAGGTCCGCCATCAGATAATACATCCCGTCGCCGATCAACCTTCCCATGCCTACTATTTGGCCATCTTCCACCGCAGTTATCGTAAACAGACTTCTACTGAGTGCTTCCTGCATTTGCTCTTTTGAAAACAGCTGCCATGAAACACTTTCCCGCAGCCTGCAGTAATCTTCATAGCTCAGTGCATTTTCTCTGTATTCCATATATTCCGCCCTCCGATTCACCTCTGTCCCATGATTTTTCTTACAGCATCGTGTACGCTGGCTTCTTTGCCGACAGGTCTCATTCTTTCTTTATGATAATGCCCACAACGCGATCATGGAAATTTTATAATTACCTGGTACTTTATATTTTATCATAAAAACATAACTCATCACATTTTCCTCTTCAGAATACGATATACGATATCTCCTGTCAGATATTGAAAGAGGAAAATCAAAAAAATCATTATCATTATCCATGCATCCACTCTGAACAGTGCAAGCATAAGCGATAATATAAGCAGCGCAATTGTCATAATCTGATAAGTGATGTGGCAGGCTTTCATCCGCAAATACTGATTCCTTTCATCAACATAATTGATATGGGTTTCCCGTTTCTTTGCTTCATATTCTTCGCGTCGTTTCGGGTTCTGCCAATAGATGATCCGGATCATATGGCCGCCCTCGGCAATTATTATTCCAACACCCATAGAAAAAAGCATGTCAGAATAATAGTCACTCTTAAGAAACTGTCCGGCACATATCAATACAATTCCAACAAGTATCATAATGATGTACGGCTTCATTTTTTTCATTTGGAATCCTCCTCATAGATAAAGATTTCCTCGATGCTCATATTGAAGTATCTGGATATTTTGAATGCCAGCAGAATCGATGGATTGTAGCGCCCGTTTTCCAAAGAGCCGATTGTCTGCCGTGATACCTCCAGTGCGTTAGCCAGATCTTCCTGCTTGATCCCCATTTGTTTTCTCAGCTCTTCCAATCGATTTTTCATAAACACCTCCTTTTGCGGAAAGTTTGCTTTCCATAAACTAATTATAGCATTATAACTAAAAATGTCAAGCATACTTTCCATTCTTAAGATTTATATTTACTGATCCATTGACATCATAAATATAAAACGATAAAATGATATACTAAAAGAGATAAAAATTTTTACAAAATTTAAAATCGCGAGGGAACAGAATGAATAAAAGTTTTAATGTAAATGGCGCATGCTTTCCGACTGAACATTATATGGTAGATCTGGACGGACGTCTGAAAGCGATCAAGAGTCTTGTGGACAGCGGCAAATATTTTGTGATTAATCGCGCACGTCAGTATGGAAAAACCACTACTCTTAAAATGCTGGGACATTATCTGAAAAATGAGTATGTCGTTTTGAGTTTTGATTTTCAGAAACTAAGTCGGTCTGATTTTGAGGAAGAACATTTCTTTGTCCAGGCTCTGTCGAGAGAAATTATAAGGAAACGTACGCTTGCCGCGCAGATACCTGAAGACATATCAAAAGAATTCTATAAATATTCCTCTGACAAAGAAGGAAATTTTCGCCTTGCGGATTTATTTAATTATTTCAATATCTGGTGTGAAAAATCTGAGGCAAAAAATACGACCGGAGGAAGAACATCGCTATAACAGTCCTTGGAATGCTCACGCAGGCAATGAGGAAAATGAAAGCTCGCTTTCATTTGACGAATGCCCGTGGAATCAAAGGGAGACAAAGTCTCCCTTTGAT
>CANQUH010000294.1 GCA_947626965.1 uncultured Lachnospiraceae bacterium
AAGAAGAAAAAAATGCCATGAGTATCAGAGCAGCCAGAAAGACGATCCAGATACATATGCCGTTTACAAAATTTTCTTTCCATGCCTTCATGTAATCTCTGACTATATAGGACTCTTTGTTTTCCAGCCGTTTCCGGACAGACAGATACAACGCGCAGCAGGATGGGCCTATCGTGACGACGGGAAGAGAGGTAAATAAAAAGAGAACATTCAGCAGGATCAGATCGCCAAGAAGCGACATAAATGAGAAAAATCTGTTTTCGGGATTAAAGTCCATAGGGATACCTCCTCTAAATTAAATATTTATATCAGCATACCTCTTTTTTGGGAATTAATCAACCGGTTTTTAAGGGAAAACCGGTTGATAATTAAGTATAAATTAATGTAATTAAAAAACGAATTAAGCCAAGAAAACGGTGTAAAATCGAAGAAAAACTGTAACATATATACAAAAATAAAGAACGAAAATTGTGAAAATAGCGGAAAATAGTGCAAATCATAAAAAGGGCTTGAAATTAAATTTGATTAATCGTATAATTAAAACACATTAAACAAGCGAAATAATTTAAGGAGGAAAAAATTATGAAGAAACAAGCAGCAGTTTGCCTCGCTCTCGCGGCGGCAGGAACCCTGGCGATGTCCTTCCCGGCTTTTGCGGAAGAAGGCGCGGCCTTAACAATCGATCAGATTAAGCTGGGTGAGGATTACACGGATCTTTCGGCGGATCTGAAATTCCTGACACACAAGACGGATGTCATTGACACAGAATTCCAGAGATATATCGAAGAATTCCACAAGAGCTATCCGAACATCAATATCGAGTATGAAGGAATCACGGATTACGCGAACGATGTGACGACCAGGCTTTCCACGGGTGATTGGGGAGATATCTGCATGGTGCCGACCACGGTGGATCTGGATGAACTTGAGAACTACTTCGTCAGCTTCGGCGATTACGACAAGCTGTCCGAGCAGTATTTGATGCTGTCCAACAGAATGTATGACGGACAGGTCTATGGTATGCCATCCATGGGAAATGTGCAAGGTATCGTCTACAACAAGGCGGTCTTTGAGGCGGCAGGTGTGACAGAGGTACCGAAGACCCCGGATGAATTTCTGGATGCTCTTCAGAAGATCAAAGACAATACCGATGCTATCCCGCTGTATACGAACTTTGCGGCGGACTGGACAATGACCGCGTGGGACGCATACATTGATTCATGCGCGACCGGTCAGGCGGACTTTGCGCTTGAAGGCCGTACCAAAGGCCAGAACCCGTTCTCTGACAGAGGAGACGGCACAGGTCCGTATGCAGTGTACGACATCCTTTACGAGGCGGTTTCCCGCGGACTGACGGAGGATGACCCGACCACGACTGACTGGGAGGGCAGCAAGGGTATGCTGAATAATGGCCAGATCGGCTGTATGGCACTTGGTTCCTGGGCACTGGTTCAGATGCAGCAGGCCGGAGAACATGCGGATGATATCGCTTACATGCCGTTCCCGATCACAGTAGATGGAAAACAGTACGCGGCTGCCGCTCCGGATTACTGCTATGGCATCAACTGCAACAGCTCCGAAGATCAGAAGACTGCGGCCATGGTTTACATCAAATGGCTGGTTGAGGAGTCCGGCTTTGAAACGGACGAGGGCGGTTTCTCAGCGGTAATCAGCAAACCGTTCCCGGAAAGCCTCTCTGATTTCGGCGATGTGGAGCTTCTGTATGATGTTCCGGCCCCGGCAGGAGAAGAAACGCTTGCGAGCGATGTGAACAATGAGTCTGAGCTTGGCATTAATGTATCTGGAGCGATCGCGAAGGAAATCGTGGAATCTGCCTTCGACGGTTCCAAGACGATGGAAGACATGGTTGCGGAGTGGAATGAGAAATGGACGGCAGCTCAGGAAAAATATGGGATTACATTTGAATAATCCGGAAACAGGATGGCTATAGAAAAGAACCGTTGTTCTTACGGCAAAATAAACAGTGATTGCCAGGAAGGGAGAGCAGGGCATATTCCCTGCCTCCCTTTTCCGGACTTTTACGGCAGAAAGGAGAAAAAATGGCAAGAGAAAAATCATCATTTATCAGATGGATACAGTCGGGGAAGGTGAACAAGCGTCTGTGTATGATCACATTTATGCTGTTTCCGCTGACACTTTTGGTTGTGTTTACTTATATCCCGTTTCTGAAAATGTTTCAGTTCAGCTTTTATGAGATGAAATATATCGGGGACAGGGAGTTTGTAGGATGGGAAAACTATCTGGAAGTTTTCACGCGGGAAGACTGTTTCCAGGCGCTGAAGCTGAGCCTGTATTATATCGTGGCATCCTTTATACAGCTTGCACTTGCGCTCTGGTTCGCGTCGATTCTGAGCTTCAAAACCAGGGGAGGCGGGATTTTCAAAGGCTTCATGTTCTTCCCGTATCTGGTATGCGGTATCGCGGTTGGTTTCATTTTTAAGTTTTTCTATACGAGAGGCTTTGTGCTGGATACGATCCTCCAGTGGATCGGTTTTAATCTCGATAATCTTCCATACTGGCTCCGCGACAGGAGCGTAAACAATATCTCGCTGGCCGCCAGTTCGATCTGGAGATATATGGGACAGAATATGGTTCTATTTATCGGCGCGATCATGTCTGTGGACAGCACGCTGTATGAGGCGGCTGCGATCGATGGAGCAAACGGATGGGCAAAATTCCGTTACATTATTTTCCCAAGTATCAAGACGATCATTGTCCTGAACATGATCCTGGCGATCTCAGGTTCTCTCAGCGTATTCGAGCCGCCTTATGTTATCACCGGCGGAAGCTTTGGAACAGGTACTTATTTTGTCGTGATGAATGAACTTGCGCATGAAAGCCAGAAAGTAGGCCTTGCCTCTGCCATGGCGATCGTACTTTTGGGTTTGATCTTCATCGCTACAATGATCCAGAAGTTTGTTGAGGCATATTTCCTTGGAACAAACGGGAAAGAAGCAATCCGTTATGTCAGAAAACAGAAAAAGATTGAGGCACAGCATGCGGCGCAGGCAGCGAAAGGAGGCCGGTAATTATGGCAAAAGCAAAGAGGATCATATGGACGGTAATCAAATATTTCACACTGGTGCTGGGAGCTTTTATCTCTGTACTTCCGGTTGTCGTATGCGTTATTACGGCTTTTAAGACTCCGGAGGAATATGCGTCTACCAATGTAATGACGATGCCTCAGAACTGGACATATTTTACAAACTTTATTGAAGCGTGGAAGCAGGCGAACATGCTTCTTGCGTTCCGCAATTCTCTGATCATTCTGGTCTGCGTGCTGATCGGCTCGATTTTGACGGGCACCATGCTCGCCTATGTGCTGAACCGGTTTGACTTTGTCGGAAACGGCCTGATTCGCAACCTGTTCCTGTTTGCGTCTCTGCTTCCTGGCATCGCGATGCAGGTTACCGTATACCAGATCATGTATACTCTGGGGTGGATTAACAGCCTTCCAGGCTATATAGTCCTGATGTGCGGAACGGACGTCATGTCCATCTATATCTTTATCCAGTTCTTTGAGAACCTGCCGACTTCGCTGGATGAGTCGGCGATCATGGAAGGCTGCACTTACTTCGGCGTGTTCTTCCGTATTCTTCTGCCGCTTCTGAAACCGGCCATCATAACGGTTATGATTTTAAAGGGTGTGGGAACCTACAACGAATACTATACGGCGAATCTGTATCTGCAGGATAAGAACAGGTATGTTACAGTGGCGACCTCGCTGTTCAAATTTACAGGGCCGCTGGGAAATCAGTACAACTACATTTGCGCGGGAGTTATCATCACGATGGTGCCGGCGCTGATCATTTTCATTCTGTGCCAGAAGCAGATATACAGCGGTCTGGCTCAGGGAGCCGTCAAAGGCTGACAGCAGGAGGAAATTATGGAAAAGATAAAAATTATTGGTGCGGATGTGCCGAATATGCCGTGGCAGGACCGGCCTGCGGAGGATAAAAGCGGACTTCCGCTCTGGCGTTACAATGAGAATCCAATCGTCGGGCGCAATCCGTCCAAAGGAGTGGCGCGTATCTTTAACAGCGCCGTGGCGCCTTACGGGGACGCTTTTATCGGCGTGTTCCGCGGGGAGCAGACGAATGGGATCCCGTATATCTATCTTGGAAGGAGTCGGGATGCCATCCACTGGGAGTTTGATGAGGAGAAGATCCCGTTCAAGGATGAAGATGGAAATGATTTTATGCCGGG
>CANQUH010000295.1 GCA_947626965.1 uncultured Lachnospiraceae bacterium
GACTGGAATATCTGCCCGGAGATCATGATCCCGCTCATCGGAGATATCAAGGAGCTGGTATTTGTCAAGAAGATCGTCGTCGCCACAGCTGACGCTGAGATCGAGGCGGCAGGTTCCGACCTGAAGTACCAGGTAGGTACGATGATTGAGATCCCGCGTGCGGCTCTGACAGCAGATGAGATCGCGAAAGAGGCTGATTTCTTCTGCTTCGGAACGAACGACCTGACGCAGATGTGCTACGGTTTCTCGCGCGATGACTCCAGCAAGTTCCTGAACGCTTACTTCGACGCGAAGATCCTTGAGAACGACCCGTTCGCGAAGCTCGACCAGTCAGGCGTAGGAAAACTGATGGATACGGCAATCAAACTTGGCAAGCCGGTGAACCCGAACCTTCATATCGGTATCTGCGGCGAGCACGGCGGCGACCCGTCATCTGTAGAGTTCTGCCATAAGCTCGGACTTGACTATGTATCCTGCTCACCGTTCCGTGTTCCGATCGCAAGACTCGCGGCGGCACAGGCAGCTATTGCTGAGGAGTAGTATCAGGAAGTACGTCAATCCGTTTGGCATCTTTTGCCCTCAATATCATTTCATAAAGAGATAAGAAAAGTCCCCGTAAGAAGAGAATTTCTTCCTGCGGGGGCTTTTTTTACAGAAAAAGGCAATAAAAACAATGTTTATTGTGAAAAATAACAAAAATAAAAGATTACTATTTGTTGAAAATATTGAAAAAACATGAAAAATAATAAAAAACTCTTGCTATTATGACCAACATATGTTAAAGTAAATAATGTATTAATAATTTCTATATTTTATAAATAACTTTTAACGTGTTTTAACAAAACGATCTGCTTACGAAGGCAGAGAAGTCAAAAAAGAAGGAGGAATATTTCATGAAAAAAAGACTGGCAATGGCGCTGGCGCTCGTTATGGCTTTATCCCTGATGGGGGCAGGAGGGACTGCGGAGGCATCGGACGGTAAGGTTAAGATCTCGTTTATCAACAGCTTTACCGGCGGCGACGGCCCGTTCATGAGCAAAATTGTCGATGGGTTCAATGAGTCTCAGGATACGTATTACATCGAGCAGCTGCAGGATGCGGATCACTATACCAAGTTTAAAGCGGATCCGAATAACTTTGACATGCTGATCATCCATGCGGACTGGATTTCCACTTATCATGCGATAGGGCTTTTGAGAGAGGTATCCGACATTTATGAGAAGGCGGGAATCTCTTTTGAGGATGATTTCCATCCGATCACCCAGACGTATGCGAAATATGATGACGGCGTGTTCGCGTTCCCGCTGGATCTGTATGCGGAGACTTACTATTACAACAAAGACCTGACAGGAGACAGCGCGCCGGCGAATTATGACGATATGATCGCTCTTCGCGACAAGCTGGATTCCGAAAACAGCAACATTTATCCGATCGCTCTTCCGCTGACCGGCGACCATCAGTGGGGATGGATGACCGCTCTTGGACAGTCCGGATGCAACTGGGTTGAGGATGAGCACATCAAGCTGGATACCGATGAGGTGTGCGATGCGTTCATGAAGATTCACGACCTGATCTATGTGGATCACTTAAGTCCGGCAGGACTTGGCGCGGAAGACCATTTCAACTGCTTCGTGGCTGAGGGCGGCAGCGGTGTTGCCCAGAGTGCGATGATGCTGTCCGGTCCGTGGAAATATACAACCTCAAAGGAAGTCCTTGGCGACAAGCTCGGTATCGGAACGCTTCCGCAGATTTACGGCGATACGCCGTGCGTGCCGGCAGGCGGCCATACGTTTGCAGTATCTGCGAATGTCACGGATCAGGATGTTCTTGACGGAATTGCCGCGTTTATGGCTTATGTGTACAATCCGGACGACGATGTGCTCCTGAACTGGGCGGATTCCGGACAGGCTCCGATCCATCTCGCGACGATGGAGAAGGTAAAAGCTCAGCCTGACGTATATCCGGTAGCGGCAGTCAACTATACGATCTTTGACGACGCGATGATCCTTCCGGCGATTTACAACATCCGTGAGCAGGTGAAGTACGTCAATGAGACGGTGTGGGCGACGGTTCTTCAGACGGAGGATCTTAACAGGGATGATCTGATGAGCATGCTGGAGGAGGCGACGATGATCGCCGAGGAGCTGTCCCTGCTGTAGGATAACAGGGAATCTGCGCGGCGCCTGGTTCATTGCTCATGGAAATAAAAGAGGCAGAACTTCTTTCATCTTGAACAGGTGGAAAAGAGACTGCTGAGAACAGGCGATTGAAATAAGTAAACGAACAAGAAGGATTTAAGCCAGGAGGAGAATGCTGCGGGAACAATAGTTCCCGCGGCACCTCCTGCGGAAGAAAGGATATTTTTATGAATGGTAAAAATAAAAAAGTGATAGCGGTTTTGTTTATCCTGCCGTTTATCGGGTTTTTTGTCTGTTTCTGGCTGATTCCTTTTGTGTATGGCATTATAATGAGCGTGAGTAAGTACAGCCTGATCACAGGAAACGGGGGATTTGTCGGGCTGAAGAACTTCATTCAGATTCTTCATTCCAAATCCATGTACAGCAAGGCCTTCTGGACAGGTCTGAAAAATACCGTGATATTTGTACTGCTGACAACGCCGTGCCTGGTGGTCGGCAGTCTTGCGCTTGCGCTTTTGCTGGATCGTCTTCCGGACCGCCTGAAAGGGATCTTCCGTACGATTTATTTTGCGTCGTACGCGGTGTCTGTCACGGCTGTGGCCGCGATTTTTGTCTGGATGATGAAGGGCAACGGCGGATATCTGAACAATCTGATGCTGAATCTGGGTATTATCAAGAAGGCGGTTCCCTGGATGGAGCAGACGCCGTTTGTGTGGGTATCTCTGACAGTAGCGACCGTCTGGTGGACGATCGGCTACGATATGATGCTGTTTGTCAACGCGCTCAATGAGATCGACCCGCAGCTCTATGAAGCTTCCTCGATCGACGGCGCGAACTTTTTCCATCAGTTCAGATACATCATAATGCCGGGAATCAAGAATGTGTTTTTCTTCGTGCTGATGACGACGATCATTGCGTCGTTCAACGTATATGGTCAGCCGCGACTGATGACAAAGGGCGGCCCGGGCGATTCGACCAAGCCGCTGATCATGATGATCACGTCGACGATCATGGACCGCAATGATCTGGGTATCGGAAGCGCCATGACGATCCTGATGGGTATTGTGATCGTGCTCTGCTCCGTCGGCCAGTATTACCTGACGAGAGAAAAAGAAGAATTGAGAAAGTAGGAGGGAGCGTATGAAAGCAAAAAATGTAAAAAAGATATTTTTGATTATTATTGCCTGTATCATTGCCTACATATTCCTCCTGCCGCTTATGTTCATGGTGTTCACGAGCTTCAAGGGAATTGCGGAGTCGGCCACATCGACGTCGCTGCTTCCAAAGCAGTGGACGATGCAGAACTATATTGACCTGTTCAGCAATACGTCCACCTCTCCGGTGGGAAAATGGCTGATCAACACGGCGATCGTTACCGTGTGCGGCACAGCGCTGAGAATTGTGGTCAGCGTGCTGGCGGCCTATTCGCTGGCAAGGCTTCCGCTTCCAGGCAAGCCGTTTATTCTGGTATCACTGGTATGGGCGATGGCGATTCCGGAAATCGTGACGTTCTTCCCGCTGTATTATATTTTCAGGGAACTTGGAGGACTGAATACATTTCTGCCGCTGATACTGCCGTCTGGTTCGGGGGTCATGTGCATCTATCTGATTTATCAGTTCCTGATCTCATTCCCGAAAGAGCTGGAAGAATCCGGATATGTTGAGGGCGCGAATGTGCTGCAGGTACTGTGGTACATTGTGGTTCCGTCGGTGAAGCCGATCATTATCACGCAGGCTTTCATCACGTTTCTTGGCCTGTACAACAGTTACCTCTGGCCTTCGCTGGTGATCAACAACAATGAGAGCCGTACGATCGTTCTTGGAATTGCGGCGCTGGTTCTCGGCGACAACTACAACAATCCGGGTCTGATGATGGCCTCGACTGTGATATCCGTGGTGCCGGTCATGCTCATATTCATGTTTGCCAACAAATACATTGTCCGCGGTGTATCGCATTCAGGTATTAAGTAAGAGTGCAGGGAAGAAATAGATACAAAATTTGATCCGGGGTTGATCCGGAAGGTCGTGAAAGAGAGTTATGAAGATAAGAAACAGAGCAAAATTACTGACATC
>CANQUH010000296.1 GCA_947626965.1 uncultured Lachnospiraceae bacterium
CATCCGGAACTGGTTGGAAGCGGAGATAAAGCCGCCTGAAAATAACTTTTACTGTCATTGATTTAATACTCCATTTTCATTTTCAAGAGAACCCCGGAAATGTCCTTTTACTGGAATTTCCGGGGTTCTCCTGTCAGTAACACTTTTGACGCTCTCGTCATCTCTGTCACAAAAACTTAACCGGATCTTCAAAAAATTTCCGGTGCCCGTTATTCATTTACAGATTCTCGGAATACACCATTGCTCTCCGACTCAATTCTCGGACGCTTAAACCATCGTCCAGATACTGTCCACGCCATTTTGTATAGTCAAATGGTTCATGGGATATCAGGACAATGAATCTTTCAGCATCTACGTAACCAAGACTGGATATTAGTGCATTCATACCTTCCTGTTTCACAACGGTGTCTGTCTTCATATTCATACCTCTACTTCATTAACAAAAATATCGTCATTTGTGTCTGATCGTCAAACGGCCTGTTGTAACAGCAATTGTCCAGATAAATCCTCAATAGTTTGTTCACCGCCTCAGTTTTCTATTAAGTATAACACAAAACAGGCAGGCGGGAAATAAGAATTTTTCACTCCCTTGCCGATGATATGAAAACGTAGTATACTATAAAAAATACCTGCGCGTCCTGCGGCTGGACAAAGGAGGGACCGAAAAATGGAAACAAAAAAGCTCCCGGCAGGAGTTGAATTCTTTCATACAATCCGGAAAGAAAGCTTTTATTATGTAGATAAAACCGGACTGATTAAGGAACTGCTGACAAACTGGAGCCCGGTGAATCTTTTCACCCGCCCTCGCCGTTTCGGGAAAACGCTGAACATGGACATGCTGCGCTGTTTTTTTGAGATCGGCCAGGACAAATCTCTGTTTGACGGGCTTGCAATTTCCAGAGAAAGCGATCTGTGCCAGAAGTATATGGGCAGGTTTCCTGTGATCTTTGTCTCTCTGAAAGGTGTGAGTGGAGCTGATTTCGCGGCGGCAAGAGCCATGCTCGTCTCTTTGCTGAGAGACGAGGCACGCAGATTTTTGTATCTGCTGGAGAGTGACAGACTGGCAAAACAGGATAAAGCCATCTATGAGAAATTTTTTGGCGAAGAGATAACCGACGACATGATCTGCAGCAGTCTGAGGTTCTTGTCGGAACTTCTCTGCCGCCATCATAATCAGAAAGTGATTCTCCTGATCGACGAGTATGATGTGCCTCTGGACAAGGCTTATCATGGCGGCTATTACAATGAGATGACTGCTCTGATCCGGAATCTGATGAACCAGACACTCAAGACGAACGAACATCTCTTCTTTGCCGTTCTCACGGGATGCCTCCGGGTATCAAAAGAAAGCATTTTTACCGGTCTTAACAATGTAAAAGTGCATTCCATCACGGACGCGGCCTTTGATGAATATTTCGGCTTTACGGACGCAGAAGTGCAGGAGATGCTTGCCTGCTATGGTGCGTCCGACCGCTATGACCTTGTCCGGGAATGGTACGACGGCTACCGTTTCGGCAGGCAGGATGTTTACTGTCCCTGGGATGTAATCAACTACTGCTATGATCTCCGCATAGATCAGAACGCCAGCCCGCAGCTCTACTGGATCAATACGAGCGGCAACGATATTATCCGGAAGTTCATCCGCCGAACGAAGGGTGTGTCACAGAGACGGGATATCGAAACGCTGATCGAAGGCGGAACCGTATCCAAAAAGATCCGGCAGGATCTGACCTATGCCGAATTGGAAAATTCGATGGAGAATCTGTGGAGCGTACTGTTTATGACCGGTTATCTGACACAGAGAGAGAATTCTCTGCGTACGGAACGCGGAATTTTATCTCTGGCAATCCCGAACCAGGAGATCCGAACCATCTTCAAAGAGCAGATTTACGAATGGTTTAACGACAGCATCCGACAGGAACCGCAGAAACTAACGGAATTCTGTTCCCTGTTTCCAAAGGGAGACGCCGCTGGAATTGAGAAGAAATTCACCGAACTTCTCTCAAAAACCATCAGCATTCGTGACACAAGCGTGAGAAAATCGATGAAGGAAAATTTCTATCATGGGTATCTTCTTGGGCTGCTGTGCTGCATGGACGACTGGGCCGTCACCTCAAATACGGAGTCGGGCGACGGGTACTGCGATATCATGATTGAGATTGAGGACAGCATGACAGGAATCCTCATTGAGGTGAAATATGCGGAAAATGATCGGCTGGAAGAGCAGTGTGCGAACGCGCTTCGTCAGATTGAGGAGAAACACTATGAACAGTTCCTGATTGATGAAGGATATACGACCATCCTGAAATATGGCATCGCATGTTACAGAAAACGATGCAGGGTTGTCTGTTCTGCAAAACCACAGCGCCAGTGACGCGTGTTTGGCACCAGCCAAAACGAAGCGGAAACCCTGAACATAATGGAGAGAACACAAGGGTTCGAGTCTGCTGACACAGCCCCGGATCTCGCATCAGGACTCGCGAAGTCCTGAGAAATTTACGGAGGATATCATGAAAAATTCCAGACTGACAAAACTCGAAAAATACTGGATCCTGTACGACGTCGGCAACTCTGCCTTCATTCTGCTCGTGGCCACGATCATTCCGATCTACTTCAACTACCTTGCAGGCAGCGCCGGCATCTCGGAGGTTGATTACCTTGCGTACTGGGGGTACGCTACCTCAGCCGCCACAATCGTGGTCGCCCTGACCGGCCCGATCCTCGGCACGCTCGCGGACACCAGAAATTTCAAAAAGCCGCTGTTCACGGCCTGCATGATGCTCGGCGTGATTGGCTGCGCCGCTCTCTCCCTGCCGACCTCATGGATCGTGTTCCTCGCTGTCTTTGTGATCGCACGAATCGGCTACAACGCAAGCCTGATTTTCTATGACTCCATGCTCGTGGACGTCACAACCGCAGAACGGATGGACGTTGTGTCCTCACAGGGCTACGCGTGGGGCTACATCGGCAGCTGCATTCCTTTTATTGTCTCGCTCGTCTTTGTCTTGATGAATGAGACACTCGGAATCACCATGCACACGGCCATGACGATCGCATTCTTCCTGAATGCCGCGTGGTGGCTCCTTGTGACGATCCCGCTGCTGAAAAAATACAGGCAGACCAACTTCACAGAACTGCCCGCGCACCCCGTGCGGGAGGCGTTTCTCCGGCTTGGCCGCACCTTGAAGGAAGTCCGGCAGCACAAGAATATTTTCCTGTATCTGCTGGCGTTCTTCTTTTTCATCGACGGCGTCTACACAATCATCGAGATGGCGACCGCCTACGGCAGCTCGCTCGGCCTTGACACACAGGGACTGCTGCTGGCCCTTCTCGTGACCCAAATTGTGGCGTTCCCATTCTCCCTGCTTTTTGGAAGACTCTCCAAAAAGTATGAGACGGATCTTCTCATCAAGGTCTGCATTATCGCCTACACCTGCATCGCATTGTTTGCGATCCAGCTTGACAAACAGTGGGAATTCTGGACGCTCGCCGTCTTTGTCGGCATGTTCCAGGGCGCGATTCAGGCGCTCTCCCGCTCCTATTTTGCCCGGATCATTCCAGCAGAAAAATCCGGCGAATATTTTGGTCTCTATGATATCTGCGGCAAGGGCGCGTCCTTCCTTGGAACCACGCTCGTCGGCGTTGTGGCTCAGCTCACCGGAAAGGCAAACGCGGGCGTCGCGGTCATCGCAGCATTGTTCGTGATCGGTTTCGTGATCTTCTGCCAGGCGGCAAAACTGAACCGGTGCGGTAAGTAAGCCAGAAGCGTAAACCAATATCAGCCGACAGCCACAAAGGAGCAGTCCAACATCATTTTTAACAGTCCGCCATCGTCCTGCTCTCTCCGGCCAGTCCGTAAAAATCCGCAGTGAACTGATCGATGGCGGCGTCAATCGCGGCATTTTTTACCAGCCCTTCGATTATATCCGGAGCTGCCGTCACAGCTTTTACGCCGTATTTCGTCAGCTCCAGCACCTGCTGGCTGTTTTTGAAGCTCGCCGCCAGAAGGCCGCTGTCAAGTCCGCTTCCCTTGATCGCGTCGTGTATGTCCTTCGCCACCTGGATACCGTCAAATCCCATATTATCAATACGGTTGATGTACGGCGCCACATACTCCGCTCCGCACTTTGCTGCCAGATATCCCTGCAT
>CANQUH010000297.1 GCA_947626965.1 uncultured Lachnospiraceae bacterium
GACAACGACGCCCTGTTCCAGCAGATCACCGGCCAGCCTTTAAGCCGCTATTACCGGCCGCCGCAGGGCAAATACAGTACTTCTAACCTGAAAATGGCGCAGGAACTGGGCTACACCACCTTTTTCTGGAGCCTCGCCTATGTGGACTGGATCCAGGATGACCAGCCGACAAAAGAGGAAGCATTCTCAAAACTGCTCACCCGTGTGCATCCCGGCGCTGTCGTCCTGCTGCACAGCACATCTTCCACAAACGCGCAGATCCTCGACGAGCTCCTGACTAAATGGGAGGAGATGGGGTATCACTTTGCGCCGCTTGAGGAACTGGCACAGAAGGTGCGGCCAGCCGAATCATAAAATGCTCTGTATATCGAGTAGGAGGCGGCTTTCCCTCCTGCTCGCCGCGCGGCCCAGGTGCTGCGTCAGCAGCTGGTTTCCCTGCCTGGGCCTGCGCATACAAGGGAGCGATTCACGCCTGTGCGTTGTCAAATCCCCTGGAGATACAGTTAGTATTCCCTGCGGGCTTTTCCTTTCGCAATCACAGATCCGTCCGCCGAAAACTGCAGAACATTCTATATGGAAGACTCTTTAAACGATTCTCTGTTTTCTGCCGCTGTCTTACGTCACATTACCTGCAGAAATCAGACTCCCTTAATCGCGTTCTTTGCCGCCACATACCCATAATACATGGCCATGGAATGAGAGACTCCCTTCAGAGTGATCGGGTATTCCGCCGCAAAGCGGCTGCCCTGAATGTTGCCCGCCACATAGAGACCAGGTATCACATTCCGGTCGGCATCGAAGGTATGGCAGTTTTCATCCGACTCAAGACCGCTCGTGATGACAAGCAGCAGCGCGCACTCAAATTTATCCGCATAGTACGGCGCCTTGTTCAGAGGCCACAGACGGGAAGACACCTTTCCGAAATCTTCATCCACACCGTTTTCCGCAAGATAATTGTAACGCTGGATGGAGACAAGCGCCGTCTTCTGGGCCTGCTCATCATCCGGATAAATCTTCTCCACAAGCTCTTCGAGCGTATCCGCCTTGATACAGCGGCCATCCGCAATTGCGGCCTCAAGCTGATACGGGCTCTTATAATTTCGGTAAGTCTGGTTATTCGCCGGACCTTCCTCAGCGCTCACGTAATCCTCAAAATAGCAGGCTCCGCCATGCGCGGCCGGCATATACGGAAGCTGTTCCGGCCAGTTCGCGTCGAAAATCTGCCAGGACTGACGTCCTTTCTGAAGCTCAATCTGATTCTCTACCTGCTGCCCCGGAAGATCTTCGTTCATAAAACGGCGTCCGTTCAGATCAAGATTCAAAAATCCCGCGTTTCCCATAACGCCGACACCCTCTAGGTCCGCGCCTCCGCCCATGTGGTGGATCATCGGCGCATGATCCTGCTGTACCTGCGCGCCGACCCACATGCCAAGCTTGATTCCGTCGCCCTGATTCGTCATGTTGCCTTCCACGTCCACATTTGTGAACATGCGGACAATACCGTTCTCGATGACATCCGGGCAGAAATGGCGGACCATCGCCTCATTCTGCGAGTAATCGCCGGTTGCCATGATGACGCCCTTGGTCGCCGTGACTTTCAGATAAGAGCCTGTCTCGGCATTGCGCACATACGCGCCTACGCAGCGTCCGTTTTCCATAATCAGTTTTTCTGCAAAGTGACCGTAGCGCGCATCCACATTTCCGGTGGCGATCGCTGCCTCCATGTTGGCGTTGAATGTCACTGCCTGGCTCGGCTTGAATTCAACGGAAGTCGGATAGCAGGGGAACATCTCTTTTGTCCAGTCGTAATGCTCCGGAAGCGGGTGGAAAATCGGGATCAGGAAGTCGTCCGCATTCTCATCCGGAATCGGGGAACGCGTCTCCTCCGCATAGTACAGATGATCATCCGCCTCTACCCACCAATCAAAGACTTCTCCGATATTGTTCGCCCATTTGCTGATGATTGCACGTTTTACCTTGTAGCAGGACTCTTTCATATGGAAATCAACCATCTCGTTAATCTGTTCCGGCGTCCATGTATCACGTCTCCACTTCGCCTGCACCTTTCCGTTGATAACCGCATACTCACCGCTGCGGCACTGCGGACCGGAAGCCTTATCAATCGCGATGACTGACGCGCCCTCTTCCGCGGCGCTCCTGCAGGCAGCCACACCGGCCACTCCGCAGCCGATCACGAGAATATCCGCCGTAAGTTCTTCTTCCACCATATCATCCGTAATTTCCGGTTCCGTGCCAAGCCAGTCTTCGTCAGAAACAGCTGCTTCCGCTTCCCCCGCAGGCGCTGCGGCAGCCTCTCCCTTTGCCTGTGCGATACAGTCCGCAGCAGCATCTCTGACCGCCTTTGTTGTGATGCTCGCCCCGGATACGCCGTCAATCTCCGCGGACTGCGCGTCAAGGATCATCTGCTTCAGTTCATCCGCTGCGGCCTGCCCGATATCAGGTGTCTCGTTCGACACATCAAGGACAACATCCGTGATGTTCGTCTCATCGAAAGTCATCGTCACGGTCACTTCGCCCATGCCCGTCGCCGTGGCAGTATATGTACCGGGAGTATAAATTGCTTCCGCAGCGTGTGCGACAGACGCGCCGCTCCCGCCAGGAATCCCAAAGACACTCGCCGCGGCTATGCCAAGTGCGCCTGCAGCAGTTCCCTTCAGGAAATCGCGCCTTGAAATCCCATGCATTGTTTCGCTTGTCTTCTTGCCCATAAAAATCTCCTTTCTCTTAGTTTACTAAGTAATTTTATAATATCTTTACAAATTGGGAATGTCAAGGAAATCTAAAAGAGATTTGACTTTTTTTTAAATCCTCTGTACAATGATTCTCACTGTAAACGACCATGAATGAAAGCCGATGACTCCGTGCTTTCACAGTAGAATGGAGATGCGCTGTAATGACTACAACTCATAAAATCAACTTATCTGATTCCCCAGGCCGCTATATCAGCAAACTGTCCAATCTGATCCGAAGACATCTGATCCCTGCCACAGCCAGTCATGACATTACTGCAAAAGAAGGACTTGCGCTTCTGTTCCTTATCTCCCAGTACTCTGAGGGCCGCAATGTCTACCAGAAAGATATCGAGAATGAATACAGCATCCGTCCTTCAACCGCCACACAGCTCTTAAAGCGAATGGAAAAAAACGGGCTGGTTCAGAGGGTTCCTGACCCTTCCGACAGCCGGCTGAAAAAAATTATTGTCGCCGATAAGGCTCTCTCCTGTCAGGACGAACTGCGAAGAGAACTGATTGCGGTAGAAGAAAAACTGATCGATCAGATACCTCAGGAAAAACTGGATATCTTTATCGAAGTCGTGCAGCAGATGCTGAAGAACATGAGCCGGTAATTTTAATCGCTGCTATGCTGTATTTTTACTGCAATCAAGCAGGAGGAGGCCTTTCCCTCCTGCTCGTCCGCGCGGCCCAGGTACTGCATCAGGAGCTTCCATACCTGGGCCTGCGCATAGACAGAAACATGCCCCGCAAATGCGGGGCATGAACGCCTTTTTCCTGAGGTTTATCAAAGTTCAGCGCTCCAACGCTGAACGCATGAAAATGCGGCCGCGAAAGCGGCATCTTCCAAACGCATTTTCTGCGCATCCGCTGGAGCCCCAAAGTAAACCTCTTTCATTCATAATGAAGCCGGTATGTCTGGCATGATGGTTACTGCTGTGCATTTGTGTCCGTCTCCCAGACCTCCTGGATCTGCTGCGCCGCCTCCTGCGCGGCCCTGTGCTGGGCCGTCGCAAAGACGAAGAAGAAGAAAATCGTGACCACACAGGCCAGAATTCCAACAATTTTAAATCCGATACCTTTCATTTTACGCGACTTCTTTCACCTTGTAGTCCTTGTCCTCGACTGCCTTTACAAGCACTGCGTCGTCCACGGCTTTCGCAAGCTTCACAACTGCCGTTCCCGCCGTGTGGCTCACAACTGCCTCCGTAACCCCGTCAACTGCCTCGAGCGCTTTCTTTACTGCCATCTCGCAGTGTCCGCACATCATGCCTTCGATTTTCATTGTCTTTTCCATTGTCTTACTCTCCTTTTTCTTTTTTGATTTTTTTACAGCTTTATCATATTTTGTGCTGCGAATGTCAAACAGATTCAGACGCAG
>CANQUH010000298.1 GCA_947626965.1 uncultured Lachnospiraceae bacterium
ATCAGCCAGCGGAACTGCTGCTGGGTCAGGGCCTGTACTTCATCCGCGTTCCGCGGCCACATGAACCGGCTCTGCGCCAGCCTTTTATACAACAGAAGCCAGCCGTCTTTCTCCCAGACCAGGCCTTTGATGCGGTCTGCCCTCCGCCCGCAGAAAAGGTACAGGGTATCCGGGACATACGGCCTGTTTCCAGTCTGCTCCTCTATGAGGGCAGCCAGACGGTCCATGCCGGAGCGCAGATCCGTGTAGCCGCACACGATATAGACGGCTTTGAAACAGGTCGCGTCATTAAGCACCGCGGACCACCTCCAGGACTTCCGCCAGGAGTCTCATGGAAGTATGTTCTGTTACATGGATGGAAAAATCTCTCATTGAGATGTCAAGCCCGCACCCTGGTGCATCCGCCGCTTCCCCTCTGTCGTCAAGGAGCCCTGCCGGGACAGGAACAACAGGCTGGGGGATCATTTCCTCCGGGAGATCCTCCAGACAGGATTTTCTTACACGCCGAAGCCGGTAATAATAATTCGCCTTTGTAATCCCATTCTGGGAGCACCATTGTACAACGCTCATCCCTTCCGGGCGGTTCTGGCAGTCCCTGATCTGGGCCGCCCATTCCCCAAGCCGGTACTGGACGGCGGCTTTGGTTGTTAATGAACTCATAGTCTCACCTCCACATATCAGTCTTAAAAGTTGAGTACTGAACTTTTTTGACTGGTTATCGTAAGACTATTCTCTCATATTTTATACGGTTTTAACAGGTACCCACTATCTACCGTTTACGCGCGAAGATAAGAAATAAACGTCTTGACAAGGAATATACTAATAAATATAATCATATACATACTGATTATAAAAATACAGATATGTAATAACTCGATGACGGGGGATAACCGTATTGCAGCTTGTACATCAGATGTTCTGCGAGGTGATTTTCGCGCAGACCATGAGCAGCAGTAACAGTAACTTTCCGATTATGGGAAGGAGGCGCATATTATATGGAAGAAAAAAATTCGAGGAAAACGGACCGCCGCACCATGTACACCCGCATGGTCGTTAAGGAAGCGCTGCTGACGCTTCTTGGGGAAATGGATTTTTCGGAGATTACGGTGGCGGGTCTTTGCCGCGAGGCGGAGATCAACCGCGGCACTTTTTATCTGCATTACAATGGGATTGATCAGGTCGTGGAGGAACTGCTTGACGATGCGCTGGCAAATTCTCACAGTGTATTGCAGCAGATCGGATGCGGGATTTCTGCAGGAGAGAAATGCGGATATCCTTTCTGTCAGTTTCTGAGGGAGAATAAAAAGTATCAGGCGCTCTTTTTTTCTGATTCGCTGCGCCCCTACGTGATCAGGCGGGTGGCGGATATCTCGAAAGACCATCTGGCAGTCAGGCTGAAGGCGGAAACAGGCTGTTCGGAGAAAATCCTGCAGGCGCTGTATCATTTTCAGATCAACGGCTGTCTCTCAATCTGCAAGCGTTATGTTGATGTGCCGGATGAGGATTGGGCGGAGATTCAGCAGGCCGTGGATCGGTTTCTGAAAACGGGATTTCAGAATCTGTAAAGAATCAGGAAAGATTATAACTATGGCAAAGGGGCAAATGACAGTTTCTGTGGTTTCAAAATTTGCAAAAAACAGAAAAGGTAAGAAGGAGGGATACCGTATGTTGTTTGAAGGATGCCAGGGAAAAGAAGGAGTGAAGATACTGGAAAAGATCTGTCCCGACTGCGGAAATATTGTGGAGATGATGTCCACGGATGTGTGTACGGAGTGTGAGCAGTGCGGACATTTCTTTTACAATGACCAGATGGACTGTGTCTGGACCTGTCCAAACGCGGTAAAGTGTGTCGGAGAACATCTTTACGCTCGGCTGCAGGAGGCGAAGGAGCTGGAAGAGATCGAACTGCGCGAGTTTGAGGATTCGGATGAATGGTAGAAATGCAGGAAGGTAACGTGATAAAGAGATGGCCGTCTGGTCGGCCCATTGCATGCGAAAATTAAACATGATAAGGAGACAGGAGGATTGAAGATGAGAAATCATTTTCATGATGTTTTGTACCTGAGTGAAGCGAAAGGAATGGATATAAACATGAATAATGAAAATCATATTCAGAGTTATTTACAGGAACAGGGAATTTCACAGGAGCTGATCTCCCAGGTGGAAGAATTTCGGAAGATGTACGAGGTGGATCCACTGGTTGAGGAACGGATCGCCGATCCGGAGATGCCGTTCTATGGAAAGGATACGCTGGAGATTGCGATTACCGCGATTCTGCAGGGAGAAAATCTGCTGTTGTCCGGCGGAAAGGCCACAGGAAAGAATGTTCTCTGTGAGACATTATCCTGGATTTTCGGACGTCCGGCCTATGATATCTCGTTTCATGTGAATACGGACAGCGCTTCTCTGATCGGAACGGACACATTCCGGAACAATGAGGTGCAGCTTCGCAAGGGCCCGGTGTACCAGTGCGCGGAGTTTGGCGGATTCGGTATTCTGGATGAGATCAACATGGCGAAGAATGACGCGGTTTCCGTGCTTCACGCGACGCTCGACCACAGGCGGAGGATCGACGTTCCGGGCTACAACCGGATTCTGCTTCACCCGGCAGCCAGATTTATCGGCACGATGAACCAGGGCTACGCGGGGACCCGAGAACTGAATGAGGCCCTGGTGTCCCGCTTTTTGGTAGTGGATATGCCGAAGCTGGATGAGGAGACGCTGACGTTCCTTTTGCGGAAGCGTTTTCCGGACATGAAGGAAGAGGCGCTGACACAGTTTGCCGGATTGTTCCTTGATCTGCAGAGAAAAGCTGACAATGGCGAAATCTCCACGAAGTCTCTGGATCTTCGCGGGCTGATTGCCGGAATCAAGACGATCCGATCCGGCCTTTCGCCGGCTAAAGCGGTCCGCATTGGCATTCTGAACAAGAGTTTTGACGCGTTCGAGAAGGAGATCCAGGAGGACGTCGCCAACACGAGGATTCCGCGAAGCTGGACGAGAACTGATGTTTTTGAGTTATTGCCGGCTTCGGATCCGCGTCCTAATTCCGCAAACCTGAACCAGGGACGGTGCTTTTGAGAGGTGACGTGCATGAAGGAAGCCGACATTTTAATGACAAAACAGCAGCTGGAAGATCACCGGCTGGAGATCGAGAACCGGATCCGCAATCTTTTCTGGACGATCAGCGGTGATTATTCGCTGGAGGTGCAGCCGGACGCGGAGACTTTTGTCCAGTCGAGATCTCTGGCGCTCTACGACGCGATCAAGCAGGGAGCCTTCGCGCATCATTTTGATCCGCAAAAGCTCGCGCTGTACGCAATGAAGAAGAGGATGCTGGGGGCGGACGAAGAACTGCTGATGGAGCTCGTCCAATTATGTGTGGATGAGGCGGCGTATCCGCTTGTGTGCCGGGAGCGAAGCGGAGTGGAGGAAATCCGCCGTCAGGCGTTTGAGGATTTTCTGGAGATGGACGACGGTCCGGAAGATGGGGACAGAGCGCCAGCCGCGCTTGCGGTTTACCGTCTTCGGCAAAGCCTGATCCGGCGTTTCCTGGGCAGGGAGGACGACTGTCCGGCGGAGCTTCTGCCGGCGGTGCAGAAGATAGAAGGACTGGCGGAGGCCGCGGATACGGATGAGGTGATCCGGGTGATCGACGCGCTTTACAACTCGCTGATCGATCCGGATTTTGAGCGTGCGCATGGAAATTTCCAGAAGATCAATTCGATTACGATCGAGGAACTGGCGGAGCATCAGCGGATGCAGGAGCTTTCGGACGACCAGATTCAGACAGTTCTGGATGAGTACATGAATATTATGAAGCGGGAAATGGTCCGCATGCGGAGGAAGCGCAAAAAGCAGGTCAGGAGATCCGCGCCGCAGGTTATCCAGGAGGAGGAAATTCCAGAGCCGGATCCTGAGGCGGCCGGGAAAATCTACGATTACATGGAGCGAAATTTTGGGAAGTGCAGTGTGACGCCGCTGGAGAGAGAACGGCTGAATCACCGGCTGTGCACCGGAATCCACAGCCGGTGCTCGCTCTACTTTACGTCGGGTATCCTGCAGAATCCCGCGCTGAAGAGCACCCAGTACCTGCGCGGGCATATGCAGCATATGAAAAATGAGCTGTATTT
>CANQUH010000299.1 GCA_947626965.1 uncultured Lachnospiraceae bacterium
AAAAGCAGAATCATCCAGCTGATGATCTGGCTGACCGCCGTGGAAAGCCCTGCGCCGGCAATCCCCATACCCAGGCCGAACATCAGAATCGGATCGCCGATCATGTTGAGAATCGCTCCGGTCATCAGCCCGACCATGCCAAGCGCCGCTTTTCCCTCATAGCGGAGGATATTATTCAGTGTCAGGCTGCTGGCCATAAACGGCGCCGCCGCCAGTATGTACGATATATAGGTTTTTGCAAATGGCGCGATCGTCTCCGTGCTCCCGAGCAGCACGACGATATCGTCGAGCCACAGAAAACCGACTCCGGTGATCAGCAGGCCGCACAGCATGGCTCCGAAAAATCCGGCGGAAGCGTGGACGGACGCCGCCTCCTTATTCTGATGTCCCAGCGCTCTCGACAGAATACTGCCGGAACCCTGTCCGAACATAAAACCGAACGCCTGTATAATCGCCATGAATCCAAAGACAATGCCCACCGCACCGCTCGCGCTCGTTCCAAGTCTCCCGACAAATGCCGTATCCACCAGATTGTAGATGTTGTTAATCAGCATGGAAATGATGCTCGGGACCGACAAAGTCAGGATCAGCCGGGGAATCGGCGTATTCGTCATCTTTTCATATTGAGAAACTCCTGTTTTGTTCTGCATCTCTCTCTTCCTTTCTGTTCACCTCATTCTTTTTTTCATTTTAACATTATATGCCGCCCGAAAGCATTTTTCAATGCGTTTTCCATATCACAAAACCGCAAAAAAGCTGTTGAAATGAAAAAATACTTTTAAAATCGAGTAGGAGGCGGCTTTCTCCTCCTGCTCGCTGCGCGACCCGGGTGCTGCGTCAGCAGCTGGTTTCCCTGCCCGGGCCTGCGCATAAAACAATCAAGCAGCGGACTTATTATTTTGTCCGCTGCCTTTCTCCTGCATGCTAATTCTGTTCCAGAACCTACCACTCTTTCAGTATTTCAATAATCTGCCCTTCATAATCCCCGGTATAGTCTTCCATTTTCCCTGTAACTCTGACGTTGCTCTCCACTCCGTCCTCCGCAAATTCCCAGATATGGTAGGTAAGCCCCCGGTGCTCCCAGTCGATGCTCCCCAGGCCGTCCTCCTCCGCATACTGATACTTCCATCCTCGCTCCTGCATGTAGTCCTGTATCTTTTTTAAACGCATCTGTCTGCCTCCCGTTTTTAATCTCCCCTTTGCGGCTGTTCATCCATCCCCGGACTAACCGGTGACATCGCCGCATTTCCTTTTGCCATCTTACAGAATGAAATTTCATCCGGCATCTTTCTTCTGAACAGCGGCATACCGCTGCATCAGACCAGTTTTTCAGATTTTCACATGCTGAATCGCTCTCAGCTTGTACACTCCGTACCGTACCCCGTAATTCTGGCTGAAGCTCTTTGCCTGCGCGAACAGCGGATCATAGACCAAACCGTCGATCTCCGTCCAGCTGTGCCCTGAACCCTTGCTGTCCACGCACATGTATACTTCCGTATATCCCAGCGCCTTTGCAAGATAACCGAATGCCGCCGCATCCGACTGACAGTTCCCGCTTCCATAGATAAAATGATCATTCGCATACAGTGCAATCCATCCCGGAGCGTTCGTGAACTTTCTTCTGGTCACATACGTCTTTGCCATTACCCAGTCGAAACATTTCCGCAGCTTCTGCGCCTGGCTCATGCTGGAATCCGTGATCTCCGAGACAATCTTCTTTGCTCTCTGGAGTGTCTCGAAATCCAGCGCCTCAACATCTGTCATCTTCTTATTGGAGGAATCATAATAGACATCCTTCTCTTTTCGGGCCTCCAGAACTCCGTCATCTGCTATATAGTACGTAGTTCCACCCGCCTCGACTGTCCCTGTCTTCATGGTTCCATCTGTATCGAAATAATAATATTTGCCGTCAATTTCGGTCAGTCCCACAGCCATGGCTCCGTCAGGATAAAAATATGCTTTCTTCCCGTTCACTGTACCCCATCCTGTATACACAGTTCCGTTCTTTTTCAGATAATATACTTTGCCGTCAATTGTGACAAATTCTCCCTGAACGATCACTCCCTGGCTGTCTGCGCGATACCTGCCGCCATTGTAACTGATCCACTCATTCGTCCGCAGACTTCCGTCGCTTCCAAAATAATAATATTTGCCGTTGATTCTGGTCATGCCCACATTCAGGACTCCATTTGCATCTGTGTGGTACTTGTTTCCATCATAGATAACCCACTTATTCGTCTGCAGACGCCCGTGCGCGTTGAAGCTGTAGGTTTGACCGTCAATCTTTTTAAGTCCGGTCACATAAGCTCCTTTTTTGTTAAAATATTTCTTTGTGCCGTTCTCCAGAGTCACCCAGCCTCTTTTTTTCTTCTTGTTTCCGGAAGCTTTCACCTGTTTCTGCTCTTTATCCGCCGCATCAGAGTTCATTTTCTGTCCCTGATCGTTGTCCGTCCCGTTTAAAACCGTCTTCTGCTTCTGGTTTTTATCTGTCTCATCAGAAACAGCCGCTTCCTTCTTCTGATTTTTATCCGTCATACCTGCGGCCGCTGCTTCCCCGGAAGCAGAGACGAACCCTGTCAGCAGACAGAAAATAAATGTCATAAGATAAATCTGAAACCTTCTTTTCATATCCCTCTCCCTTTTCCTGAGTACTGCAGAAAAATATTTTCCTGCCCCACATCATAAACTGAAAATCAATCTGTCACCACATCAGAGCTTAATATGCACAACGGGCCACAGCTTGTACACTCCGTATCTCACACCGTAATTCTGACTGAAGCCTTTTGCCTCTGCAAACAGCGGATCATAGACAAGTCCGTTGATCTCCGTCCAGCTGTGCGGCAGTCCCCAGCCGGTACTGTCCGCGCAGACGTACACATCCGTGTATCCCAGAGCTTTTGCAAGATACGCGAACGCTGCCGCGTCTGACTGGCAGTTCCCGCTCCCGTAGATAAAATGATCGTTCGCGTACAGAGCCGGCCACCCGGGAGCGTTGTTGAATTTCCGCCTGGTCATATAAGGTTTGGCTTTTACCCAGTCAAAACACTTCCGCAGTTTCTGGGCCTGGCTCATACTGGAATTCGTAATCTCCGCGGCAATCTTTTTTGCCCTCTGGAGCGTCTCAAAGTCCTCCGCCTGGATCGTCGTCATCTTTTTATTACTGGAATCATAATACGTATTTTTTGTCTTCCAGACTTCCAAAACCCCGTCCTCTGTCATATAATAAGTATTTCCGCCCTCCTGGAATGTTCCGGTTTTCATAAAGCCATTGGAATCAAAATAATAATACTTTCCGTCAATCTGAGTCAGACCAGAAGCCCGAACCCCGTTCGACTGAAAATAGGACGTCCCGTTCGCGTCTTTCTTCCAGCCTTTATACATGACGCCGTTGCTGCCAAAATAATAGACATGGTTATTGATTGTAACCAGTTTATCCCTGACAAGCGCTCCATTGCTTCCGAAATAATAGATATTATTGTTGATCGTGACCGCCTTATCTCTGACAAGCGCCCCATTATTTCCGAAATAATAGATATGATTGCTGATTGTGACCGCCTTATCTCTGACAAGCGCCCCATTGCTTCCAAAATAATAAAGATTATTATTGATCGTGACTGTTTTTCCCCTGACAAGTATTCCTTTTTTATTAAAATAATACGTATTATCGCCGATTTTGGCCGTTTTTTCTCTGATAAGCACTCCTTTTTTATCTGTATGATACTTATCGCCGTTGTAATTTATCCATTTGTCTGTCTGCAGACGTCCGTGTGCGTTGAAACTGTAAGTTTTGCCGTCAATCTTTTTAAATCCGGTCACGTACTTTCCATTCTTGTCAAAGTATTTCCTCGCACCGTTTTCCAGGATCACCCAGCCTCTTTTTTTCTCTTTATTCCCGGAGGTTTCCGTCTGTTCCACGCCTCCGTCCGCAGTAATAAAAACCGTCGTCTGTCCTCTTCCTGCAGCAGAATCTGTCCTCTGTTCCCGGCTTCCATCTGCCGCTTCAAAAGCCATCACTCCCGTGGAATTCAAAACAAAACCTGCTGCCAGACAAAAAACAAACATGATGATACAAATCTGAAACTTTCTTTTCATACTCTCTCCATCCTCTGACCGAGCAGGAGGCGTTTTTCCCT
>CANQUH010000300.1 GCA_947626965.1 uncultured Lachnospiraceae bacterium
CATCAAATTCTTCACGAGTAACATTTGTCCTGTCCGGCCGATGCCATATCATGTCGAGATAATAAAGCGGCAGACCAGTCCTGTCCCTTAATTTTCGGGCAAATGTGCTTTTACCGGCGCCTGGGCTGCCCAGAACAATTACTTTCTTCATCATTTTAACCTTCTTGCTTCACACTGTATATCGCCGCCAATGTTAATCTCAAAAATTTCATTAACCATATCACTTTTCCGTTTGCACATGTCATCCAGCATTTTCCTGGAACCCTGGTCTACATTACAAATCAAATATAGTTAACTGGTTCTCTTTGCAGAACTTTACGGCATGTTCCTTAATCACATCCCTTCCCCGATCTTCCTGGAAAGCGCACAGCAAACGGCCCTTGGGTTCTGGAATAGCAATTCCTCTCTCGGTATTTATTTCAATCCACAGTTTGATTGATTCTTCGATTGCTTCAGTCACTTCTGCCAGTGTCTCTCCGTCAGCCATACAGCCAGCCAGTTCGGGCACCTCAGCCAGGTAACAGTCATCCTCTTTACTCCACCAGATAATAATTTCATATTTTGCCATTATTACGCATCACCAGATATTCCAATGTAAATTATCTTGCTTGTTTAAGTTTAATAACTTTTTCACATCATTTTCATCATCAACGATATGCATCTTTGTATGACAATTTGGACAAAGCGCAGCCGTATTATCCGTGCTGTCCTCGCCGCCGCGGGAAAGCCAGATAATGTGATGCGTTTCAAGATAAGGGCTGCCTTTCTTATCTATGAAAGGAGCCTGCCTTCCACACAGCTGACATACTCCCTTTGCCCGATCTTTCGTTATCTTTGCTACTTCCGCGCTGCGAGTGATACAGCTCATAATCCGGCTTTTCTTTACAGCATTCCCGGAAGCTCTGGCAGTCAAGTAATTCTCCGCTGCTGTCTCAATCTCTGCCATTGTCTCTGTATCCGGCTTCCATTCACGAAAAACCTTCTCATTGATAACCCAAAGAAATGAATGCGCGTCAATCAGACGTACATCCACATCCGGTATGATGTCCTGCATGACCGCCTGTATGTATCTGACAATTTCAATAAAGCCCGTATAATTTTCCCACCCGCATCTTCCAGAGAGAGGATATTCTATACCAATGGAAGCAAGACTTCTCTCAAAGTTACCGGAACTAACCGGAAGAAATCTCGACGCGTCTTTGATAAAAAACAAGTAGCCAATCGTATCATAGTTGCCGCCGAAGACTTGCTTCGCCTGTGAAAAGGCGGCTGCTTCCTGGGCGCCAGGTTTGCTCTTATAGATATCATAGAGAACACGTTCAGCATCGGTTTTATATTTTTCATGTCCAGGATTGATCATATTCTTGAACTTAGTCTGCTGGTTTCTGTTAACGAGATTTCCGGCACGGCTCATTGCCCGATGGCAGCATTCCAGTATTTTTCCGCTCCCGATCCATGATTTCTTCCAGGCATTATAGTTAAGCTCCATCTGGGCAAGCTCTGATACTTTTGACTTATAATTCTCTTCACGCCCAAGAAAAGCGTTTTTGTCCACAAAGCTCAAAGGTCTATCGCCATCATGGAAGCGCACAAACGCCAGAAACCGGTGAAATGTAGTGATGAGCTTTGCTGGATCTTGGATATAACTGGTCATTGGCGCACTCCTTTCACATAATTTTTTTATCCAACAAAACGATCCCTCAATTTTCCGCAGCTTACAGTCATAGTTCCATCTTCTTTTTCCCTGCTTACTGCGCCAGCTCCATCTTTCTGACCGCATCCATCAGCTCCCTGGCTTCCTCCGGCAAACGCCCGATATCTCCGGAAATTTCTCCCTGATACCTTGTCAGATAGCCGTCCGGCAGGATCACAAAACCATCCCTGCTGCTCTCCCGGAGCGTCCTCTCGTCTGGATACAGCACAAATTTGTCTTCATATGGCCGAAACCCGAACGGACACACGCTCGCGCAGTTCCCGCAGTCGTTGCACGGCCCGTCCAGATGGATCACTTTCTTTTCCAGTCCGTCCACAAAGTAATTCGCCCGGTTCGGACACACGTCCACACAGGTTTTGCACTGTCCGCAGGCAAACGGCGGAACCTTACCGCCGGCCTTTTTGCGGTCTTTTCTGCGGTAATGTGCGTCTTTCGCGGCTGCGTCCGCCAGTTCCCGCACCTTGGCTGCATTTACACGTTCCAAATCCGGATTGATATTCACGCATTTTTCTGCGAATCGTGAAAGATTTTTGTATCCGCCCGACTTCAAAAGCTCCGTCGCGACCGTGATCGGATAAATTCCGCACTGATAAATCTGAGCGATGTTCTCCCGGTCAGCTCCGCCGGAATAGGAAACCGGCAGTTTTCCATCCAAACGCTCTGACAGAATCGCCGCGGTATGGATCGACAGCAGAAACAGCGCTTTCCCGGACATGTACATCGTCTCCCCCGGCAGTTCACCGCGGGTAATCCGTACCGGAAAGGTGTTGGTCAGCTTGACGCCGAAGCGCAGCCCCAGTTTCTGTCCGATTTCCAGCAGTTCCTGAATCATGGAGACCGCATCCTCCAGTTTCATATCGTGCTCAAACTGCTCTCTGTCAAATTCGATGTCCGTGTAGCCAGCCTCATCCAGCAAAGACCTAGCCTTTTCATAACCGACCAGCGTCGGATTGCACTTGATGTAAGTATGCAGCTTCTTCTCCCGCATCATGTACTCCGCGATGGATTTGATCTGCTCGGGCGGACATCCGTGCATCGTGGAGATCGTCACATTGTTGCTGATCTGCGAAGAAATCTGATCGATATATTCCGCGTCCACATTCTGATAAGAAAGACTCTTTGCCTCCTCCACGCACTTTTTCCAGAACCCACTGTCTCCAGCATCTTTCATTGTCTCAATAAACTGATCAACCGAAGGACTCTGGATTCCCGGAAGATCATAGCCGACGGAAATGTTGAACACAAACGCGTCCGGATCGCCGAGTCCAAATTCTTTCGCCAGAATTTTGATCGCCAGCCAGCCTTTGATATACTCCTCGGCCGCCTGCACAGGGCTCAGTTCCGTGGACCATTCCGTATTGTAACCCTCGTCCCGGACATAGATACACGGGCGCTGAATCCCGAGCTGCTCCCCCCAGAGAATCTGAACCGTCTTCAGCTCAAAAAAACGACCCCCGGCGGCGTACGCAGCCACCAGATTCTGCGCGAGCTGCGTATGCGGGCCTGCTGCCGGCCCGACCACGCTCTCCAGAGACGTCCCAAAAAGAGATATGCCTTGCGGGCTCTCTCCAGACGGATTCCCTGGCATATTTTCCCTATCCGTTGCCTGTCGGAAAAATGACGTATCAGCAGGATCCGGGACAACTGCCGTCGGCACGCCGAACAGCGTCTTTTTCTCTGTATATTCTTTTATGGCCTGTGTCATCAGCGCTTTAAAAGGTATCTGTTTCATCTCAATACTCATAGATAATCCCTCCCATTATTAAAGTCCGCCTTTATACAAAGGCAGAGTCCTTGCTTTATGAATCTGCCGCGCCTGCCAGCGACAGCAGCCGTGAACTCTCCGTTTCTGAAAAATCTCTCGCTGAAGCCTCCATAGGCTGATTTTCATACCCGTCATAGTCCATATCCGGCGTGATATAATTCTCATTATTGTCTTTCCATTCTCTGGCCCCCGCAAAGTACGCGCTCCCCGCAAACTCAGAATCCCAGTCGATGCTGCTGATCACATAATTCTGATACGCATGATACAGTTCGTGAAGAAGCGTCACCATGGCATCCTTTGCGGCAGAATCTTCGAGGTTCTTTATGTCAATGTTTATAGTGTTGTCCAGTGAGTCGTACTCCCCCAGTACAAATATATTAATCTGCCCGGAAGAAAGAGGAACCGCAGGCATTCCCAGATAATCAAATTCATAATCTGCCAGCATCTGCAAAACTGTGATTTTCTCTTCAGGCGAAAAAGAAGACCAGATATCCTCATCGAAACAGTTTATAAATTTCATGCTGTCGTCCGCTTCCGAGTCAGAAGATGTCTCCGTTTCATCAGCGGCAAGTAATTCATCAGCAAGACTTTCTTTGGCTTCATAAACCGGAGATTTCAGGCCATAGGCAAGTACTGCCAGAATACTGGGAA
>CANQUH010000301.1 GCA_947626965.1 uncultured Lachnospiraceae bacterium
TGCATGATCCCGTAGCCGTGCCGCGGCTGGTACAGAGACAGCAGAATATAGTAGGTGGTTTCAGTCAATGCTATCGTATCGTTTATAAAAATCCCTCCTGTTTGGGTTAAATTTTCTTATATCATAGTCCGATATATCGGGTATCTATATATTGTAATTTGATTATATCGTAAGCCGATATAGTTGTCAAGAAGGAAGCGCTTGCAATGAGAAGGAATTTCATATATCATTTACTGTATAAGTCCAGTCTCAAAGCAGAGGATGATGGGTTGCTTGCAGACTAGGAAGACTCTGCTTTTGAGACGACAGCAGGTATGAGGAAGCAGGCCGACAGGCCGAATTCCGAATACCTGTAGGGTGCTGAACGTCCGGTGGACGTTCGTTTAGCACCGACCGGAGCGGAGGGTAGACTGCGAGAGTTGCAGAGCAACGAAGCAATCCGTGGACTTATATTCGTAGTGTTGCCCGCAGCGCGGGCATGGAAATTTATTATCTGCAGTCAGTATTTCGAAGAAGCGCTGCAGTCCGTATCCTGTGAGGAAGAAAACAGCAGCATGATCGGTTTTACGTTCATAAGGAAGGAGGCTTTTCTTTGAAAACCTTTAATATCACTGGTCGATGCATCCCGGAACTTCATTATATGGTCAATCTGGAAAGCCGACTGGAGTATGCTGGGCGGCTTGTGGAAAAAGGACAGTATTTTGTTATAAACAGGGCCCGTCAGTTTGGGAAAACCACGTTTCTCTGGGCATTGAACCGGTATCTCAGATGGGATTATATTGTACTTTCTCTGGATTTTCAGAAAATGAGTTCCTCCAGATTCCAGAGTGAGATTGTTTTTGCCAGAGCATTTGGACGTGAAATTCTGAAAGTGATAAATAATAAAAAGAATCCTGTGACAGGGCTTGGAGAAAAAGAGATCGCGGATTTGTCGGACGATATAAAAGAAAATTCAGAATTTGATCTGGTAACGCTGTTTGAACATCTGAGTGAGCTGTGCGCAGGCGCTCAAAAAAGAGTGGTTCTGATGATTGATGAGATGGACAGCGCTTCCAATAATCAGATATTTCTTGATTTTTTATCCATCCTCCGCGGGTATTATCTGGACAGGGATGTGACTCCCTGTTTCTGGTCGGTAATTCTGGCCGGAGTGTATGATATTAAAAATCTCAGGCAGAAGATCAGGACAGAGGAGGAACACAGATATAACAGTCCGTGGAACGTTGCGGTTAATTTTTCTGTTGACATGAGCTTTTCTGCGGATGAAATAGCGGAAATGCTGAGAGATTATGAGGATGATCATCATACGGGGATGAATGTCGGGACAACAGCACAGATGATCTGCGATTATACGTCAGGATATCCGTTTCTGGTGTCAGATCTCTGCAGGATAATTGATGAAGAGGTTGCCGGAAGTCCGGGATTTGAAGATGGATCTAAAGCCTGGACAAAGGAAGGGCTGCAGGAAGCTGTTCGGATACTCTTGCTCGAGAAGAACCCTCTGTTTGAATCTCTGGTGAATAAACTGATCGATGATCCTGATCTGAAAAGAATGATTTACAGGATCTTTTTTGCAGGAGAACAGGTGACTTTTAATCCTGATAATCGTGTCATTGACAGTGCGGCCATGTTTGGGTTTGTAAAGAATGTGAACGGCAGGATGTGTGTAGCGAATCGCGTTTTTGAAATGCGGATCTATAATCTGTTCCTGTCTGAAGCTGAGTCAGACAGCAAAAGCTACCAGGCGGGATCCATGGAAAAAAATCAATTTGTAAGAGACGGTGTTCTGAATATGGATCGGGTAATGGAACGCTTTATGGTACATTGGAATGATCTGTACAGTTTTGGGGATGAGCGGTTTGTTGAAGAAAATGGAAGAAAGTTTTTTCTGCTGTATTTAAAGCCGATTATAAATGGAACTGGAAATTATTATATTGAGGCGCAGACCAGGGATCAGAAACGCACAGATATTATTGTGGATTATCTGGGAAGACAGTACATTATTGAGATTAAGATATGGCGCGGGGAAGAATATAACTGCCGTGGGGAAAAGCAGCTGGCAGAATATCTGGACAGATATCATCAGAAGAAAGGCTATCTGCTGAGTTTTTGCTTTAATAAGAAAAAGAATACAGGAATAAAACAGATAAAAATTGATGACAAAACAATTACAGAGGTTGTTGTCTGAGAAAGAGAGAAACAGGATCAATATGTTTGTGAAAAAGCCGTTTGAGGGAATGGATGCCAGGATGAAGGCGGAGATTCTCCGGGAGGCGAATGAGCGCCTGGAGAGTGTCCTTCATGTGGACGGGAAGTGGATCATCGACTATGTGCGCATCCGGATCAGAGCGAGGAAGGTGAGCGTGTGTCCGAAACGTTAAAAAAGAAAAAACTGCCGGTAGGCGTGGATTTATTTGAAAATATAGTGGAGCAGGATTACTATTATGTTGATAAATCTTTACTGATTAAAAAAATCATAGAAGATAAAGGAGCGGTAAATCTGTTCACCAGGCCGCGACGGTTCGGAAAAACCCTGAACATGAGCATGCTGAAATCCTTTTTTGAGATTGGAACGAATCCATCCATGTTTGACGGTCTGGCCATCAGCCAGGAGCGGGAGATCTGCGAGAATTACCAGGGAAAATATCCGGTAATATTTTTATCGCTGAAGGGAGTCAGCGGACTGACATTTGCGGAAGCAATGGAAAAATTATCCTTTCTTCTGGCGGCGGAATGTATCCGTTTATCCGGTTCCCTTGCACACAGCGAGAGAGCAGATGCCGATGATCTGGATGTCTACAAATCTTTGAAAAAAAGAAAGATCGGCACAGTGGGGATGCAGTCTTCTCTTGTCATCCTTATGCGGATGCTGCACGCCCATTATGGGAAAAAGGTGATTCTCATCATCGACGAGTATGATGTACCTCTGGATAAGGCGAACGATAACGGTTATTATCATGAGATGGTGAACTTTCTGCGCGGATTTTTTGGGGAAGCGTTCAAAACGAATCCGGATCTGTACTTTGCTGTAGTGACGGGATGTCTGCGCATTTCCAAAGAGAGTATTTTTACCGGGATCAATAATTTGAAAACAGATACCATTGCGGATGAGCGTTATGATGAGTTTTTTGGTTTTACAGATGAAGAAGTAAGAAAGATGCTGGCGGATTACGGCCTGTCCGCTGCCTATGCGGGCATGAAGGAGTGGTATGACGGCTATCGGTTCGGGAGAACGGACGTCTACTGTCCATGGGATGTAATCTGCCACTGTGACCAGCTGCGGCAGAATCCTGCCGCGAAACCGAAAGCGTACTGGAATAATACAAGTTCTAATCAGATTGTCCGGCGGTTTGTCGATCTTGCGGATGCTACGACCAGAACAGATATTGAGAAGCTGATTGCGGGAAAAGGTATCAGCAGGAAAGTTGTGGAAGATCTGACTTATGGGGAACTGGAAGAAAGCCGTGAACATCTCTGGAGCGTTCTGTATCTTACAGGCTATCTCACATTGGAGAAAGACAGCAGTGAAACGGAGGACGGCAAAGTACGTCTGGTGATTCCCAATCGTGAGATTCGTGAAATATTTATCGAGAAGATTCAGAAATGGTTTGGGGATAAGGTTCAGAATAGCACGGAGGCACTTTTGGGACTGTGCAGCTTTTTTGCAGGCGGGGATGCTTCAGGAGCTGAAAAATTGCTTAATACTCAGCTTCGTGAAACGATCAGTTACTATGACAGTTATGAAGGATTTTATCATGGCTTTCTGCTGGGTCTGTTAAAGGGAAAGGCGGACTGGATTATTCTTTCCAACCGCGAGTCCGGGAATGGCAGAAGCGACATCCAGATCAGATGTGAGGATGGCGTTACCGGCATAATCATAGAAGTGAAACACGCAAAAAAACGAGAAGAAATGCCGGCCTTATGCGATGCGGCTCTGCGCCAGATCGCGGACCGCGCCTATGCGGAGACGCTGTTTGACGATGGATATCTGACGGTCTGGGCCTATGGGATCTCTTTTTACAGGAAATGCTGTCAGGTTCGTGTCCTGCGGATGGAAGATCCGCTTCTAATCAAACTATAAGGGCAGGA
>CANQUH010000302.1 GCA_947626965.1 uncultured Lachnospiraceae bacterium
ATTGCCATAATACTGCCTCCTGTCCGTTCATCCCGCCGCCTATAGAAGCGGGGAAATCCTTGCTGATTGATGGTTGAAAATTATCATAACATTGCTGCAGAATTACGTCAAGAATCGCTTTAAATACGTTCCTGTCCTGCTGTGTTTGCATTCGCAGATTTCTTCCGGCGTGCCTGCCGCGATGATTTCCCCGCCGTGAACACCGCCGTCCGGTCCCATATCGATCACATAATCCGCGTTTCTTATCACATCCAGATCATGTTCGATGACGATGACGGTCGCTCCGTTTTCAATTAGTTCCTCAAATACATGGAGCAGCGTTTCCACATCCAGCGGGTGCAGGCCGATGGTAGGTTCGTCAAATACAAATACAGAGTCCGCCTGTCCTTTCCCCATCTCGCTGGCGAGCTTCAGCCGCTGAGCCTCGCCGCCGGAGAGACTTGGCGTTTCTTCTCCGAGCGTCAGATAACCGAGGCCAAGTTCTTTCAGCACATGGAGCCTCCGCGCGACAAGCGGGAGATCAGAGCATGCGGCAAGCGCCTCGTCAATGCTCATATCCATGAGTTCCGGGAGTGTGCATGCCTGCCCGCCGTGTTTTGGTATCCTCCGGATAAGGCTGGCCCCTTTTGCGTAGCGGGAGCCGCCGCAGTCCGGGCACGGAATTTCCACATCCGGCAGAAACTGAACATCCAGATTGATGGTTCCTGTGCCGTCACAGGTAGGACACCGCAGCTTTCCGGTATTATAGGAAAAATCGCCGGCTTTGTAACCTTTTTCTTTCGCGTCCGCTGTTCTTGCGTACACCTTGCGCAGTTCGTCATGTACGTTAGCATAGGTGGCGACGGTGGAACGCACATTGATTCCGATAGGCGTGGCGTCAATCAGCTTGACCTGCGCAATTCCGTCAGCGGAGACGGCCTTCACATGCTTCGGAAGCCGGTTTCCCCGGATGGATGCTTCCAGAGCCGGGATCAGGCTTTCCAGAATCATGGTCGTCTTGCCCGAACCGGATACGCCGGTCACCGCGATCAGCCGCCCTTTTGGAAAATCAGCCTCCAGAGGTTTTACCGTATGGATTTCCGATGTGGACAGGTGAATGGTTCCGAGGGAAAACATCTGATCCGGCGCGATATGTTTTCCGACATGGATGGCCGTTTTTCCGGAAAGGAAACCGCCGATCCGTGAAGCAGGGTTGTTTTCCACTTCCATAAGCGGTCCCTGCGCGATAATCGTTCCGCCGCCCGCGCCGGCATCCGGGCCGAGTTCAATGAGCCAGTCCGCCTCGGAAAGCACATGGGTGTCGTGATCTACCAGCACGACAGAGTTGCCGTCGGCAACCAGGTCATGCATCACGCCGTTCAGTCCTTCCAGATTCGATGGGTGCAGACCGATGGACGGCTCGTCGAGGACATACAGGACGCCGGTCGTGCGGTTGCGCACTGCGCGGGCCAGCTGCATCCTCTGCCGCTCGCCGGTGGAAAGAGTGGAGGCGGCACGGTCCAGCGTGAGATAGGAAAGTCCCAGATCGGTCAGACGTTTTGCGGCGCTCTGAAACGATTCGCAGATACTTTCCGCCATCGGGCGCATTTCCTCCGGCAGCGAGGTCGGAACGCCGGAGACCCACTGCGTCAGATCAGAAAGGGTCATCGTGCAGGCCTGCGCGAGGGAAATGCCTCGAAGCCTCGGCGCCCTTGCCGCATCGCTGAGCCTTGTTCCGCCGCAGTCCGGGCATACATCCTGCCGCAGAAACTTTTCCACCCGCTTCATGCCCTTCTCGTCCTTCACTTTGGACAGGGCGTTTTCCACGGTATAGGTGGCATTAAAATAAGTAAAATCCATATCTCCGGCAGCGCCGCTGGTCTTATTCTGATAGATGATATTCTTCTTGACGGCAGGGCCGTGAAAAACGATGTCCTGCTCCTTTTCAGTCAGTTCCCGAAACGGTACATCGGTGCGGACTCCCATCTCCCGGGCAATGTCTTTCATCAAAGACCACATTAACGTCTGCCACGGCGCGACCGCGCCTTCGTCGATCGTCAGGGACTCATCCGGCACCAGCGTCGTCTCGTCTACGGTGCGGACGACACCCGTACCGTCACATTTTTTGCATGCGCCCTGACTGTTGAAGGCCAGTTCCTCCGCGCTCGGCGCGAAGAAGTGTTCCCCGCATACAGGGCATACGAGCGGGAGATCCGCCGCCACATTCAGCGAGGGCTCCGCATAGTGCCCGTTCGGACAGCGGTGGCTGGCAAGCCTCGAAAACATCAGGCGCAGACTGTTCAGCAGCTCCGTGCCTGTCCCGAATGTGCTGCGGATACCGGGAACGCCGGGCCGCTGGCGCAGCGCGAGAGCCGCCGGAACGTACAGCACTTCGTCCACCTGAGCCTTTTCCGCCTGTGTCATTCTCCGGCGTGTGTAGGTGGACAGGGATTCCAGATAGCGCCGGGAACCCTCCGCATAGAGAATGCCGAGCGCCAGCGAGGATTTGCCGGAGCCGGAAACGCCGGCAATTCCCACGATCCTGTGAAGCGGTATGTCGACGTCAATATTTTTCAGATTATGTACACGTCCGCCGCGTACTTTGATTTTGTCTGGGGTTTTTTGATTTTCCATTTTTACTTTAACCTGTCTCTTCGTGATTTTTTTATTATTGAATTCACGTTTTTTAAGGAATTCATTGCATGGCATAACTTGTTTTATGGATGCCTCCTGTTCATAATAGGGCGGTGCGCAAACAAAAAAGCAATTACCGACCTCACGGAAGTGTTATGGAACAGGGCAAATTTTGATAGACATCCGTTAATTAATATTTTATCATTATAGAGAGTTTTTCAAACAACTTCAAGGAGGTTTTTACGTGTGTTTGCAGATTATCATGTCCATACAGAATACAGCGACGCTTCCGTCTATCCAATAGAAGATGTGATCCAGGTGGTCAAAACATATAAGAATTATTTTGAACTCACATGCTACTTTTGGATGTTTAATATTTGAATAGATTTTTCATCCAAATTATTTGTTACTTTTTCTGTCACCTTATCTGTTACCTTGCGGGTGACAGAACGAATTACTCTATCATCAGGCGCGGTAAACTCAATCATAATATCACTGGGGTTGATTGTATAAATGGGCTGTGGAATGCCATCTTTTTCGCAGGCGGAGCATATTTTCTCGATACCTCGTCCCCAGCTTTCAATAAAGCCAGCTATCTTCAAGAAGCTTGCGGGCATTAGATAATCCGATTATATTGCCGTCATCATCACAACCAATATAGATTTTGCCGCCCTGTGCGTTGGCGTAACCGCAAATCCATTCCAGATATTCATCCTTCCATCTGCTTTTCCATTCAATATTTTGATTTTCAGGCATTTCCTTCACCGTCCTTATCCTTATTTTTACTGTGGTTCTTGTAGACATTATATCAGTTTTTACATTCCGTGCTGCAAAATTGATTGCTGGGTCGGCCCGCCACGAAAAACTTTGTGCAGTTCCGGCTTATCGGATGGGAAGAACAACGCCAGATAGTCCTCCGTCCACATGGTTTCCTTTTTGATGAAATGGTTTTTCAGAAGACAGACGTTTTCATACTCCATAAACTTCGGCGTTCTCATACCGCCCTCTGTGTAACCAGAATATAGAATATTACTATTACTTATTATATGAATTACTCCCATCTTTGTCAATGTCATTAGTAAATTATGCATTTGTGTTTTGCCTGATTTACTCATTCGTATTCTTTTTGAAGATGTTACAATAAGGCAACTACACAAAAAAGGAGATTTGGTATGGCCACATTATTGAAAGCAAAAGAAGTGACAAAAATTTACGCGAAGGCACAGCGCCCCAGTTTGAACAAGGTGTCTTTTGATGTTTCTGAAGGAGAATTTATTGGCATCATGGGTGCGTCCGGCTCCGGAAAGACCACCTTGCTCAATGTTCTCTCAACGATTGATACCCCTACAGGCGGGGACATCTGGATCAGCGGTGTAAATTTAAGGCAGCTGCGCGGCGCAAGTGCCGCAGATTTCCGCAGGGATAATCTTGGTTTCATTTTTCAGGAGTATTTCCTGCTCGACAGTCT
>CANQUH010000303.1 GCA_947626965.1 uncultured Lachnospiraceae bacterium
AACAGCTTTCCCGGATCCTCCGTCCGTCCGATGCGCCAGAGCTGATTCGGCACGATTGTCCCGTGATCCGACCGCATATACTCAATCTCATTCCGGCGGTACAGCGAACGGCGCAGCTCGTCGGTCAGCTGCTCCACGCTCCGCTTGATCAGATTCAGGCTGTTTCGGTACAGCATTTTATTGTGTTCAGCATGGCGCTTCGCGTTGACATACTGTGCGTTGGAAATCACAGGATTCTGCAGGATGCCGTCCGTGTAAAACAGACTGCAGTCCGCATGCGCTCCACGGCAAAGTCGGTGATTCAGCCGCTTCTGCTCCCGCTCATCCAGATAAGAACGGCCATAATTCAGCTCCATATAGGAATACATTTTTTCGATCGCCGCCTGATCCAGCACGACAATCTTCCGGCCGCCCGCCTTTTTCTTCTTATCGTCCTCATCTTCCTGCTGTTCTGCCAGAGAGGTCAGACGGATACTCATCTCATTCAAGTACTGTTCGAGGACATCTTCATATGCTTCCTCGCTCAGGAAATCCCGCCAGTCAAATTCCTTCAGATCCTCGGCGGTGGCCGCAAGCACATGCTCCAGATCCCCGTGCTTTTGCTCAAAACTGCTGTCGATCCAGCCGTTGTACAGCGCGTCGACAACACGCATGATCTCCATCGTATCGGATGCCGACTCAAGCGTCCGCATCCGGTTCACCGCTTCCATCAGCCGTTTCTCCCCATGCCAGTCGCCGGTTAAGGATCCACGCAGGATCGCCAGCTTCATCCGTCCCGGAAGCGACTGGCTCATGCGGTTGAATGAATATTCCAGCAGCGCCTCAAAAGCTCTGCGGCGAAGACCGGGCACGCCGGGTCTTTCTGCGGCAATCTTCTGCCAGACCGCCATATCGACGCACATCTGCGCGATCTCAGTCAGAGGTTCTTCATCCGCCCCATAGTAGATTTTTTTCACAAGATAGAGCGCAAATGCGCTCTGATCAAAATAACGGGCGAAAGCGCCCTGCTTGACCGCATCGTACAGAGAAATATCCTTCGACTTCGTCCAGGACGCCACATCCACCTTTGTATTCAGTTTATAATCGCCGCTGACCGTCCACATCAGGTTGCGGATACGGTTTTCGGCCTCAATCTGGAAATCGTCTTCCGTGTACATATAATAAATACCCCTTACTGTGAAAGTTCAGCGCTTCGGCTCTGAACGCGCGAAAATGCGGCCGCGGAAGCGGCATTTTCCAATCGCATTTTCTGCGCATCCGCCGGAGGCTCAGAGTAAACTCCTTTTCATTCACGATGACGCCGGTATGCCCGGCATGGGAGTTTACTCTGCGGTCATCCGAACAGATCCGCCGCGGTCCACTCCTCCGGAATCCTCGTCATAACGATATCCTCAACAATTTCCCGCTCAAACATATCAAAGCTCTTGTTTACAATGCCCATGCGGATCGCCGGCAGCGGAGCCAGCCCCGCCTGCACAGTAGTAAGCGCCCCGATCAGCCCCCTCAGATCAAGCGGTTTCGTCGAGATCTCATTGTTGCCGGCCTTCGTCTGCAGATCGAGGAACAGTCCGCAGACCTGCTTCATCCCCTCCGCCTTCATCGACGGGAAAAGATCCCTCAGAATCCGCTCCAGCGTGTCCTCAGAGACAGAAGGCATCTCGATCACAAGAAAACGGGACACCAGAGCCTCATTCAGTTCGCGCGTCCCAGCATAGCCGTAATTCATCGTCCCTATAAAGCGCGCGGCGTCATGCAGCTTAATCTTGTCATAGCCGGGCACGTCAATCTCACGGCGGTAGTCGAGCGTCGCGTGAAGCACCGACACCGCGTCATTTTTCGCCATGTTGATCTCATCAAACACGCCGAAACCTCCGTTCACCGCGCACTGATAAACCGGACCTGTCCGGAGCTGAACCTCATTGTTGCGGAACGTGTCCGTCCCGATCAGCGAACTGCTGTCCGTGTTCACATGAAATGATATATTGTAGGATGGCCTGCCGAACACCCACGCAAGATTCTCCGCAAGCATGTTCTTGCCGGTCGCCTTGGTGCCGGTCAAAAGAATATGCTGCCCCTGCAGAAGGGCATAAGCCGCCATCTCGAAAATTTCCTTTCCATAATAAGGGAGCATCGGCCGGTTAACCCTATTCTTCAGCGCCGGATCCACCGGATACTTCTCCCTGAATTCGTCGATCGCCTCAAGCAGATAAGGATTGACCCCCTGCTCTCTAAGTGATTTCATGATCTGTTCCATACGTTTCAATACTTCCTCCAGTATTTTATTTTTCCATAAATTCATCAAATTTCCGTGAATGAATATCTCTGCTTAATCCCCGACGCCACGATATCATAAATGATCGTGCCGTCCTCCTTTACACTTCGATCGAATGTAAGCTCTTTCCCCTTAAATTTGCGTTTCAGAAATTCCTCAATATCGTCGATCTCCACCTCGTCAATAAAAACATCGCGCATCTGATTGTTCGCGCACTCATTAAAAATCTCCCAGACTGTCTCATAGCATTTCATATCCTTATACCTCCTGTTTTCCGGCATATCACGCCTGCCGTTTTTCTGTTCTGGAACCCTTTTCCGGACGCTTTTGGCCACTCTGCACTGACTGCCCTTTTGCGTCAAAAACTTTTCCGACCGCTTTCGGTAATCCTGCTCTTTCCGCTTTTCTGTTCTGGAATCTCTTCACCCCCGGCATTGCTCTGCCGACAGAGCACAAGCGTTTACCTCGGCAGTTTTCTCTCCCGCAGCGCAAGCAGCTCATCCACCAGCCGCACGGCGACCTCCTCCTTGCTCATCAGTTCCAGCTCCTGCTCTTTCTCAGAAGTGATCAGCGTGACCACATTGGTATCCGTGCCAAAACCGGCGCCTTTCACCTTCACATTGTTCGCCGCGATCAGATCAAGATTCTTCCGCTGCAGCTTTTCCCGCGCGTGTTCCGCCATATGCTCCGTCTCCATCGCAAAACCGCACAGCACCTGATTTTCTCCTTTGTGCTCCCCAAGCCATTTCAGAATGTCCTGCGTCCGCTCAAGCGCAAGACTCATGTCGTTATCTGACTTCTTCACCTTCTGATCGGAGACCTGCGCCGGACGGTAATCGGCCACAGCCGCCGCCTTGATGATGATATCCTGCTTCGCAGAACGCGCGGTAACCGCCTCAAACATATCCTGTGCTGATCGGATGGGCACCACAGTCACTCCCACCGGAGCGCTCAGGTTCGTCCGCCCGCTCACAAGCGTCACGTCAGCGCCGCGCATCCTGCAGATTTTTGCAATCGCATAGCCCATCTTTCCGGTTGAATGATTAGAAATAAAACGGACCGGATCGATCGCTTCCATCGTCGGGCCGGCCGTCACCAGCACGTTCAGACCATGCATATCCTTCTCATACGCGATATTATTCAGAATGTGCTCCAGAATCAGACCTTCTTCCGGAAACTTGCCGCGCCCGGTGTCACCGCAGGCGAGATGCCCTACCGCAGGCTCTATCACCTGCCAGCCATATTTCTTCAAAACCGCCTCATTGTCCTGCGTCACGGGATTTTCATACATCCGCGTATTCATCGCTGGGGCGATCAGTTTCGGGCACTGGCAGGCAAGCAGCGTCGTAGTCAGCATGTCGTCCGCGATGCCATGCGCCAGCTTTGCCATCACGTTCGCCGTGGCCGGAGCCACCACCGCCAGATCTGCCTTTTTCGCAAGTTCCACATGCTCTACCTGGAACTGAAAATTCCGGTCAAACGTATCTGTCAGACATTTATTTCCAGTCAGCGTCTCAAACGTGACCGGACCGATAAACTGCATTGCGTTCTTCGTCATGATGACATGGACATCCGCATGCTGCTTTTTCAAAAGGCTCGCCAGATTCGCCGCCTTGTATGCCGCAATGCTCCCGGTCACACCGAGAATTACCGTTTTTCCCTTTAACATTCTTTTCCCTTCTTTACTGAAAGTTCACACTCCTGAATCCGAGGTGATTTCCGCATAACGAGCCACTTCACGATGAGAGCTTCCAGACCGTTCTCTTTCGTATTCGTAAAGCCCGACATACTCATTCCTCCTGC
>CANQUH010000304.1 GCA_947626965.1 uncultured Lachnospiraceae bacterium
ATAATTGTTTGTTCTGATTGTCTCGAAATTCTGATGTCCAATGCTTACCGTACCTGGCACGAATATCCGACCCCTTTCCGCAATCTTCCCATCCGGATAAACCGAAACCAGAATCCTGTCATTTTGTGCAGACTTCCATTGAAAACTTTTATGCCCGCGCTGCGGGCAATACCATGAGTGAAAGCCCAGGAGGCGTTTTTTCCCTCCTGCCCCGCTGCACGGTCCGCATGCTGTTCCAGCAGCTGATTTCCATATGCGGACCTGTGCATAAAATTCAACGCAGTCCAATCAGCAGATCTCTGCTCCGGACGGCATCTCCTTCTCGGGAACCATCAGCGCCAGGTTTCCTTCAGCGTCCTCCGCGCAAAGCAGCATTCCTTCAGAAAGGACTCCTGCCAGTTTCGCGGGCTTCAAGTTCACCAGAACCATGACTTTCTTGCCGACCATCTCCTCTGGCGTGTAGTGCGCCTTGATTCCGGAGACAATCTGCTTCACCTGATTTCCGACCTTCACCTGAGAACAGAGCAGTTTGCGGGATTTCTTCACGGCTTCGCAGGCAATGATCTCTCCCACCTGGAACTGCATCTTTCCGAAATCCTCAAATGTAATCTCCTCTTTCGGTTCAATATCAATCACAGAGGCGTTTTCCCCGCTCTTTTCTGCCGCATCCCCATTCTGTCCGTCCGCAGTTTTCACAGCTGCTTCTTTTGCGTTCTTTTCGGCCGCGTCTTTACTCTTCGAGGCAGACTTTCCGTCCGCGGTCTTCGCATTTTCATCTGCGGATTCCTCCGCCGGCGCCGGATGTCTCTCTTCTACTTTCTTCATGACTTCCTTGAGATCAAGACGCGCAAACAGGATTTCCGGCTTCTCTGTGACCTTCGTCCCGGACACATACAGCCCGTACTGTGTCATCTCATCGAGCGTCCGGTCCTTCGCGTTAAGCTGTGCGAGGATCTTCTCCGAAGTCTCCGGCATAAATGCCTTCAGCAGGGAAGCGCCAATGCTGATACATTCTGTGAGGTTGTAGAGAACTTCCGCCAGACGGTCTTTTTTCGCCTCATCCTTTGCAAGAGCCCACGGCATTGTCTCATCAATATATTTATTACAGCGCTTGAACAGCGTGAAAATCTCGGAAATCGCATCTGCCACGCGCAGATCGTCCATCTTCTTTGACACAATACCCGGCACCTCGAGAGCGACCGCCTTCAGTTCCTCGTCCACCGGCTCCGTCACACCTGTACTTCTGACAATTCCGCCGAAATATTTGTTCGTCATCGAGATTGTACGGTTCACGAGATTTCCAAGCGTGTTCGCGAGGTCGGAATTCAGCCTTTCCACCATCAGCTCCCAGGTAATGACGCCGTCGTTCTCAAACGGCATCTCATGCAGCACAAAATAACGCACAGCATCTACGCCGAAGAACTCCACAAGCTCATCCGCGTACAGCACGTTTCCTCGAGATTTGCTCATTTTTCCGTCGCCCTGAAGCAGCCATGGATGTCCGAACACCTGCTTCGGAAGCGGAAGATCGAGCGCCATCAAAAAGATTGGCCAGTAAATCGTATGGAAACGGATGATATCTTTTCCAATCAAATGCAGGTCGGCCGGCCAGTCGCGCTTGAACTGCTCCGTCGATTCCCCGTCACAGTTGTATCCGATTCCGGTGATGTAGTTAGTCAGCGCATCCAGCCACACATAAGTGACATGCTTCGGATCAAACGTGACCGGGATGCCCCATTTGAACGACGTTCTTGACACGCAGAGATCCTGCAGACCCGGAAGCAGGAAGTTATTCATCATCTCATTCTTTCTGGACACCGGCTGAATAAACTCCGGATGCGTGTTGATATGCTCAATCAGACGGTCGGCATACTTGCTCATCCGGAAGAAATAAGCTTCTTCCTTTGCAGGCGTCACCTCGCGCCCACAGTCCGGACATTTCCCATTCACAAGCTGGGATTCCGTAAAGAACGACTCACACGGCGTACAGTACAACCCCTCATAATATCCCTTGTAGATATCGCCCTGATCGTACAGCTTCTTGAAAATCTTCTGCACCTGCTCTTCATGATCCTTGTCCGTGGTACGGATAAATTTGTCGTAGGACGTGTTCATCAGATCCCAGATCCGGCGGATCTCACCTGCCACACCGTCCACAAACTCCTTCGGCGTCACGCCCGCGTCCTGCGCCTTGAGCTCAATTTTCTGTCCATGTTCATCTGTTCCTGTCTGGAAAAACACATCGTAACCCTGCATTCTGCGGTACCTCGCGATGCTGTCCGCCAGCACGATCTCATATGTGTTTCCAATATGCGGCTTGCCCGATGTATAGGCAATCGCGGTTGTCAGGTAATATTTCCCTCTTCCCATTTTGAAGACCTCCTTGATCTGAATTTTTTGTAAACTGCTTTCTGTTTCTGGCTTCCCTATCAGTATAAGTCCACGGATTGCTTCGTTGCTCCGCAACTTTCGCGTTCTACGCTCCGCTTCGGTCGGTGCTAAACGAACGTCCACTGGACGTTCAGCACCCTACAGGTATTCGGAATCCGGCCTGTCGGCCTACTTCCTCATACCTGTTGCCGTCTCTAAAGCAGAGTCTTCCTGGTCTGCAAGCAGCCCGTCATCCTCTGCTTTGAGACTGGACTTATGCAGTAAATAAGCGCCCTGTCTCCATACAGAAGACGAGCGCCGCCCGTGTTACCACTTCTCTTCGTCCTGCCTCGCGGCACAGACCTCTGCGGGTACCAGTCATAAAATATGCAAGAGACCATACCCTGCCGCTGTAACAGGCGGAACCTGTCGTATCCTAACCGATGTCCGGTATCAGCTGAAATTCTGTCATTCACTGCGTGGCTGCAGACCACAGCATATAGAATCTGCCTCAGAATCCTTCCTGAGATCTTTCAGTCAAAACCTGCGCCTCGGCTCAGATACACCTCTCCGAAACCATCTTCCACGGATATTCCTGCAGTCCCTCTCACCAGCCGAAACAACATATATGAAAGCTGTTCACCCTGCGTCTGGCAGCGAGCCGGCGCATCAATCAAATCCCCCGCGGCATTTGCCAAACACACGCCTGCATGTAATGGCTCATTACTCGCGGAAATGAAAACAGCCTCGTATATATTTTTCGAAGACCTCTCTGTAACAGTACCCTTCCGTGTACTCTTTTCTTCCATGAGTTTGTGATTATCACTAATAGAAGTTACCATAACACAATTCCAGCACTTGTGTCAAGGTTTCTGTCTCAATTCTCTAGGACAAACGCATGAATGATTCTTATCCTCCTGTCCTGGAAACCCTTCTTTTTTAAAGCTGCATCAGTTCATCAATGAACTTCGCAGGGGCAAAACTTATGTTAAACCGCTTCCTCTTCAATGACATCTTCTTCCCTCGTATTTCTATATATTTCAGCATACTCAGACACCACTTCCTTATTATGTTCAGGTTCTGGGCTGCCGTTTTGTCCAGCGTGCTGTCCGCATCTTCCCTGAATGTTACATCCAGCTGCCAGTGCATGCTTTCCACCGCCCAGTGGCCTCGCACTGCCCTTGAAAACAACTCAATATCTTCTTTCAGGCTGCTGATATAATACCGGTATTCCGTCTTTTTCCTCTCCCCTTTCACGATCGTCTTCCTTTCCATTCCGATACTCTTCAATCCCGTCCACTCTTTCTTCTGATCCATCCATCTGATATCTTCTGTCTGGTAATATTCCCGGATCTCTGCCTGCCCGTGTGCTTTTTCTGCTGTCCGTTTATATCCTGTTCCCTTCCGTATCTTTTCCAGCACTTCCAGATCCGCAAAGTAATCCCGGATATCCGCTTCCAGGGTTTCCTGGTTACCCTTTACCGCCATATTCTGGGACAACCTTTGATACAATCGAAACGGGAAAGAAAAAATCGTCGAACATTCGTTCCGGGTGTGCATTTTGAATTTTTTGTCCCAGATTTCGGGCAAAATTTTGAGAAAAAATCCGGAAATGCACACCCCTCGAAAAAACGAATTATTCTCAACGAAAAATTT
>CANQUH010000305.1 GCA_947626965.1 uncultured Lachnospiraceae bacterium
CTGAGCCGCCTCCTCATTCATTTGTTGTATGGCCAAACACACATCAATCGCCTCCTCACCTTCTTTTACTGCTATCCTGGCACCTGCACAGGCATTTAACACATCCACCGCATCTCTCCCCAAATGGCAAAAAGCTTCGTCTGCATCCAATACTCTTCTCAATTGCCCCTGCCTCTCCACAAATGCCTCGTCTTCTCTGCGGTACTCCGCCCGCATGACTTCCTGAAACTTTCTTAGAACACGAGGCATGTCCAATCTTCCATTTTCAATGAACCGGCTCTGCTCTTCTTCCATCAGACGTCTTTCTTCGAGGGCTTTTACGCTTACAGTATAATCGTAAAGATATGTCTCAAAAATCACGTTGGAAACAGCAACCGTATGATTCCTCTCACAGAAAATCCCAAACATGGCTCCTATTTCAATCACCGGATTCGACAGATGAAATCCATATTTCACTCCGTCATAGAGAATCGACAGGATCATCTCACGAAGCTGCCTGTTATTTTCTACATTCTTAATCAGATCATCAAACAGCGTATTCTTAAGTTTCAGGATTGCTTTTTCTGCCTCTCTTACATTTTCCGCTGTCCAGATCCGACCTCCTTCTTCATCAATCCATTTGCACAGGCGGCTGACAAGAAACGGATATCCGCTCGTGTAAAAATACAGTGCTTCGCTGACTGCCCGGATGTCCATTCCTGTATGATGATCATTTTCATAATCCTGCAGCATTGCGGCAGTTTCATCCGGCGAAAAACTCATGTCCACGGTGAAATCAGCCGCGATATTCCACGGACTGTTATACTTTCTTTCCGCATCCGGGCGTATTTTCAATTTCATGTTCTTAATGTCATAAACTCCAGCCAGAATAACGCTCTTAAAAGTCACGTCCCTGTCTTCCTGCCGTTCCAGGTATTTATTGCGCAGCATACCGAGAAAATTCAGAAAAACCTGATTATCCGAACTTTTATCCACCTCATCGATCATAAGAAGAATTTCTCTGTCACTGTCTCTGCAGAGCCGCGTGATTTTCCTGCTCAGATAATCAAACGGAGATTTCTCATCCGCTCCTTTCCAGCTTTCCATGCTGCTCCACTGATCAATCAAGGTTTGATTCAGAGACGTAAAAACCATCTTATCCGCGGCCATTGAGATGAATGTTTCAACAAAAGCACAGTTGTTTTCAAAGCTTTCTTCCGAAACGATTTCAAAGCTCAGCCTTATGATATGATACCGGTCCTTTAGTCTGCGCTCAACCGCCGCAAAAGTCGTCGTTTTCCCATACTGGCGGGCACGATTGATCGTAAAATATTCCTCCTGCTCAATCAGCCTCACGATCTGATCTACTTTTTGGGAGATATCCGCCATATAATGCTTTCCCGGAATACAAACCCCGGTCACGTTGAACTTTTTCATCCGCATACCCCCTGCTGTTTAATTCCATTGGTTTTTCCTGTCCGATTCCGCTTCGCGCCGCAAAACATCCGCATTGGCAACTGGAAAAAATTCAAGACTCTTTCACGAGTCTGGCACATATATCTCATATTTTAGCATCGGACATGAGTCTTTTCAAGGTTACAGTTTACTCTCCTGCGGGTCGTAAGCAATAATAAATTTAGCTTGATGTACCCCGAAACAGATGTTACACTATTATTGTTTTCAGATTAAAGAGGAAGGACGCAGGGAAATGCTGAACGTATCTCATGTTACCAAAAAGTACGGCAAAGTCACCGCCTGCAGCGATCTGAGTTTTCATCTCGATCCGGGCAGCGTCACGGTGCTGCTGGGGCCGAACGGAGCCGGAAAAAGCACAATTATGAAATCCATCATCGGCTTTTTACGTTATGATGGAGAAATAACAGTCGGCGGTTATCCCAACAAAACTGCCGATGCAAGAAGGCTGCTCGGATATATCCCGGAAATGCCGTCTTTGTATCCGAACCTGACCGTATCGGAGCACATGGAATTTATCGCCCGTGCATACAGACTGAACGATTATAAAGTCCGGATGGAGGAATTATTCCGCCGGTTTGAACTTACAGACAAACAGAAGAAATTCGGCGACGAGCTTTCCAAAGGAATGCAGCAAAAGCTGAACATATGCCTCGGCCTGCTGCCGGAACCAAAAGTCCTGCTGCTGGACGAGCCTATGATCGGTCTCGATCCTCATGCCATTAAGGAGCTGAAGCTGCTGTTTGAAGAAATGCGGACAGAAGGACGCACAATGCTGGTCAGCACGCATATTATCGACAGCGTGGATATGCTGTGGGACCGGACGATCATTATGGATCGCGGATCCATTCTTGCCAATGTTGCCCGCGATGAACTGGATAAGGATGGCCGAACGCTGGAACAGTTATTCTTTGATATGACAGAAGGAGCCGACCGAACGGACGAAACATCCGGCGAGGAAAGCACGTCATGGGAGGAACAGGCAAAATGAGACTTTTTTCCTATTATGCGCTGCATACATTCAAAAATCAGCTGAAAAAGCTGTTTAAGACATGGGTACTTATCTTTTTTGCAGTCTGTCTTGCCGCAGGTATCGCGATCGGATTATTCACGGGGTTCCTTGCAGACTCCTCCGGACATCCGGACAGTCCACATCAGCAGGCGGTCATGGAATCAGAGGAAGCCACGCTTTCTGAACCCTCTTTTTCCGAAACAGCCGGAATCGAAACAAATGAATTGATAGAACTGATCGTCGGCGGTGTTGTTCTGGCGATGTTTGTATTTTGCGCCTTGAGCGCGGATAAAAACGGCAGCAGGATCTTCCTTCCGGCAGACGTCAATCTCCTGTTCGCCTCACCGATGAAGCCGCAGTCCGTGCTTATGTTCCGTCTCGCGACACAGCTTGGCATAGCGGTGCTGGGAAGTGTATATATGCTGTTCCAGCTGCCAAACCTGATATTTAATGCCGGACTTGGCTGCTGGGCTGCTCTGACTCTTATCGCGGCGTGGATCTTTACGGTCGTATTCGGAACGCTCATACAAGTACTGCTTTATACGCTTTCCACTACGCATACCGCGATCAGGCGGTACCTGCGTCCGGTCATTTACGGATTATTGCTGACGATTGCCGGCAGCTTCACTGTTTTTTCCGTCAAATGCGGCGAAGGCTGTCTGAAAGCTGCCGCGCTGTTTTTTAACGCCAAAATTACCCGATACATCCCGCTGTGGGGCTGGATCAAGGGACTCTGCGTCTTTGCGCTGGAGGACAATATCCCCAGAACTGCCTTATGCTTTTTCGCTCTTGTGATTTCGGGTGCGCTGCTCATCTATGTGATCTGGAATATCCGCGCCGATTTCTATGAAGACGCCATGGCAAAGTCCGAGGAAACCGCCGAACTTCTGGAAAAAGCCCAGTCCGGAAAATCCGCCGGTATTGTTTTTAAGCGCAAAAAAGACAGAAGCGATAACCTGCGGCGGGACGGCATGCGTTATGGAGCGGGCGCAAACGTCTTCTTCTTCAAAGCCCTTTACAACCGGTTCCGTTTTTCACATCTCGGCTTCCTTACAAAGACAATGGAACTCTATCTGGCGGTATCGGCTGGAATAGCTCTGTTTTGCAGATTTGTCTCCCACAAGGAGAGTATCATGCCAATCGCGCTGACGCTCGCGGCGCTGTCCTTTTTCCGTTCACTGGGAAATCCTCTGGAGCAGGACACGAAGATGGATTACTTTCTGCTGATTCCGGAAAGTACATGGGCGAAGCTGTTCTGGTCGCTGATGGGAGGAACGGCAAACTGTCTTCTGGATGTGCTTCCTGCTGTCATAGCCGGAGCCTGGATTACGGGATCAAATCTTTTCGTTTCGCTTGCATGGGTACCGTTTATCGTTTCAGTTGACTTTTACGCCACAAATGTGGGCGCGTTTATCGGTCTGTCTGTGCCTGTTGCCGCCGGAGAGACAATCAAGCAGATCGTTCAGATCATGTTTATCTATTTCGGACTTTTGCCGGACATAGCCATCGCCGCACTCGGTATCGTATCCGG
>CANQUH010000306.1 GCA_947626965.1 uncultured Lachnospiraceae bacterium
CCTGAAGAATACGGGATGGACAGACACAGGATTTTGGGAGCGCTTACTTTGATCTCCCCGGTGACCTCGCTGGTCGCGAACGCGATATTATCATTGTGAAGATCAACATTCTCCAGAACTTCTTCTCTCAGGGCATCTGTTTTTTTCGAAAAATCTTTCACTGGCTGGCAGATGATCTCAATCTTGTCAAATCTGTAGCGCCCTATCGCAGGAAATCTGAGCTTGACGTAAGACATCCCTTTTCTGCTGTACCCAAGATTGACAAGATAATTATGTCCCCCGCTGTACCCGGTATTGTGCGGCGTCTTATAGGAAATTCTTTTCCTGCAGCCCTCTGATATCACTGAAATCCGATGTTCCGTCATTTCCTCCTGAAAGAACGCTTTCCTTTTCAGATACTGCTGTTCCTGCTGCGAAAGCTTTTTCCACTTTTTCGGCGTAAACCTGTTCAGAGGATCAATCTTCTTATTTTTATTATAAAGCTTGTACTCTGTAACCCCGCGGTATTTCAGCCCCTCAATCCTCAGATAAGTTTCGCAGTTCTCCATACCCTCAAATTCAATTATGGCCGCTTTTTCCTGCGCTGTCGTCACAAATGCCTTTCCTTCCCTGGTGATTGCGCGGCTTCTGAAGACAGTATCCCACGCAGGCTCTGTACTGTCCGGCTCAGGCTTCACATAATCAAATCCTTCCGGCAGCTCAGAAAGCAATACTCCCTCGAGCAGCGCGTTCTGCCTGTCTACACTGTTCATCTCGTCAAAATCTTCTTGTGAAAGCACATGGGAGTATGTGTATCCAAGCGGCAGCACATTCTCATTTTTGTATACCGTATACTGTCCGTCCAGATCTCCCATCTTTTTAAAGCCGTAGGGGACAAGTCCTTCCCTCCAGCCTTTTCGTTCAACAAAATACCTCACACCGGCCAGCGCATTCAATGCGGCCCGTGAGTCAAGTCCCCTGTAATTGTACAGTGTCCTTCTTTCCATAATCTCCAGCTGTCTCCAGAACACATCCTTCAGACCATTGGACAGGCTCCAGTAGAACTGTGTATTTGAAAGTCCGCTCAGCAGCGTACTGTTATGATCCAGGTCATTGCCGGAATACCGGTAAAATTCCTCTGTATCGGAAACCTTCTGAACTGCCTCTGCCTGCGGATCCTTCGTATATTTATCCGCTATGGCTCTGGGTACAAACCTTGCCGCATAATTATCCTGTCCCGGAGCATATTTAAAATAAATATTCGAACCGACACTGAACAGTGTAAGCAAAAGCAGGACAGTCCCAGCAGCTGTCTTTTCCCTGAAACGGCCCCCTTTCCGGCGCAGCAGCAGGACAGCGCAGGCGGCCAGATTCAGAATCAGCACAAGCGTCAAAGGTACGCGCCTGTTTCCATTCGTACAGACGCAGAACACATGGAAAAGGACTGAACATACTGCCAAAAGAAACACTTTCTTTTCCGACAGCTCAAGAAAACTCTCCCAGCTGTCGACCAGAATGTAGGCCGTCAGCATACTATACCCAAATACCCAGCGTCCGGACGCATAGGAAAAACAGTTCAGCACATAGCCTGCAAACGGAACCAGCAGAATACCCGTCGCTGCAAGAAAAGCCGCCTGAAGCCTCCTTTTTTCCTTTCCCCTGATAAACAGCAGAAAAACCGCCAGAACCGTCAGTGCGGAATATCCCCTGCAGTTCCAGTTATCCAGTCCTTCCTCTGTCACAAACGTGGAGACAAACTTCCAGTAATATGCCATCCCATAGTGAAGAGGAACTGCGTATCCGTTCCCTGTGCGGGAAGTCTGAAGGAACAGAAGCAGAACCGGCAGAACGATCACACCGGCAATCATAAGCCCTGTCAGTCCGTATCCGCCCAGTTTCAGAACAAAACACAGAGATTCTTTCCAGGTTCTCTTTTTAGTCAGAAGATATTTTCCCGCCACATAAAGCACTGTCAGCAGAACAATCATATAGAAAAAATAGAGATTGCTGGCAGCTGACAGGGCCACTGCCCAGATAAACAGCCAGGGCTTTTTATTCTCAAAGATCCTGTCAACACCGAGCAGGATCAGTGGAAAGTAAATCATTGGATTCATGAAAAACGGATGCTTGACGCCGCCGTACAGAGCAAAACCGCAAAACGCATAGGTAAAAGCCCCTGCCAGGACAGCCGCTTTGCTGTATCGTTTCTTCGACATGCAGTAACAGGAGAACGTAATTCCGGACAGGTAAAACCGGATCACGATAAGCAGACCGTAAAAATGTTCCATATATCTCGCAGGAACAAACGCGGAGAACAGCGTGAGCGGATCCCCAATCACATAATAGTGAAGCGTCGTATACAGATCGGATCCATAACCTAAGCTGAAATTAAAAGTCGGAATGGACAGTTTCCCCGTACTCAGGAAATTTCCGACAATGGAACGCAGCCATCGGGAATAATACACAAGCGCCTTAAAATGCTGGGTCCAGCCATCCCCCGCATAGATCAAAGTTCTTCCCATACCGTAAAAATAGCGCATGACAAGACATCCGATCAGAACGAATATCAAAGTATACAAGGCCAGATACCCGGCATATTTTTTCACATTCTTTACCATTTGTCTTTCCTCCGCAGGCAAAACAGCTTTTTATTCGACACAGGCATCGTCACTGTTCGTCCTGATATCCAGGTCTGTTTCTTTTTCAATATAAATCTGTCTTCCCTTTGTCTCCAAATAAATCTTGGATACATACAATCCGACGATACCAAGGCATAAAAGCTGAATCCCTCCCAGAAATACAATAATACTCACCAGAGAAGGCCAGCCTGCCACCGGATCTCCAAATATCAGGGCCCTTCCTACAACTACGCACAGACCCAGAAAAGCGACGAAGCAGAACAGAAGTCCCAGACAGGAGACAAACGACAGGGGAACCGTTGAATACGCCAGAATCCCTTCAACCGAATATTTAAACAATTTTAAAAACGACCATTTTGTCACGCCGGCACTTCGCTCAATATTCGGATATGACAGCCACTTCGTCTCAAACCCAACCCAGCTGTAAAGCCCTTTTGAAAAGCGATTGTACTCTCTGTCATTCAGAACCGCGTCAACCATTTTCCGTTTCATAAAACGGTAATCCCTGGCTCCCTCGACAATCTTTGTCTGGGAAATCCGGTTGATCAGCCAGTAAAACATCTTCGCGAAAAATGACCGGACCGCCGGTTCTCCTTCGCGGCTTTCACGAAAAGCAGCCACACAGTCGCACTCCTGCGTCGTTATGATCCGGTACATCTCGGGCAGGAGATACGGCGGATCCTGCAGATCCACATCCATGGTGACAACGTATTCTCCTTTTGAGTGCTGCAGTCCGGCGTATAAAGCCGCCTCCTTCCCAAAATTTCTGGAAAAGGAAACATAGTGAACGCGGTCATCTTCTCTGCTCAGCCTTCGCAGAATTTTCAGTGTCCCGTCTCTGCTCCCGTCGTCCACAAATACAAACTCAATCGTAAACGGCGCATCCTGACACACCTTGTTAACTTCCGTATAGAAAATATCGATCGTTTCTTCCTCGCTAAAACAAGGAACAACCAGTGAAACCATAGTTCATCTCCCCGAAACCTTCAAATCCACTTCTTATCTTTTGCTCGTTTTCTGCGCCGAATTCGTGTGCATGCCTGCTTGCATTTTACTTCCCTACGATATCTTTGTCAACACATGTTTCGCGGCGTTCTCTGACGCAGAGAACTGCAGTGTTACAATTCACTCCCTCACCGAGTTCGAGGTGATTTCCGCACATTTTGTGTGGAAATCCCGAGGTCTGAGGCGTTGTTGCTAGTCACGGAGTGAACAGTAACAACCGCAAAACACAGGAACCCCAGTACAGTCAGCAGCGTTCCCTCTTTCATTCCCGGTGTCCGGTATTCCAACCGTATACTATGCTCCCCCGCTTCCAGCGCAAGCGCCATAAACATAATGTTGGCCGGAAGGATTTCCTGCTC
>CANQUH010000307.1 GCA_947626965.1 uncultured Lachnospiraceae bacterium
AAGTCTTTGATCATGATTAATGCCGCTCAGAAGAGCGGCATTTTTAGCCACGGGTACCCACTATCCACCGTTTACAGCCATCCTACTATACTGGATAATTTTAGACATATAATTTCAGTTACTTACTATGATATTCTCAATTGACTCTCGATATATTGATAACTCGTACTATCTGGTATTAAAGAAAAATCTCTAGTATGCATTGGAGTAGCATCAAATCCGCATAATACCCCATTGATCCTAATTCCAGCTACTATATGAGAAGGAGAAATTCCTTCAATATTAACACCACAATATATCGCCTGTGTTATCTGAGAACTTGGATTCTTCATCAGCTCTTTCGCATAATAAATCATCGTAGCTGATGCCTCAAAACAATTCCCTTTCCCATATAACATAAAACTATTTTCTTTGATAGTATATCCATCTTCTGATGCTTCTGGATAGTAATAGTGGTGCTGTATATAGTTTTCACAATTCAAAAGCTTCTGCATTTCAGAAAGAGAATCATCATAGAATCCCGTATTTGCCTTAATCACATTCTCGAACCATTCCACATACTGCTTATTAAGCTCATCATCAGATGTTACATTAACAGTAAGCTCACCTATAAGATTTCTGCCTTCCGCGTAAATCTTTACTTTATCATTTCCTTTAAAACGACCATAAACATTACATGATACATATTTTCTACCAGAAGGAAGAACATTTGACTCAAAACTTGTTACTTCTGAAGCACCAGTAGTTCCAACAACATGCATATCATTTGCTGAAGCATCAGTTTTAATCATAATATAATACTCTTCCCCACCTGCCAACTCTACATTTCCTGTATACACACCGTTTACATTTGTCCATTCCCACTCATCGAATTCATACGTGTATTTTAAACTGTTTCCCGGATTTATCGGATCGGTTTCCGGTTTTTTAATTTCTTCTGACTCTGTCTCAGTTTTGGATTCAGACTGCTTTTCACTTTCCGGCTGTTTCTCAGTCTCGGACGGATCAGTGCCGCTTTCCGGGTCAGACGGTTTTGTTTCTTCTTTTGCCTTCACATTCACAGTTAATTTAAGTTCAATACCGTCAGCCACTACAGTTACAATGGCTTTACCCGGATATCTGGCAGTAATCTTTCCAGATGCAGTAAGCGTAATTGCGTTCGTATTATTCATATAATAGTCCACTGAACCTACATACCCCTCTACCGGAACTACTGCGCTATCTCCAACTGTAAGATCGAATGTATTCTGTGTAAGATACGGCTGAGATACGGATTTTACATTTACTTCCCACACCCATTTCTTATTTAATTCTTCACAAAAAGCTTCCACTGTGGACCTGCCAGGTGCGATTCCTTTCACAGAACAGTTCCCGCTGCTGCTCGATGTAATTTTAACTGAGTTTCCAGCAGTCACTTTCCAGGTTACTTTCAAACCGCCGGCATTTGTAATCTTAAAGGAAACAGTGTCATCAAAGTCAAGGCTTCTTACCGCACCGGCTTTCACTGTCTTTAATGTTCCGGGTTTTACTACTGTTACCAGACATTTATATCGGTTATTTCCATCCGTCACAACCACATTTGTTTTTCCGGGTTTAATCCCTTCGAGTCTGTAAGTGTGTGCCGACTTCTTAGTAAGAACCGCTGTTGTTTTATTTCCAAGCTTCCATGTCTCCTTACCGCTGCCGCCCACAAATTTCAATACAGCTGTTCCCCTTCCGGCCTCAAGTTTTATACTCTGCTTAGAAAACTTTCCTTCATAGACCCTCACCCTGCAGGTCACTTTTTTATTATCAGCCGTTTTGCCTGTGATCACAGCCGTACCCGTGTCAACGGCTCTCACCATACAGTTTTTATTCTTTATTCCTTTCGCTGTCACAGCGGCGACCTTCTTATTTGAAGAAGTCCATGTCACGCTCCCGGAGCCGCCCCAGTTTGTCGTCAGCTTAACACTGCTGCCTTTCAAGATTTTACTGGCTGACGTGCTGATGGTAAACGCCGCAGCCGCTTCTGCGGTTACTACAGTGTTTATCCCCGCTCCTCCTGTCACTGTCGGATTCATCGCCATTACTGCCGCCGCCAGACTGATTATAAGACCTTTAAACCCTCGATTCTTCATATTCCTTGTTCCCTCCTGGCTTACGAAGTTCTTTGTTATTTTAATTTTGTATTATAATAACATCATTTTTTAAAAATAACAATCTATTCTGATAATTTTATCCCGGGCACAAAAAAAGTACCGTCCCCACGGCTTCTCGTCCGCAAAAACAGTACTTCAAGTGCGCGATCAGGGGCTCGAACCCTGGACACCCTGATTAAGAGTCAGGTGCTCTACCAACTGAGCTAATCGCGCTTATATTTTTCTGTCCGCCGCTCTTCTGAATTGTTCCTCTCCCCAAGCGACATAGAGGATTATAATACAAACCTTTTTAAATTGCAAGTCCTGATTTTATTTTTTTTGTTCTTTTATCAGAACAATCGTTGCTGTTCACGACCCAATGCTGTTAAGTTTAACGACTCGGGTCTTCGACAGTTGAATAAAAGAAAAATCGCTCCAGGCCGCATAAAGCCTGGATTTTTTTGTCAAATTTTTTTGAATTTTATGTTGCATGTGTTGCATGTTCATGATATAATGTTCCTGAGGTGATTCTGTTTGAAACTCTACTTTGATAAACGTCTGAAGGATCCCACTTATTATGGCCAGCAGGGATTCCGGAACGGGAAAAAAGTTACTTCTAAAAATATTAAAAACTTTGGGAAACATTCTGAACTGCTCAAGATCACAGACGATCCGGAAGCTTATGTACGCGAAGAAATCAGAAAGTGGAACGAAGAGTACCGCGTCGGAAAAGTTGATTTCACCTTATCCGCTGATTTCAATGAACGGGTGCCGCATACGGATGACACGGCTTCCTCATCCGCCTGGCTGAACATCGGGTATTTTTTCCTCCAGGACCTCATGAAGGACCTCCGGCTTAAGGATTTCTTCCGGGAAAAGACATGCGGCCGGAAAGTGACGTTCGACTGTTATACCATACACCGCTTCCTCACTTACGCCAGGATCCTGGATCCCCTTTCCAAACACGCCTCCTGGCATAAGCTGGATACTTATTATGAAAAGCCGGATTTTGACTACCAGCATATCCTGCGGTTTATGGACCTGCTCGCGGAAAACAGCAGCGGTTACCTGGAATGGCTGTACAGGCAGAGCTGTTCTATCGTGGAACGGGATACTTCCGTCCTTTATTATGACTGTACGAATTTCTACTTTGAATGTGAACAGGAGGATGAGGACGTCGTGGACGAGGTCACCGGGGAGATTATAAAGGGAATGCGCCGGTATGGCATAAGCAAGGAACACCGCCCCAATCCCATTGTGGAGATGGGCCTGTTCATGGACAGGAGGGGGATCCCCATCACCATGTGCCTGCATCCGGGGAATACCAGCGAGCAGCTGACGGCCGTCCCCCTGGAGCAGGAAATCATGAAAATGCTGCCGGGCGCCAGGTTTATCTGCTGCGCGGATGCGGGCCTTGGTTCCTATAACATCCGGAAGTTCAACAGCATGGGCGGCAGGGCGTTCATCGTTACGCAGTCCATCAAAAAACTCAGCAGCGTCCTGAAACAGGCTGTCTTTAACGATTATGATTACCGGCTGCTCTCCGATAACTCCCCGGTTTCCATTGAGGACATGAAAAGTTTTGACCGGCATGAGGAAAAGAACCAGGGGCTGTATGAGGACACCGCTTACAAGGTGGTGCAGGCCGACAGGGCGGTCGATCTGGGATTATATGAAGAGGTGACACTGAAGAACGGGAAGACGGTAAAGAGGAAAGCCGCGGGCCTGCTCAAACAGCGCATGATTATCACATTTTCAAGGAAAATGATGGAATACCAGAGGACGGTGCGGGCCCGGCAGGTGGAACGGGCAGAAAGGCTCCTGTCCCTGAAAGACCCGGAAGAGATCAAAAAAGGGCCGAA
>CANQUH010000308.1 GCA_947626965.1 uncultured Lachnospiraceae bacterium
TCATCCGGCGCGTCAACATAATGCTTGCAGATCGAGAGGCAGCCGTTGATCTGAAAATGATACAGCGCCTGCAAAACCTTTTCCGAACAGCCCGACTCCTCCTTCAGCCTGTCCGCCAGACGGTCTTTTGATATGTCCGCCACCCGCCTGAGCACATATGGACGCAGCGAATCAGAAAAAAAGAGCGCCTGATACTTTTTATTTTCCCTCAGAAACTGACAGAAAGGATATCCGCATTTCTCTCCTGCTGAAATCCCGCATCCGACCTGCTGCAATACACTGTGAGAATTTGCCAGCGCGTCGTCAAGCAATTCCTCCACGACCTGGTCAATGCCGTTGTAATGCAGATAAAAAGTGCCGCGGTTGATCTCCGCCTCGCGGCAAAGACCCGCCACCGTAATCTCCGAAAAGTCCATTTCCCCAAGGAGCACCAGCAGCGCCTCCTTAACGACCATACGAGTGTACATGGTACGGCGGTCCGTTTTCCTCGAATTTTTTTCTTCCATATAATATGCGCCTCCCTTCCCATAACAGAAAGTTATTGTTACTGCTGCTCATGATCTGCGCGAAAATCACTTCCGGGACAGTCGGTATGCAAACTGAAACCTGTATTCCTGTCTCTGAGCTATTACATATCTGTATTTTTATAATCACTATGTCTATAATTATATCTATCGGTATATTTCATGTCAAGATGTTTATCTTTGCCTCGCACAGATTCGAGAAACTTCCTTCGTTTGTTTCTCTCATTGTCGCGGGCGCGTTCGGATCTTCCATGCAAGCATGGGATCCTCACTCTGCCTCGCGCAAAACAATAGCCCGGATGCTGACGTCCGAGCCACTGTTTTTTCTATATTTCCTTTTCATGTAAAATTCAATGAATTTTTTCTTCATTTTTACACCAAATTGCACAAATAATCTTTTTCACCCTCCATGCAAATTAAAAACAGACGCTGCAGGAACTTCCACAAAATTTCAGAAATCTTTAAAACTCCCGCAGGATCAGCTCCGTGATCCCCTGATTCTGCCCCATCACAATCCGCTTCACCTTCGGTTCCCGTTCATAGCCAAATTCCTCCCGGATTCCTGCCGCGATTCGGGTTCCCCCATGGTATCCGTGGATCACGCGAATCCGGTGCACGCTTTTTCCTGCATTATCAATCTGTTTCTGAATCGCGTTCAGCGCTTCCTCCACGTTCATCTTGTGGACATCAATTTCGATAATTCCTGTCATCGTCTTTCAACTCCCTTTCCATGGCAGTGCCCGCAGCGCGGAACGCCGCCATAATCTTCCCTTTACTCTTGCTGACTGCACTGTCTCTGATCCTCCGAAAATCTTCTTTACAAAACTCCTGTACAACGCTGCGTTAATTTCAAAATCAAAGACCCTTGAATTTTTATCTCGGGACAAAGCGAAAAAAGAGACAGACCATCTGGCATCTTTTGATCCCAACAGTATGCCTCGCTGATTTCTACGAAAGCACCACCAGCGCGGCCAGCACAAGCACCACGCCCGCACCGCTCAAAACCGTCATTTGCTCATGCAGGATCAGCACTCCAATCAGCGTTGCCACGACCGGCTCGACCGTCGCCATGATCGAAGCCTTACTGTTCTCAACATAGCGCAGTCCGGAAGTATAAAGAATATACGGCAGCCCCGTCGTCACAACGCCGTAAACGACCGTATACGGCAGATTTCCGGAATTCTGAGCAAAAAAAGTGCCGATCGGCATCCAGTCCGCAAGGGGCAGCGCACCGGCCAGGGTACACACGAACGTGTAAAAAGTTATGGTCAGAGGATGATATCCCCGCTCCAGTGCAAATCTGCTGAAGATCGAATACAGCGCATACCCGAAACCGCTGCCAAGTCCAGTCAGAATCCCCAGCGCACTCACGGCCTGTGAGCCTTCCAGCACGCCGGTCACCAGCACACAGCCCGCGAATGCCAGCAAAAGAGCAAAAAGCTTCCTCTTCGTCATCCGCTCCTTAAACAAAAACACTGACATAATTGTTACCATGGCGGGAGCCGTATAGAGCAGAATAGCGGCCACCGACAGGGAAGTCAGCAGGATCGTCCGGTTATAGCAGTATCCGAAAAATAAAAGACTGAAAATCCCGGTCCCCAGAAAGCACCAGAAATCCCTGATCCGAATCCGCAGAAGTTTTCTGTCATATAAAAGAAGAAAGATTCCAAGCACAACCGCCGCCACCACGGCGCGCAGCGCCAGAATCTGCAGAGAGTCCAGACCTTCCGCCGAAAAACGGCGTACCCAAAGTCCCATGCTTCCCCACATGCAGCCCGCGGCAATGACCGCAGCGCCCGCATATGCGGATCTGTTTTTGTTCGTTTTTGCTTCCATTTTATATTCTCTCCTGAGAGAATCCTCCTTCCTTTCTGACTGTGTCAGATTACTGTGAAAGCCCCGGACGGCGGCCATCGACGGGCATGCTCGCATGCACCGGCGAATGGACATCGGACGGGCAAGACAGTATGAGCAATACAGTGACACGAACGAATGTGAGTGGCACGAATTGCGAATACCGGCGGCGATGACGAGGTGCTGAACGTCCAGTGGACGTTCGTTTAGCACCGACCGAAGCGGAGCGGAGACCGCTGAAAGCACGGAGTCATCGGCTTTCACTCATAGTAGTGCCCGCAACGCGGGCATGATCGTTTACTGTATATTTTTACCGGAGAACATCCTGCATGATATCCTTCAGAATCTTCACGCAGCCGTCAATCCCAAACTTCGCGGAGTCAAGACACACATCGTAATATCTGGAATCTCCAAACTCTGTATTTGTATGGTACGTGCAGTATTTCCTGCGCTGCCTGTCCACTCTGCGAATCTCTCCAAGAATCTGCTGCTCGCTCTGATCCGGCATCTTTTCTTTCATGCGTTTCAGACGGAAGTCGATATCTGCGTGGATAAACACATGCAGACTGTTGTCGTATTCCTTTAGAACCGTGTTGGCGTTTCTGCCGACGATCACGCAGTTCCCTTTTTCCCCAACCTGCTGTATCGTCTCCTTCTGCGCCTGGAAAATACGCTCGCTTAATGGACGGTTATAGAAATCAAACAAACTCTGCGTGAAACCGAAATTAATGGGTACGCTCTCATCCCATTTGATCAGGCTGTAGATATCCACATTCCCCTTTCCGGCCCTCATTAGAATCAGTTCCTTATCGTAATATTCTAACCCGGTCTCCTGCGCCAGCAGGTGTCCGATTGTGCCTCCGCCAGCGCCGAACTCCCGGCTGATCGTCACAATTTTCTTCATAAAATTTTCATTCCTTTCACAGCACTTTATTCAGAAAATCAATCGTGCGGGGCTCCTTCGGATGATTGAAGATCTCTTCCGGCGTGCCTTCCTCCACAATATATCCGTCGTCCATGAAGATCACACGGCTGGCAACTTCTCTGGCGAATCCGATCTCATGGGTGACGACCAGCATGGTCATACCCTCCCTGGCCAGCTCCTTCATAACCTGCAGAACCTCCCCGACCATCTCCGGGTCGAGTGCGGAAGTCGGCTCGTCAAACAGCATGATATCCGGGTTCATGGCAAGCGCCCGCGCGATCGCCACACGCTGTTTCTGTCCGCCGGAAAGCTGCGGCGGATAGACCTTTGCTTTCTCCTCAAGTCCGACCCTCATCAGCAGATCCATGCCTTTTTTCTGTGCTTCTTCCTTGCTCATCTTCTTCAGATCCACGGGAGCAAGCGTGATATTGCGCAGCACATCCATATGAGGAAACAGATTGAAATGCTGAAACACCATGCCGATATTCTCGCGGAACTGATTGATATTCACTTTTTTGTCAGTGATATTTACCCCGTCCACAACTACCTCGCCGCCGGTGATATCCTCCAGGCGGTTCAGGCAGCGCAGAAACGTGGATTTCCCGGATCCGGAAGGCCCGATGATCACTACCACCTCGCCCTCGTAAATATCGTTGGAAATATCCTTCAG
>CANQUH010000309.1 GCA_947626965.1 uncultured Lachnospiraceae bacterium
CGGGCTGCCCCGATATCACAGGACAGCCCGTCCAAAGAGAAACTTAATCCGGCTTCTCCTGATTATTTACTGATCGTCTGCTGCAGCGCGTCGATCGATGTTTTTACGCCTGCCTCTACGGACATGGTCAGATCTTCCATCTCCAGAGATACATCGCCGTTATATCCCATCATGCTGAGCACGGAGAAGAATTCTTTCCACCACTGCAGATCCTTGCCGCAGCCTACCGCCACATAATTCCACACTCTGTCCGCGGACTCTGTGACAGGTTTCGGCTCCAGGATTCCGTTGACATCCGCGAGACCTCTCTCGATGCGGGCGTCCTTTCCATGTACATGGAAGATACATCCTCTGAGGGCGCGTGCCGCCGCAATCGGATCTGCTCCGAGGATCATCATATGGGACGGATCAAGGTTGATTCCGACCATCGGGTCTGTCGCGTTCCTGAGCTTTAACATCGTTTCCACGGACCATACCATCGTCCCCGGAAACTCTTCAATCGCGATCTGCTCCACACCGCATTTTTTACAATGTTCAACAAATTCCTTCCAGAACGCGATCGTAACCTTCCACTGATATTCGTATGCCGGCGCCATAAAATCAGGCCAGGATATCGTCGAGGTGATCCAGTTCGGTGTTGTGTCTGTCTCATTTCCGGCCGGAAGTCCTGCCATGGCCACGATCTTCTTCACACCAAGCTTTCCCGCCAGTTCCGCGCAGGCATACATGGACTTTTTGTATTCCTCTCCGGTTTCGGACGGCCAGAGTGGATTGCAGGAGGTATTCAGAGCGGATATACGCATCCCTCTCTTATCCAGTTCCTCCTTAAACGCAACGAGCTTTCCTTCATCCGCAAGCAGTTCGGCCGTGTTGCAGTGCTTACGCGCTCCCCAGCCGCCGGCAGTCATCTCTACAGCGTCAATACCCAGAGATTTCACTTTATCCAGCATCTCTGTATAAGATAAATCAGCAAATACATCCGTGCAGATTGCAAGCTTCATAACTTACTTTACCTCCTGATAGTTCTACTTATTATTTACTCCAGATAATCCTCTACATTATCCTTTGTGATTGAGATGTAATCGACCATGACTTCGTTGATTCCCGGATAACTCTCGGACGGAGTTCCGATCTCATCATAGGTTTTTCCTTCTCTGAGGAACTGGTTCAATACTTCCAGACAAGCTTCGCCCTGTCCCGGAGCATTCTGCAGTACGGACTGCACCATGCCTCCGTCCACGATCGCCTGCAGAGCGTCCGCCGTGCCGTCAATTCCTGAGATAAAGATTTCTGTCTGATCGCTCAGCAGACCGGCGCCTTTGAGAGACTCCATCGCTCCCAGAGCCATCTGGTCGTTCGCCGCGATAACCGCCTGGAACTCCGCCTCACCGCCGGAACCGTATCTCTGAATCCACGCGTCCGTGATTTCCATGGCGTCAGCCTTCACATAGTCCGCGTCCTGAGAATCCAGACACTGGCTGTCCCAGTCAAAGCCCTGTTCCTCCATCGCGTCCATCGTACCCTGCTTGCGCAGCGCCGCGTGATCCAGGCCGTTGGTTCCTTCCAGATAAAGGATCTTCGCGTTTTCAATTCCTACGCTGTCCGTAAGGAGCTGTCCGATATACTCCCCTTCCAGATAACCGGAGCTGTAATGCGGCGAACCGATAAAGGTGTACTCACACTCTGTAGGATCGCAGGCATTTCCGATCAGAATACAGGGAACATCGTGCTCATTGCAGGCCCTTACCGCCGGCACAACGCCCGCCGCGTCGGTAGGAATGAGGATGACAGCGTCCACGCCCTGCGCGATAAACGCATTTACCTGGTCAATCTGTTTCTGAACGTCGTTGTTGCCGTCGGAGAAAGAAATGCTGTATCCGCCGTCATTCTCCAGCGCTTCCCTTACCGCTTCCTTACGGGAAGCACAGAACACATCCGTCTCTGTCAGATTGACATAGCCAACTTTAAATTTCCCATCGCTGTCAGAAGACCGGCCGCTGCATCCCGTCAGCATGCCCACTGCCAGAACGCCGGTCATCAGCAGCGCTATCAGTTTTTTCCCATTTTTCATAATCACTTCTCCTGACTTTTGTTAGACTCTCATGCTCCCGCCGCGGGCGCTGCCGCAGATGAAATCCGGCTGCCCCGCCGCTTCACAAATTCTGCAGGTTCTCATTTAACGTGCTTTCTTCGCCGAATTCTTTGTCACGACGTCGATGATAACAGCGCCTACAATAATGCAGCCCTTAACGATACGCTGAACATTGGAGTCCACACCCAGAAGAGTCTGAACATTATTGATGATACCGACGATGATCGCGCCGAAGATCGTGCCGACCAGAGTACCGGAACCGCCGGACATCGAAGTACCGCCTACAACGACGGCCGTGATGGCATCCATCTCATAGGTAAGACCTGCGCCGGGAACACCGGAGTTCAGACGGGCCATCAGGATCATGGAAGCGATACCTGTCAGAATACCGTCCATCAGGTAAGCTTTAAATACAACTGTTTTGGGATTAATACCGGAAGCTTCCGCTGCCTTGGCATTTCCGCCGACCGCGTAAACATGACGGCCGAATGCGGTCTTGTTCAAAATGATGTAGCAGACTATAAAACAGAGCGCCAGAATGATAATCGCCATGGGGATCGGCCCCACATACCCCTGACCAAGGAATGTGAAGGATTTGCTCAGACCGGAGATTGTCTGTCCGCCGGTGACCTTAACCGCCAGACCGCGGGCCGCTTCCGTCAGGGCCAGCGTCATAATGAAAGCCGGAATCGCAAATTTTGTGATAATAAAACCGCAGAGGGAACCAAGCACAATGCCCAGCGCCAGCGCCACAATAATCGCAAGAAGTACATTTCCTGTCTTCGCGTTGACCATACAGGCCACACAGCCTATGAAGGCAAGCTCAGAGCCGTACGCGATATTGATGTGTCCCAGAATGATAACAAAGGTCGCTCCAAGAGCCAGTATGGTGGTGCAGGCGATTGCCAGCAGTATGTTCGTCAGGTTGAACAGGGAAAAGAATCCCGGAACCGCAATGGAGGAAACAAGAAACAGCGCCACCAGAATAATCAGAATACCAAATTTTCCATAAAACTGACCAAAATTGAATTTTTTACTTTTATTCATCACTTTCCTACTCCTTTCGTCGCCAGTGTCATAACACTCTCCTGCGTTGCTTCTTCTCTGCTGAGAATTCCCTGAATAATGCCTTCCTGCATGATAATCACGCGGTCTGACATTCCCAGCACCTCCGGCAGTTCAGAAGAAATCATAATAATTCCCATACCCTGACGGGCGAAATTTGTCATCAGCTTATGAATCTCCGATTTCGCGCCTACGTCGATTCCACGGGTCGGCTCATCCAGAATCATAACCTTGACGTCTCCGACCAGCCATTTTGCCAGAACGACTTTCTGCTGGTTTCCGCCGGAAAGCGTTCCCGCTTCCACATCCTGATTCGCGATCTTGATCTGCAGCAGTTCCCGCATTCTTTCCACGTCGTCCGTGATCAGCTTGTCGTCGACGAGTCCTTTTATGTACTTTTTCAGATTCACAAGAGAAATATTGTGATGAATGCTTCTCTCCAGAACGAGGCCGTACTGCTTGCGGTCCTCATTTACCATGGCAAAGCCATTGGCAATCGCTTCCCCGGTGTTCCTGTTGTGGATCTCCTTCCCATTCATATACATTTTTCCGGAAGAAATCGGATCCAGACCGAAGATTGCCCTCATGAGTTCCGAGCGCCCCGCGCCGACCAGTCCGGCAAAGCCAAGAATCTCACCGGCATGCAGCTGGAAGCTGATATTGCGGAATCTTCCTCCGTCTTCCTTTACCTGCGTCAGATCTTTTACCTCAAAGATCACATCGCCGATCGGAACGGTGGTATCCTTCGGGAATACATTGGTGATCTCACGTCCGACCATGCGCGCCACCAGCTTGTCCGGATTGTAATCGGAGGC
>CANQUH010000310.1 GCA_947626965.1 uncultured Lachnospiraceae bacterium
ATGATCAGGAGGAAAATGAGATGGCAAAGTTAACAACCGCTGAATTTATCGAAGCAATCAAAGAGTTGTCCGTATTAGAGCTGAACGAGCTGGTAAAGGCTTGCGAGGAAGAGTTTGGCGTATCCGCAGCAGCAGGCGTTGTCGTAGCGGCAGCAGCAGGCCCGGCTGAGGAAGTGGAAGAGAAGACTGAGTTCGACGTTGAGCTGACAGAGGTTGGCCCGAACAAGGTTAAGGTTATCAAGGTCGTACGTGAAGCTACAGGTCTTGGCCTGAAGGAAGCAAAGGCTGTTGTAGACGGCGCTCCGAAGGTTGTAAAAGAGCAGGTTTCCAAGGCAGAGGCAGAAGAGCTGAAGACAAAGCTCGAGGCAGAGGGAGCAAAGGTTACGCTGAAATAATCAGGCGTTCGGAAACGTTCCTGTCCCGCGCGTGGGATATCGCCATAAATGAAAGGGAATCAGGTATTTATACAAAAACGTCCGCGGGGCATTTCCGTGGGCGTTTTTGTATGCGCAGGCCCGGGCAGGGAAATCAGCTGCTGCCGCAGCACCCGGGCCGCGCAGGCGAGCAGGAGGAAAAGCCGCCTCCTGCCCGATTAAAAAATATTTTTTCAAGGAGAATTAAAATAGATCCTGAAACTGAGAAAAATCCTGCGGTCTTACGCATAAGCCCGGGCAGGGAAATTTGAAGGAGGGATTTATTTGAATTTTGAACGTGAGTGGGATAAGTGGGATATATCGATCCCCATGCAGATTCTCAAGTATGAGTCAATCAGAGAGATGGAAGGAACCGGATCGAAAACGGTCGGAGCGGAGCATATTTTCCTGGGACTGCTGAATATGGCAGATACTCCGTTCGAAGAACTGTTTGAGGGTGTGAATTTTCCGGAACTGATCCGGAATTTCATGGAGGGAAACGAACTTTTTGTAGTTCGTGATCGATTATCCGCCGCGGGGATCGATATTTCTGAGACACGAAAGTTTCTGCGGGAGATGGTCAGGGAAAAACCGCCCAGGAAAGTTCGGCTTAAGCAGTATTTTCAGCTTGCCGCAGATAAAGCTGTGAAGAACGATCTGGAAATACCTCAGATCAAGCTGCAGGATATGCTGGACGTCATTTTGGAGAATCCGACGGATTTGATTTTAAAGGCTTGTCCTTCCTTGCGCGTTGCAATATTTTTTGTCAGGTGTTACAATAAATTTCAGAATTGATGGCAGTATCAGGGGGGTGACAGGATGCCGAGAACGGTTGGAATCGGAAAGCAGGATTTTGAAAAGATCATTACGGAGGACTGCTTTTACGTAGATAAGACCGGGTTCATCAAAGAGTGGTGGGAGAACAAGGATGAGGTTACGCTGATCACCCGGCCGAGGCGTTTTGGCAAAACTCTGAATATGAGTATGCTGGAAAAATTCTTTTCCGTCAGATATGCCGGGCGGGGGGATCTGTTTGAGGGTCTTGCCATCTGGACGGAAGAAAAATACCGCCGCCTTCAGGGAACTTATCCTGTCATTTTTCTGAGTTTTGCGGATGTAAAAGAGACAAATTTCAAAGATACCAGGGAAAAGATCTGTCAGCTGATCTCCATGCTTTATGAAGAATTTCGCTTTCTGCTGGACGGGGACCTGCTCAGTGGTAAAGAGAAGGATTTTTTTGACAGCGTATCGGCGAAAATGGAGACTTACGCGGCAACCTTGTCGCTTAAGATAAAACCTGACCGGACAGGAGAGAGACGGCGGAGCCGTGGAAGTGACCTGAGTGAAAGAGCAGGAGGCCAGAGGGAAAAGAAGCCGGGCCGTGAAAGCAGCTCGTGTGGATGGGGCTTGAATGAGACAGTATTTACAGTACAGTGAGGAAGGATACAGACATGGATTTATATACACATAAGGTACAGTATTATGAGACGGATCGGATGGGAATCACCCACCACTCCAACTACGTCCGCTGGATGGAGGAGGCGCGTATGGATCTTCTCGACCGGATGGGATGGAGCTATAGCAGGCTGGAAGCGTCGGGGGTCGGCTCTCCGGTTCTGGCGGTGAACTGCCGGTACAAACATGCCACGACCTACGGGGATACGGTAAGTATTCAGGTTCGGGTGCAGGAATTTAACGGGGTCAGACTGACGCTGTGGTATGAGATGAAGAACACGGCGAACGGAGAGCTTGTGCTGGAAGGGACGACGGAGCACTGTTTTCTTGGAAAGGATATGCGCCCTGTCCGGCTGAAGAAGATGCTGCCGGAGTTTTATGAGAAGCTGTGCGGTGAGTGCAGAAAATAGGGGGTACAGAAATGGAAGTAAAGGAAGCTCTGCAGCAGCTCGATCTGCTGGAGAAGAAATTATATGCGCTGAAGACAGCGGATTCAGCGCTCTATCTGGATGGAACGACGGTTGCCCCGAGGGGTACGGCCGAGGGAAGAGGCATCGCGCTCGCGATTCTGGCCGGGGAGAGGCAGAAACTGATGACGGGCGAGGAGACGGGAAAACTGCTGGAATTTCTATCAGCCCAAAAAGAGGAACTGAGTTTTGAGCAGCGCCGCCAGGTTGAGGAGCTGTACCGGGCGTATCATCAGATCAAAAGTATTCCGGCGGATGAGTATATGGAGTACGCGAGGCTGACGAATGAGGCGGGCGACGTGTGGCAGAAGGCGAAAGAAGCGGATGATTTTGAGTTGTTCCGCCCGTCGCTTGAGCAGATGGTCGCTTTCAACCGGAAGTTCGCGGGCTATTATGATCCGGGGAAGAAGCCGTACGACGCTCTGCTGGATGACTATGAGCGCGGCGTGGATATGGAATTTCTCGATCATTTCTTTGCCGTACTGAGGGAGAAGATTGTTCCTCTGGTTCACGCGATCGGACAGAAGCCGCAGATCGACGACAGCTTTCTGTACCGGCATTATCCGGTTGAGGCACAGAAAAAATTTGCGGACTATCTGATGGAAGTGCTCGGGCTTGACAGGAATCACTGCGGAATCGGGGAGACGGAGCATCCGTACACACTGGAATTTAACAACAAAGACGTCCGCATCACGACAAATTATAAGGAAGATAATCTTACTTTCGCGATGTACTCTGTGATTCATGAAGGCGGACATGCGAAGTATGAGCTGGGCATCCGCGATGATCTGCAGTATACCTGCCTGGCGGGCGGCGTCTCGATGGGCGTCCACGAGAGCCAGTCGCGTTTTTATGAGAATATCATCGGACGTTCGCGTCCGTTCATCGAAGCGATCTTCCCGAAGATGCAGGAATTTTTCCCGGGGCAGCTTGCGGATGTGACGGCGGAACAGATGTACCGCGCCGTGAACCGGGTGGAGCCGTCTCTGGTGCGTATTGAGGCGGACGAGCTGACCTACTGTCTGCATATCATGGTGCGCTATGAGATCGAAAAGCAGCTGATCGGGGGAACACTTGCAGTGAAGGACGTTCCGCGAGTATGGAACGAGCTGTATAAGGAATATCTTGGCGTGGATGTGCCGGACGACGCGCGCGGATGTCTGCAGGACAGCCACTGGTCGGGCGGCGCGATCGGTTATTTTCCGTCCTACGCGCTCGGCAGCGCTTACGGCGCGCAGATGCTCCGGAATATGGAGAAAGAGATCGACGTCTGGGGTCAGGTGGCAGAAGGGGATCTGTCCGGTGTGTCAGCGTGGCTGCGGGAGAAGGTGCATCAGTACGGCGGTCTGCTTGAGCCGGCGGACGTTGTGAAGAACGCCTGCGGGGAACTGGATCCGACGGTGTACACAGATTATCTGACGGAGAAATATACGGAACTGTACGAGCTGAACTGATCTGAACTTCACGAAGTGTGTGCCGGCGGCGCATGTTTGGAATCGACCAGAAAGCAGACAAAATGAGTTTGCTTCTGGGGTGAATCTGAATCTTGTTCCAGGACTCTCGAGTAAGTTTTGATAAAGAGTAAAAATTTCTGGCCCGCTCTGGCTGGTTTGAGATGGACGTGATAAAGAG
>CANQUH010000311.1 GCA_947626965.1 uncultured Lachnospiraceae bacterium
GACGATAAAAAACAGTTCTTTGATTTTGCGTTTTCGGAGGAAGGGTACGAGGAAGCGCTCGCGCTTCTGAACCGCAAGTATGCGGAAATCGACTGGGAAAAAGAAGAGCTGCCGTTTTTTGAAACCGACCTGTAAGAACGACTGTCCTGTAAACAATTACGGAGGTATCAGACAAAATGCAAAACACCGAAAGAGAACTGTCCGCACCAAAGGACAACGAGATCTACACAACTGAACGCCACGAAGCTTCCATCTCCGTGGACGAATATCTGGAGGGCTTCGTCGACATACCGGCCTTCCGCGCGGCCTGCGAAGCCTGTCCGAACTACAACCGGATCTGGTCCTGCCCACCGTATGACTTCGACGTGGAAGCATACTGGAGAAAATACCGCACGCTGCAGCTGATCGCGGTCAAAATCATTTTCCGGGAGGATGTCCGGAATAAAACTTACACATCCGACGAGCTGCAGGAACTGCTCAATCACGTTCTTCCGGCTGAGAAAGGAAAGCTCTCGGAAGAACTTCTGGAAAAGGAAAAACTTCATCCCGGCAGCATCAGCCTGTCCGCCGGAAGCTGCGCCAGATGCGCGGCCGGATGCAGCAAGCCGTCCGGAAAGCCCTGCCGCTTCCCGGAGACCATGCGCCACTCCATCGAATCGCTGGGCGGCAACGTCGGCCTGACGATCAGCAAACTGATGCACCTGAATCTCGAGTGGATGGAGGACGGAAAGCTGCCGCACCATTTTGTGCTGGTGTGCGGACTGCTGACGCCATAAAGAATCGAGCAGGAGGCGCTTTATACCAGCGCCTCCCTCAGCACTTCCACTTTGCACTCATGCACTTTTCTGTCTCTGAAATACGCAATACCCACTCCGAGAATCCTCCCTCTGTATTCAGGCTCCCGTCCCAGACTCCCTTGAAATTTCAATGCATATTTTCTGTCCCTGATCTGCTGCAGCGCTTCTTCCGCTGTATGATCAACCTTCAGTTCCAGAATAATGCAGTCGTCGCTTTTTCTGGTTTCCGGATAGAAAATGAAATCCGCATATCCCGGAATTTATCCATTAGTTCCCTGTTAGGTATGCTGACACAGCCATCCTTATAACTGAGAAACCCGTAAACTACCATTGCTGAAAAGATCTCATCTTTTGTAGTCAGATTCATGCACGTCGCGGCATATTCCCTGACCCGGGCCGGAACCGGAAACCCCGCCATCATCTGCGCAATATCCTCTCTTACTGCCGCTGTATTATGACTGACATAATAGAAAATTTCATCATAGGGTCCTGAACTCGTCCAGTAATTTCCCAGATTATCATTAATCAGAGCCGCCGTCACAGAGCGGGGATTATAAACTCTTTCCCCGGATTTCGTATGATATCCGTCGTACCAGATTTTTAACCCTTCTCTGGTAATCCGGGGAACAGAGTGTGTGCGCAGATACCTGGAAAACAGTTCATCCACTTCCGTTTCCGTAAAGCCAAAATAACTGCTGTACATCTGTTCTGACGCCATCGTATATTCCAAAAACATATTCAGTTCAGAACCACTGCTGTATTTGGATACAGGCAAAATTCCTGTCATATAAGCCAGAAGCACATAAGGCATGTCTTTCAGCAAAGCACTCAGAAAATCAATATAGTCCGCTTTATTCCTGTCTGTAACAAAATCCCGGTGAAAGATAAAGTCCCACTCATCCAGAACAAAAATAAACTTCGCTTGATATTCCGATGTATGGATATCCATCAAAATATCCCACACAGGATCCTCCGGATTAAGATCCGCATCAGGAAATGCCTGAATCAGCTCCCTCTTGAGCCGGTTTTCTATCCTGTCAATATACTGCTCGTAGCTCCGGCATCTGTTTGGAATCTTATTAAACGAGATTGTAATGACGTTATACTGATTCAGGTTCCGGGCATAACTGCTGCTGGCAGCTATTTTCAAATGATCAAATAAATCATCTGCATTCTTTCCTCTCGACAAAAAGGAAGCGATCATATTTGCCATGACAGACTTTCCAAATCTGCGCGGCCTGGTGATACAGATATATTTTTCCGCTGTCCCAATCCGCGGAAGCAATTCCTCAAGCAGAAGTGTCTTATCCACAAAATACGGGCTGTCTTCCATCTCTTTATAAGAATCGTACGGTATTGTACTGTTTAAAAATATACCCATTTTCACATTTCCCTCTCAATTCATTCTTTTGCGCTGCAGTTTCCTGTGAATGCATACACATTCTTCAGCCTGAAGGTCCCGTCGCACACGAAAATATACTCACAAAAATAATAAAACCTTTTGTCTGATTTCTATATGTGGGCCTGCGCATTAAACACATACCTGTCCAGCCGCTCAAATGCCTCCTTCACCCGGCTAAGCGGCAGCGCCAGATTCATACGGATCGCGCACGGGCCGTGGAACATACGGCCGTCCTGCCAAGCCACACCGACATCCCATCCGGCTTTCAGCAGTTCTCCGATCGTTTTTCCGTTCTTTTTGCACCAGCTGGAGCAGTCCAAAAACAGCATGTACGTGCCCTCCGGCTTAAAGACCTCAACCCCTTCGTAATGTTCTCTGATATGATCGCAGGCATAGTCCACATTCTCCGTAAGCACCTGACACAGCTCATCCACCCACTTATATCCTTCAGGCTTGTAGGCGCCGATCAGCGCGTGCATGGACAACACGTTCACCTCATTGTAGTGCGGTTTCGTGCTTTTTGCCTCAATCCGCTCCCGCAGATATTTATTGTAAATAATGTGATAGCTGCCCACCAGTCCGGCCAGATTAAACGTCTTGCTCGGCGCGTAGAAAGCCGCCGTACGATTCCGGGCATCCTCGCTCACTGACTGCACCGGCACATGCTTATGTCCTTTTAGGATAAGATCCGACCATATCTCATCGGAAATCACAACACAGTCATTTGCCTTGTAAACCTCCATGGCCTTCTCGATCTCCCAGCGCTCCCAGACACGGCCGCACGGATTATGCGGATTGCAGAAAATAGCCACGTGGATGCGCTCTGCCTTGATCTTCCGATCCATGTCCTCGAAATCCATGCGCCATACACCGTTCTCATCCTTTTTAAGCGGGCTGTGCACAATCCGGAATCCGTTATTATTGAGACTGTTGGTAAATCCGATATATGTCGGGCTGTGAAGCAGTACCGGGTCGCCGGGCGCCGCGAATGCGGTCAGCGCCGATATGACGCCGCCCAGCACACCGTTCTCATAACCGATATGCTCCTTTTTCAGGCCAGTCACACCGTTTCTCGTCTCGTGCCAGCGGATGATCGAGTCAAAATATTCGTCCGTCAGCGAAAAATACCCGTAGGCCGGATGCTTCGCCCGCGCAATGATCGCTTCCGGGATTGTGGGAACCGTCGGGAAATTCATGTCAGCGACCCACATGGGGATAATGTCAAAGCCCTCCTTCGGCGGGTCGGGAGAAAATCCCGGATTTGCCCCCAGGCCGTCCACCGCTATGGCGTCCATGCCATGCCGGTCCATGATTGAAGTAAAATCATATTTCATAGCTGTTCTTCCTTTCTGTCAATGAATTTTTTCAATTACACACGTATGCTTTTTTCTTGTTTCGTTATAGGAAATCCCTACCAGGATAATCTCCTTTACATAAGGCTCCAGCACTGCCGGATAATTTCTGTCTTTGATCTGCGCAACTGCTCCTTTCGCTGACTTATTCCACTTCAGCTCAATGATCAGCGCAGGAAGCCTTGAATCCTGAAAAGGAACATACACAATATCTGCGATGCCATGCCCGGAGGGAAGTTCCTCAATCTTCATATACTGATCCACACAGGTAATATACGCGCACCTGACTGCCGAGCGCAATGCCTGTTCATCGTTGTAAAAGGCAGGAGCATACGCAGAATCCCTGACCTTTTCCACAGCTCTGGCAACAGCCTCCTCATTTCCATGAATCGTATCCTC
>CANQUH010000312.1 GCA_947626965.1 uncultured Lachnospiraceae bacterium
ACCTCCGCGACAGAGCACACGCCGCTGCCCAGCTCGTTCGGCAGCTTCTGATGCGGGTCAAGTCCTTTGGGAACCGAGGTGATCAGTTTCTTGTTGTCCACGACGAGAGCGCCGCTTGTGATGATGCCGCGCAGCTTCTTGTCCGGATATTTCGCGCCGTACAAAGAGACGGTGAAGCCGCCCATGCTGTGGCCGAGCAGAAATACCGGGATGTCCGGATTTTCTTTGATCGCCAGATCCACGATGACGTTCGTGTCGTCCAGCAGCTCGTTAAAGTCTGTATAGTATGTTTCTTCTCCTTCCGATCTTCCGTGGCCTCTGTGGTCAAAGCGGTAAGTCCCGATTCCCGCCGCGTGAAGCTTCTCCGCGAAGTAGTCATACCGTCCCTGATGTTCGCACAGTCCATGTACGATCACAACGACCGCCCGGTTGTCCGGAGCGGTTTCTTTTTTCATGTACAGCTTCATGCCGTCAAATGAAGTAATCATGCCATCGCTCATAATAAATACCTCCAATTCTGAAAACACTGATGAAAAAATTATCTGTTGAGAACAGTATACTTTAAATACTACAGAAATGCCAGAAGTATTTACGGTTCTAATCATAAAAAAATTGTGTATTCTCACAAAAATGTCCACATAGATTCCTGACATTCTGTTTATTGTCACTATCCGATGTTGACAAAAGTGACATATCCTCCCGTTGTATCCGGGCAGTTTTTACTATATACTGTTTTACAGAAAAAAGATCCCGCCACGGTTCGGCAGCTTATGCCGGGTTTGGAGTATCGTCCGGGCAGGAACAGCAGCAAAGGCAGACGAAAGGCGGTGAGCATCGTGGCAGACGGGAAACAGAAAAAAGAGCGGCAGTCCTCTCTTTCGGTTCGTCAGAAAGCGGTTCTTCAGATGCTGGCGCAGACGGCCCCCCGGCCGGTGACGCTCGCCGCGATCTCAGAAAAGCTCGGCGTCTCCTCACGCACGGTGCTGCGCGAGATGCCGGCGGTCGAGAAATGGCTGACGGACAATGATTTCCGTTTTTCGAGAAAGCCGGGGATCGGAATGGCGATCGAGGAACAGGATGAGAATCTGGGGCTGATCCGGGAACTGCTGGAGATGGAAAATATTATTCCGATGTACAACCGGCAGGAGCGCCGCAGGCATATACTGGGAGAACTTTTCTTTGCGGCGGAGCCGGTGAAAGCCTATGCTTTTACTTCAGTCTATCATATTTCGGAAGGCACGCTGTATGACGATCTCGATGTGCTTGCGGGCTGGCTGAAGGAATACCGGGTTGAAATCGTAAGGCGTCCCGGCACGGGAATTTTCCTGAAAGGGACGGAGACGGCCCTGCGGCAGGCCATCAGCGGCGCGGTCTTTGAATTTATCGATGTGGACAAAATTCTCGAACTTCTGTCGAAGAACGCGCAGAAGAAGAAAAAGAGAGAGATCCTGACGCAGAATCCGCTGCTTGGCTTCTGGGATTTCGATATTGTGCAGGCGGTCACGCGGCTGCTTGCGGACAGCGGAAAAAGGCTTGGCGTCAAATACACGGATCATGGCTATATCGGACTGGTGGTCCGCATTTCCCTGGCAGTTGGCCGGATGCGGGACGGGAAGTACAACGAGCGCCCGGCGCAGGATCTGAAGAGGTTCCGCGCGACGCCGGAAATGGCGGCGGCGGAGTATATGGCAGGGGAACTTGGAAGAGAGTTTTCCCTGAGTTTTCCCGCGGAGGAAACCGGGTATTTTGCCCTGTATCTCTCGTCCGCGCGTATCTGGTCTTCCGCCGCGGAGCTGAAAGATCCGCTTCAGAACATGAACACCCGTCAGATCGTGATGTCCATGGCGGCGATCGCGGAACAGCTCACGAAGCTGCCGTTCCGCTCCTGCACGAGAATGGCGGACGACCTGGTGGAGCACATCAACGCGTTTATCAGCCGCGCCTCAGTGAATCTCCGCATGGAGAATCCGCAGCCGGATCTGGTTCAGCAGAGTTATCCTGAGATTTATGAGGCGGTGAAGACTTCCTGCGAAGTCCTGAGAGAGTTTATCGCGCCGCGCGAGATTCCGGAGTCGGAGATCGGCTATATCGCGATGCATTTCGCGGCGGCGGCCGAGCAGCTCCAGGAGAATGAGCGGAAGATCCGGGCCGTTGTGGTCTGTCCGGCGGGGATCGGGACTTCCAAGGTGCTGTCGGTGAACCTTATGAGACTGTTCGGCAACCTTGAAGTGCAGAGGATTATCTCGGCGTTCGATATCGACGAGGAGCAGCTCCGCAGAGAAGGAATTGACCTGATCATCTCCACGACGGAGATCCAGACGGATTTCCCACATCTGCGCGTCGGCATGATCCTGCAGACACAGGATAAGCTGATGATCCGGAATGCGATCGAAGAGATCAACCGCAGGCGTATACACCAGAAGACCAGAAGCGCCGCCGCTCCGTTCTGCGGGGACGGTACGCTGACGCTTGATTTTATCCGCCACGCATCGCTGATCGGCAGCGAGATCGTGGAGATCCTGGAGCATTTCCGAATCAGGGATGCGGAGCAGGCCGAGAGCTTTGACCGGCTGGTCAGCCTGGCGGCGGCCATGTTCACGGGAAAGGAAGACGAGCAGGAAAGGATAGCCGCCGGGATCAGAAAGAGAGAGGAAATCGGGGACACGTTCTTTCCCGATATGCATATTTATCTGTTTCACTGTATCACGGATGTGACAAAACACAGCAGGTTCGGTTTTCTTCGCCTTGTCCGCCCGCTGGCGGGGGAGAAGGGGGAAGTGAGGGGAGCCGTCGTAATGCTGGCCCCCGATGAGGGGCAGACCAGAGAGTGCTATGAGACGATCAGCGCCCTGAGTGCTCTGCTGGTTGACGACAGTCGGTTTCTTCAGGCGCTTCAGGAGGGCGACGCAGCCGCGGGCGCTGCTCTCGCGGAACAAGCGCTTGTGAAATATTATAAAAACGAAACGATGAAAAGGATAGGAGTGAATTAGTATGAAGAGTAAAGTACAGGCGTTTGGAAAGTTTCTTTCCGGAATGGTCATGCCGAACATCGGCGCTTTTATCGCGTGGGGCTTCCTCGCGGCGTTGTTTATTGACACAGGCTGGATTCCGAATCCGCAGCTGAATTCCATGGTCAGCCCGATGCTGAATTATCTGCTTCCGATTCTGATCGCGAGCCAGGGCGGCAAGATGATCGCAGGCGACAGAGGCCGCGTGATCGGCGCGATCGCGGTGATCGGATGTATCTGCGGTTCTGACTATACCATGCTCATGGGCGCGATGGTGATCGGACCGCTCGCAGGTCTTGTGATCAAGAAATTTGATGAAGCCGTCGACGGAAAGATTCCGGCAGGCTTTGAGATGCTCGTAAACAACTTTTCCGTCGGACTTCTCGGTATGCTTCTGGCAATCCTCGGCTACTACCTGATCGGACCGGTTATGTCGGCGATTCTGGTTGTGCTCACCGGCGGCGTTGAGTTCCTCGTAAACCACAGCCTCCTTCCGCTGGTATCCGTTTTCCTCGAGCCGGCGAAGGTTCTGTTCCTGAACAACGCAATCAACCACGGCGTATTCACTCCGATCGGCGCGAACGAAGTGACGACAGCCGGAAAATCCATTATGTACATGCTTGAGACGAACCCCGGCCCCGGCCTTGGCGTTCTGCTCGCGTACATGCTGTTCTCGAAAGACAAGACAACGAAGGATTCCGCTCCGGGCGCGGTTCTGATCCACTTCTTCGGCGGTATCCACGAGATTTATTTCCCGTATATCCTGATGAATCCGCAGGTAATCATTGCTCCGATCGCCGGAAACGCATGCGCGATCCTGTTCTTCACAATTACTCACGCGGGTCTGAACGGACCGGCTTCCCCGGGTTCCATCATCGCGTTCATGATGATGAGTCCGAAGACACAGATGCTGATCTC
>CANQUH010000313.1 GCA_947626965.1 uncultured Lachnospiraceae bacterium
ACTTGCCGGACTGGTGATGCATAGAAGACGCTAACCCGTATGAGCAAAACAGCAGCGCGAATGAACATGAGCGATGCGATTTGCGAATGCGGGGCAGAAGCGCGGGAGTGCCAAAGGCACGGAGCGATTCGTGGGCTTTCATTCATGATGGCGCCCGCAGCGCGGGCATGAAAGTTTAATGTCAGAGACAGTAGCGGTATTCATGATAGCATGGCTGTCATCCGGACGCAAGCATTAAATATCGCGGAGCGGACAGCGCAGACAAGAATGTATTATGACGCGCAGGCCTCAAGAATACATTCCGCAATCTGTTCCGCCATCTGCATCACGGTAGACAGCCTTGCAGTCTGCAGAGACAGCAGCGGACAGCCGTCTTCCATGTTTGTGATGCCGGTGATGGAGATGTCGCCGGTCAGGCACAGGTTTTTACTGACTCCAGCTCCGGGATACAGCCCTCCGTCGCGGACAGAGATGGAGCCGATACCGGATTTTGAGCCGAGAGAAGCGTCGACAGCGATCACAGTGCTGGACGGATGCTTTTTTTTGATTTCATCGAGTGTATCCCGCAGATTCAGGGCGTGGACCGGGGTGTCCAGCGTTCCATAGACATAAGGCAGGAGTCCCGTTTCGGTGAGCTTTGAACCGACAAGAGGGCCAAGGCTGTCGCCGATGATGCGGTCTGTGCCGATGCAGAGGACGACGGGAGTTCTGCGGTTCCTGTTCTGCAGCGCAAGCAGAGAGCGCAGACAGTCGGCCAGCGGGGAAGAGACTTCGCCTGATGTGGGAGAAGGTCCCGCCGCCTGGCCCAGAGATATGCCGGGCTCGGGGGAAGAAGGAGTCTCTGTCCGGCGGGAAAACTTGCCTGATGCGGGAGAAAGTCCCGCCGCCTGGCCCAGAGATCTGCCAGGCTCGGGAGAGGAAGGAGTCTCTGTCCGGCGGAGAAACTTGCCTGGTGCGGGAGAAAGTCCCGCCGCCCGACGCAGAGGTCTGTCAGGCTCGGGAGAGGAAGGGGTCTCTTCCCGACGGAGAAATTTGTCTGATGCGGCGGAAAAAAATCCGGACAGATTCTTACAAAAATGATTTGTCAGGTTTGTCAGCATAAGAAAGGCTCCTTTTCTATATATTAGTGAACGGCAAAACGATTTTCGCTCTGCCTGCTTTCGGCGTTGGGGGTTCGGGAAGTTTTTTGACTTCGCTGCTATAAGTATCTCCATTCCGCCGGAAATATGCAGTCTTAAAAAAATTTAGATTTTTGTCCATGAAATACTAAATTCTGCATAAAGTGTATGGTAAGGTATACGTTAGCTTAACCCTGCGGTATGCGGGAAGGCGTACTTGATTGGAAAAGGAGTGAAGGAATATGGAAAAGGAAGCAGTATTACCAAAGAATGTACGCCAGATAGGAGATATACAGGGGAACAGGCGAATTTACATGGAAGATTATGTGATGACTTATATCCACAGGAAAGAGCAGCAGGAGGAACGGGGTTTTCTGGGAGTATTTCTGGGGGAAAGACAGGAGACGGAGGAAGGGACGCTGGTGTTTATCCGGGGACTTGTCGAAGTACCGGATGAGGATGCGGCAGAACAGAGTAGCCGGGATTTAAAGAAACGGAAGAAAATACGTGAGAGGAAAGCAGACGCAAATCGAGACAGGGAGGAGACAGAAGAATCACAGGAGGGAACGGCGGCAGAGAAGTCCGGGGGTGTACACATGCAGGAAACGGGGAGATCCGGAAAACCGCAGGATACGCACGCGGCCGGGACGGACGCGAAGTCGAACGGAAAAAATGCGGGGGGAACTGCCCGTGAAAACAGCGCGGCTGAAGAAGAAACGAAGAAAATACGTTTGGATATGGAAGAATTTCCGGATCAGGACGGAGAACCCGAAGAACCGGGGGAGAAGCGGACTGTTCTCGAAGAATGCAGGGAATTTTTCGGCCCGAGCGAGATTCAGGGATGCTGCGTGATCGGGGAATATCCGGTGAAGCGCATGGAGTATCTTGCGGATGAAGTTCCTCAGTCACGCCGTTTTCTGTATCATCTGCAAGAACAGGAGGAGACGCTGTACTGGGCGGAAGCAGAGAAGTACGAGCAGATTCCCGGATATTTTGTTTTTTACGAGCAGAATAAGGAAATGCAGGAATACATGGCGGAAATGTTTGAGGAAGAGGGATCAGAGCAGGCCAGCGTTCCGGATAGGGCGATCAAAAACTTCCGCGCAAAGATCCGGAAAAAGGATCAGGTAAAACTGAATGGAATGCTGAAGCTGGCAAGTTCGTTTTTTGTTGCCGCAGTGCTGCTTGTCGGGGCGGTTATTGTCAATCGGATGGAAGAGCGGCGCAGCGGAGATATCATGATTGAAGTTCCGGAAAACGAGGCGCAGAGTCAGCTTCCGTCAGGTTCTGCTGTGGTGATGCGTTCCGGAACGGAGACAGATTCTGCGGAAAATCCTGTGCTTTCCGGGGCGGAAGGAACTGTGATGGTAAACGCCGGAGCAGGGGCAGTGCAGCCGGCGGCTGGCGGGACCGGTACAGAAAACGCTGGAGTGGAAAATTTCAGTGATCCCGGAGCAGGGGCAGTACAGCCGGTGAACGGCGGATCTGATGAAGGCGGAACTGCGGCAGATTTTTCAGGTGCAGGAACAGACCAGCTATCAGAAAACGGAGAAGGAGCAGTGCAGACTGCCGCCGCCGGGAATGACGCAGAGGGAACAGTGCAGCCTACAACCGACGGAAGCACGGTGGATTTTTCAGGTGCAGGAACAGATCCGGCAGGGGGAACAGACCAGCCGTCAGGAAACAGAGATGGGGCGGTACAAACTGCCGCTGCCGGAAACGATGCAGGAGCAGACCAGGCAAATGGAGCAGTGCGGCCGGTGAACGGCGGATCTGATGCAGACGGAAGTACGGCAGATTTTTCAGGTGAGGGAACAGAACAAGCAAATGAAGCAGTGCAGACTGCCGCCGCCGGGAATGACGCAGAGGGAATAGGGCAAACCACAACCGACGGAAATGGAGCAGGTGAAAGCGCGGTGGAAACTTCCGATGAAGGGACAGATCCTGAAGGGGAAAATCAGCCGTCAGGCGCGGCAGATTCCAGTGCGGTGTCTGCGGCGGCGCTTATACAGAACGGAATCGGAGGAACTGGAGTACAGCCTGCGCAGAATGGAGCGGAGGGAACCGTTGACGGAACTCCGGCGCAGGCTGGGATAAATACGAAAAACAGTATGGAATCGGAAGCGGCCGCGGTCGCCGGGCTTTCGCAGCCAAATGAAAATGGAACCACAGGAGCCGATGGAGCCGGAACTTCCGTCACAGATCCGGAGGAGGACAAAGAAGCGTCAGTGGAAGCCTCCGCGCGCCAGACAAGAGCTTCTTATATAATCCGGGAAGGAGATACTTTGGCTGATATCTGCCAGACTTATTACGGGGGTCTTGACAAACTTGATCTGATCTGTGAGGCGAACAGAATCGAGGACGCGAATATGATCATGCCGGGACAGAAAATCGTACTGCCATAAAAAAGGAAGCGGATATGCACGGGCGCGGCGCGAAAAATGCTGTTTTCGCGGCTGCGTCCGGCCTTTATCATCCCGACTATGGCAAAGCAGAAGAATGTGACGGAGGCGCTCAAAGCCGCCGACCAGATGGAGTGGGGTGAGCGAGCGCCGGTGGCGCTTAAGCTGCGAACCGGCGAAAAAGAAGGAACGGGAAATTTAAGCATAGGAAAACCGCCGTACAGGATTCCATTCCCATACGGCGGCATCTTTATCACGGTTCATCGTTTCAGCTCCCGAAGTGCTTCTTCCACATCGGAATAGTGCTTTACGCTGGGATCACGCGCAATCCGC
>CANQUH010000314.1 GCA_947626965.1 uncultured Lachnospiraceae bacterium
TAAAGGAGAAGTACTATGGGAAAATTTGTTGTTATTGGTGAGAGAATCCACTGTATTTCACCGGTTATCCGTAAAGCTATGGCTGAGAGAGACCCGGCTCCGATCCTGAAACGTGCAAAAGAGCAGCTTGACGCAGGCGCTACTTATCTTGATGTCAACATCGGCCCGGCTGAGGCTGACGGCGAAGATCTGATGAAGTGGGCGGTTCAGCTCCTTCAGAATGAGTTCGACAATGTACCGCTCGCACTTGATACCGCAAACAAGAAAGCAATTGAGGCTGGTATCTCCGTATACAACCGCGCGAAAGGAAAACCGATCGTGAACTCCGCTGACGCAGGCGGAAGAATTGAGAACATCGACCTCGCGGCAGCCAACGACGCAATCGTTATCGCTCTCTGCTCCGCAGAAGGCATCCCGGCTGACAATGACGAGCGTATGGGATATCTGACGACAATGCTTGAGAGAGGCCTTGAGCATGGCATGGATCCGACAGATCTGTGGTTTGACCCGCTGTTCCTGGTTGTAAAGGGAATGCAGGACAAGCAGATGGAAGTTCTTGAGGCGATCAAGATGTTCACAGACATGGGCCTGAACTCCACCGGTGGTCTTTCCAATAATTCCAATGGTATGCCGAAGCACATCCGTCCGATCATGGATGCGGCTCTGGTTGCAATGTGCATGATGCAGGGACTTACCTCCGCAATCGTAAATCCGTGCGATCTTCGTCTGATGGAGACGATCAAGTCCTGCGATGTATTCAAGAACAATACGCTGTATGCGGATTCCTATCTTGAGATCTGATCTTGTTTAATAAAAAATGTGCCCGGAAGTTCTGCTTTCGGGCACTTGGAAAACACAGCCTGAACGTTTCCGGTAATCTGTTTTATCTCAAAATTCCCCTGAAGCATGTAATTGAAAATTTTACGGACGTACGGGGAAAGTTTTACCGGTAAGGCGTGAAAATTATATTATAGCAATATATAAATTATTCATTACGAGGATATCTTATGTACAAAGTAACTTTTAAGTTTGAGAATGGCGATGATGTTATTATCTCCGCTGCGGTCGGTGAGAATCTTCTTGAAGTGGCGAAAAAAGCGAACGTGGCAATTGACGCGCCATGCAATGGAAATGCAGCCTGCGGAAAATGTAAAATAAAACTTATCAGTGGTGAGCTGGAATCAAAAAAGACGCGGCACATTACGGATGAGGAATATACACAGGGCTGGAGGTTGTCCTGTATCAGCAAGATTGTCTCGGATGTCGAGGTGCTTGTGCCCGATATCGCTTCAGCATATCGCAGCAGAATGAAAGTTGCGGATCTTAGTTCTACGGAAGAGCTGCAGATTTTTGAACATACGAAAGCCGATATTGCAGAGGCCGGGATTGCGTTCAAAAATGACTTAGAAGTTGTATCGGTAACGATGGAGGCACCGTCTCTGGATGATACGATGCCGGATAATGAGCGGCTGACCTGGGCTGTCGAGGCAGCATGCGGCGTCTCAAAGGTAAAGCTCACGTTTGCCGTACTTAAAAAACTCTCGGAAGTGCTGCGTGCGTCTTCGTTTGACGTACAGTGTGTTGTTCGGAAAACCGGGGATAAAGCAGAGGTTCTGGATATCCTTCCCTCCGGGCAGGAGGCAAAGGTCTGTGGTCTGGCGGTTGACATCGGAACGACGACGGTTTCCGCTCTGATCATCAATATGCTTGACGGAACGATTCTCGCGAAAGCTTCCGCGGGAAACGGGCAGATTCGTTACGGAGCTGATGTAATTAACCGTATTATCGAACAGCAGAAAGACGGAGGCCGTAAGAGGCTTCAGGATGCAATCATCAATGAAACAATTAATCCAATGATCCATACCATGTGTGCGTCTGCCGGACTGGACTCACGGCAGATTTACCGTATGTGTGTGGCAGGCAACACGACAATGAACCATCTGCTGATGGGGGTTTACGCTGATCCGGTGCGCATGGAGCCATATATTCCGACTTTCTTTGAGACGGATTCGGTACATGCCCGGGATCTCGGCATTGAAATTTATGAGCATGCGCGCGTCATTGTTTCGCCCAATATCGGAAGCTATGTCGGCGGAGATATCACGGCCGGTACGCTTGCGAGCGCAATCTGGAACAAGGATGAGATGTCTCTGTTCATCGATCTGGGCACGAACGGCGAGCTTGTGTTTGGAAATTCCGAATTTATGATGAGCTGCGCCTGTTCCGCGGGCCCTGCGTTTGAAGGCGGCGATATCAGCTGCGGGATGAGAGCGACAGACGGCGCGATTGAAGCATGCACGATAGACAAAGAGACGATGGAACCGACGTTTACAATCGTCGGCGATGAAGGGCAGAAGCCGGTCGGACTCTGCGGATCTGGTATCATCGATGTGATCAGTGAACTGTTCCGCTGCGGTATCATCAGTCCGAAGGGCAAATTTATCCGAGAAGGGGAACGGATCCGTCACGATAAGTACGGAATGGGAAGTTATGTGCTTGCGTTTAAGGAGAATGCCGCATCGGTGAAGGACATTGAGATCACAGAAGTAGATATCGATAACTTTATCCGTGCGAAGGGAGCAATCTTCTCAGCGATCCGTGTGATGCTGCGGTCGCTTGATTTTGATATTTCGATGATCGACCATGTCTATGTGGCCGGTGGAATCGGAAGTGGCATCAACATGAAGAATGCTGTCTCGATCGGAATGTTCCCTGACATTGAACTGGAAAAGTTTACCTATATCGGGAATTCATCCCTTTCGGGCGCTTACGCGATTCTGCTCTCGACAGAGGCTGAGGCCAAGGTGGCGGAGGTTGCGCATAATATGACGTATCTGGAACTCAGCAGCGAGCTTTCCTATATGGATGAGTTTGTAGCGTGCTGTTTTATTCCGCATACGGATGCGTCGCTGTTTCCGTCGCTTGAGATGAAATAAAGAAATAAAAAGGAGATCGGTATGGAGATTGCTTATGAAAAAGACAATAAGGAGCGGGTGCCTTTTGAGCACTACAAAGAAGAGTATGTGAAGAAGGATCCGCTGGAAATCAGTGTGCGTACCGGTTTTCCGTATTCGGAGGAAACTCACAGCTTCACGGTCAGATTTCTGGGGAAAGATTATGAGATCGGATTTCCGGAATTTACGGTGAAGCGGACACAGGAAGATGCTATGTACTGTCCGCTGCTGTCGATGACTGCGGCGCAGATTCTGGTCATCCGTTTTCTGATTGAAGGGTGCCAGGTTCGAAGTACCGGGAAATTTCTGACCTATCGGGAAGTTCCGTGGGGAGAAGTTTACTACCGTCAGTTTAACGGAAGGTGCATGATGCGTCTTGCTTATTCCTATGGCAGCCGTATCGATGCGTTTTGCAGCGCCTGTGAAAAACTGGGCGCAGCCGGGATCAAAGCCGGGGACGCGGGATATGAGTTTGAACTGTTTGAGGGATTTTTCATCCGCTTCCAGATCTGGAGCGGAGATGAAGAGTTCCCGCCTTCATCTCAGATTCTGTTCAGTGACAATTTTCCGGCGGCGTTTCACGCGGAAGACCTGGTTGTGGCATGCGATGTGATCATCGGAACGCTCAAGAATCTGTAGGGATTGTGCGGGCGGGAGAAGCCGAAGGAATAAATGTTTTGAAATTTGCTCTGCACATCTGTCCGGATCATCTGAAAAAGAACGGTGAAATGGACAGTGCGGACAGCATCCGGTTTTCGGAAATTCGCAGAGAAAACAGGAAACCGGGAAATAAAGAAACAGGAAAGGAGAAATTTAAAAATGGGATTCAAATCAGACATTGAGATCGCTCAGGAAACAGTGATGTCTCCGATCACAGAGATCGCGGCGAAAGCAGG